>JBKOYM010000073.1:0-39090 GCA_046725375.1 Actinomycetota bacterium
CACATCGACAGCGCGGTCGTCGAGACCGGCGCGCTCTTCCGGGACATGATCGGCGGCTGCGCTCGCGACATCGGCCTCGCCCCCGAGGTGGAGCGGCTGCAGTCGGTCCTCGACGCCGAGCTCACCCGCGACGATCCGTCACTCGGACAGTGACCATCCGTCAGTTGGACGGACTCGGGTGACGGATCGTTGGCGCCCGGGTGACGGATGGTCGCTGTCCGAGTGACGGATCGGCGACGTCAGTGCAGCAGGAGGGTGCCAAGGCGGCGAGACGCGACGTACATGCCGATCGTGCCCATGGCCGCGAGATAGGCGATCGCGACGAGGATCCCCCACCCGATCGTGCCGGTCGCGAAGCCACGGCACAGCTCGACTCCCTGGTAGAGCGGCGTGACCTGGACGATCCACTGGAGCCAGGACGGGTACGTGTCGAGCGGATAGAACGTGCCCGAGAACAGGAACATCGGCATGATCACCAGCTGCACGTACTCGAAGTCCTGCCACGACTTCATCCATGTGGTGAGCGCCATGCCGGCCCCGGCGAACCCGTAGCCGATCAGCATCGCGGCCGGCAGCGTGAGCACGGCCCACCACGATGACACCAGCCCCATCGCGACCATGACCACGACGAACATCGCCGAGTACGCCGTGCCGCGCAGCAGTGCCCACGTGACCTCACCGGTGGCGACGTCCCACGTACGCAGCGGCGTCGCCAGGACGGCGTCGTAGAGCTTGGCGTACTTCATCCGGAAGAAGATGTTGTAGGTCGAGTCGAACAGCGCGCCGTTCATCGCCGCCGAGGCCAGCAGCGCCGGCGCGACGAACTCGGTGTAGCCGATCACCGTGCCGTCGGACAGGGTGAACTTGTCGACGAGGTCGGCGACCCCGATCCCGATCGAGAACAGGTAGAGCACCGGCTCCAGGAACCCGGTCAGGAAGACGACCCAGGCCCGCTTGTAGACGAGGTAGTTGCGCTGAACCAGCCGCCAGCCGGCGCCGTAGACCGGCAACGGCAGCACCCGCGCGGACAGCGTCGTCATCGGGCACCCTCCGCCAGCCGGTTGCCGAACGACCATCGCGCGAGCCCCCACCCGACGACGATCCACGTGACCAGATAGCACGCACTCCCGACGTCGGCGGTCCAGTCGACCATGCCGAGAGTGACATCGCGACACAGCTCGACGCCGTGCCAGACCGGCGTGATGTACGCGAGCCACTCGATGCCGTCGGGCAGGTTCTCGATGGGAAAGAACGCGCCGGAGAACAAGAACATCGGGAGCAGGCCGAGCCGAAACAGCGGCGAGAATCCGCTGTCGGTCTTCAGCTTGGCGGAGTATGCGAAGACCGGTGTCGCGTACGCCATGCCGATCGCGATCGCGACGACGACCGCTACAACACCGCCCATGACCGAGTGGACGACGCCGAACAGCGACAACACCATCATGAAGACCAGGCTCATCGTGGCGGCCCGGAACGCGACGTAGAGCAGATGTCCGTTGAGCACGTGGACGACACTCAGTGGGGTCGCCAGCATCGACTCGTAGACCTTGGTCCACTTGATGTTGGCGAAGACCGGGTAGGTCGACTCGAAGACGGCCGTCATCATCACCATCGTGGCGAGCAAGCCAGGCCCGACGAACTCGAGATAGGTGACCCCGCCGGGCAGCTCCGAGCGCGACCCGTCGTCGACGAACGAGCCCAGCCCGACGCCCATGCCGAGCAAATAGAACAGCGGCATCACGAACGTCGACACGACGCTGCCTCGCCAAGTCCGGCGGTACGTCGTCGCCCAGTAGTCGAACTGGCGCAGCACCAACTCCATCGCGACGGCCTCAGTCGATCAGCGTGCGGCCGGTCAGCCGCAAGAAGACGTCTTCGAGCGTCGAACGCCGGACGAGGACCGAGATCGGCTCCAGCCCGCGCTCGTGGACGGCGACCGCCGCCGCTTCGCCGTCGTCGGCATAGAGCAGCACCCGATCGGGCAAGACCTCCACCCGGTCGGCCAGGTCTTTCACCTGGCTGGCGACGTCGTCGTGCTCACCGACTCTGAATCGGAGTTCGGTGACCTCGCGCGTCGAGTGGGACTGGATCAGATCGGTCGGCGATCCCTCGGCGACGATGAGCCCCTTGTCCATGACCACGAGCCGATCGCAGAGCTGCTCGGCCTCGTCCATGTAATGCGTCGTCAGGACGAGCGTGACACCCTGCTGCTTCAGCCGGAACAATCGCTCCCACACGAGATGCCGCGCCTGTGGGTCGAGGCCGGTGGTCGGCTCGTCGAGCAGCAGGATGTCGGGCGAGTTGATCAGCGAGCGGGCGATCGAGAGCCGGCGCTTCATGCCGCCGGACAGCTCCTCGACCGAACCCTTGGCCTTCTCGGTCAGCTGGACGAAGCTCAGCAGCTCGTCGGCCCGCTCCGCGCACTCCTCTCGGGACATCCCGAAGTAGCGGCCATAGACCGTGAGGTTTTCGCGGACGGTGATCTCCATGTCGAGCGTGTCGAGCTGCGGGCAGACGCCCAATCGGGCCCGGATCTCGGAACCGTGGGTTGCCGGGTCGAGCCCGAGGATCCGGAGCTCGCCGTCGCTGACCGGCGACACCGCCCCGATCATCCGCATGGTCGACGACTTGCCGGCGCCGTTGGGGCCGAGGAAACCGAACGCCTCGCCGCGCTCCACGCGTACGTCGATACCGCGGACGGCCTCGAAACCGCCGTACCGCTTGCGAAGTCCAGTCGCCGAGATCATCGGCCCGTCGACACCCGAGTCGCCGAGCCGGGCCGAGTCGTCGGGCACCGTTTCAGACTTCTCCCGCACGAGATCGCACTCTATGTCGAGACGCCGACACCGATCGAACGGGTTTCGAGCCTTCCGACAGGTCCGATGCAGACCACTTGGTCTCAGTCGGGCAACCATCGGGCGGGATTCGTGCGTCCTGGGGGCGTGAGGATGCACAATGCCTAGCGTTGAAACGGCTACTGCCGGGACCGGAGTGACCTCACTTCCCGTCGACGCTGGGAGCTACGCCTTGCGGCACGACGAGACCGCCGCCTTTGACGCGTTCGTACGTGCCCGTATGCCCGAACTCCACCGATTCGGGCGCGTTCTCACCGGCTGTGACGAGGCCGCAGCCGACCTCGTGCAGGACGCGCTGGAGCGTACGTTGCTGCACTGGAGCCGGATCCAAACCCGCGACAACCCCGAGGGATATGTCCGTCGCATCATGGTCAACCGCAACATCAGCCTGTGGCGGGGGCGTCGCCGCGAGCACTTGACCGACGAGCCGCCGGAGTCGCGCCACGAGGACCGCCACGGTGACACCGAGCTCTGGCGCGCATTGCAGGACCTGCCGCCACGGCAACGCACCGTGATCGCGCTGCGCTACTACGAAGACATGACCGAATCCGAGGTAGCCGCCACGATGGGTTGCTCGATCGGCACCGTCAAGAGCCAGGCGTCGAAGGCCATCCAGAAGCTGCGTCAGCATGCGGCGTCCTTCAGCGACCGGGTGGCCCCGACCGAGGTGCAGTCGGAGGGTACGCCGTGAGCGATCGCCCCGACCCCTTCGAGGACGAGCTGCGCGAGGCGCTGCGCTCTGGCAGCCAACGCGCCAAGATCGGCGACGACGATGACGACACCCTCGACCGCATCCATCGGGGTGCCGCGCGCCGTCGGCGCCGTCGGCGTCGGCGGCGCTCCGGGGCGGTCGTCGTCGCAGCCGCCATGGCCGGCGCGATCGTCGTCGGCGCTTCGGCCCTCAGGCCGACCCCGGATTCGCACCAGACGGCGGAGCCGGCCGGCCGAGTGCGTACGATCGAGCCGACCGCCGGCCACGACGGCGCGACCATGGACCGGAGATCGGACGGCCGGGCTCAGGAGTTCACGCGTGGCCAGGCGGAGGGCTTTTCGAGCCCACCGAAACTGCCCCGGCTCAAGGCCGGCGAATCGGTCGGCGTCACGGATCTCCAGGTCGCCTCGGTGTCGGGATCGGCTCCCGATCAGTTCTGGGTCGCCGGCTCCGGCACCTGCGCGGGGCAAATCTGCAACGTGCTCGGCGTCGGCTACGCCAGCGACGACAGCGTCGACGTCGAATACACGGCGCTGCCGGGCAGCCACCGGCGGGCGGCGACCGCCGTCCGATTCTCCGGAGACGGAAACACCGGCTGGGCGACCAACGGCGCCGCCACGTTCGGAACGATCGACGGCGGCCACAACTGGAACCGGCTGAAGCAACCCGAGGGCGTTCGTGTGGTGGCGCTGGAGGCCTGGGGCGACGAGGCCTGGGCGGTCGGCTACCGCTACCGCTCCACCCAGCGCGTCGTGCTGGCCACAACGGAGGGCTCGGACGCGCTCACCGAAGTAACCGAGGCACCCGACATCGCCATTCACCAGGCGGTCACGCTCGGCGAGCACTCCTTCGGGGTAGCGACCGACACCGAGGACGGCGAGTTCCTCCGTACCGCCGACGGCGGGGGGCAGTGGAGTCGCGGCGTCATCGGCTGCAAGCCGACCGACCTCAGCGCCACCAGTGGCGCGGTGTGGGCCTTGTGCGGCGGGCCAAGCCCCGAGCTGGTCAAGAGCTCCGACCAGGGTCTGACGTGGGACGCCGAGCCTCTCGAGTGGACGGCCTCCGATCGGCCCCGCTTCGTCGCTGCGATCGATGCCGACACGGCATTCGTCGCCTCCGACAGCGAAAGTCGGGTCGTCGACCGCGCCGCTCCGCTAACCGTCGAGGGCCTCGGCGACGGCCCCTATCGCTACATCGGCTTCACCAGCGCCGACGTCGGCTACGTCATCGACGGCGACGGCAGTCTGTGCCGCACCGAGGACGGGGGTCTCAGCTGGAGCTCGGTCGACCTGCACTGAGGCGAGTACGGCTGTCGGTGGGTTGCGCCACGATGGCGGCGTGAGCGACGTACTCGATCGGTTCTCGACCGCGACCCGGAGCTGGTTCGACGAGACCTTCGCGGCTCCGACCAACGCCCAGGCCGGTGCGTGGGCCGCGATCAGCTCCGGTGCCAACGCCCTGGTCGTCGCTCCGACCGGATCCGGCAAGACGCTCGCGGCGTTCTTGTGGGCGATCGACCGGCTGACGACCGTCTCCCCCGTCACTGACCCGTCCCGACGATGCCGAGTCGTCTACGTGTCGCCGCTCAAGGCATTGGCCGTCGACGTCGAGCGCAACCTACGGACGCCGATGCGCGGCGTCGCCCACACCGCCACTCGGCTCGGCACTCCGGCCCGTGACGTTGAGGTGGCGGTCCGGTCCGGCGACACCCCGGCCGACCAGCGACGCCGGTTTGCCAAGACGCCGTCCGACATCTTGATCACGACGCCGGAGTCGCTGTTCTTGCTCCTGACGTCGCGAGCCCGCGAGGCGCTGCGCGGCGTCGACACGGTGATCGTCGACGAGGTGCACTCGGTCGCGGGCACCAAACGTGGCGCGCACCTCGCCGTGTCGCTCGAACGGCTCGACGCGCTGCTGCCGGCGCCGGCGCAGCGGATCGGCCTGTCGGCCACCGTGCGGCCGGTCGACCGGGTGGCCACGTTTCTTAGCGGCACGGCCCTCGGCGGGTCAGCTCCGGTGCAGGTCGTGGCCCCGCCGGCGCCGAAGGAGTGGGATTTGTCGGTGGTCGTCCCGGTCGAGGACATGACCGCACTCGGCGGGACCAGCCCTTCCGACCGGTCCGGCCCCTCCGGCGGGTCCGGCGACGACGCCCCGCGCAAACCGTCGATCTGGCCCCATGTCGAGGAGCACATCGTTGACCTGATCGAGGCCCACCGGTCGACCATCGTCTTCGCCAACTCCCGTAGGGTCGCCGAGAGGCTGACCGCCCGGCTCAACGAGATCGCTGCCGAACGAGCCGGCGCCGACCTGCCGCTCGAACCCGAGCCGCCAGCGCAGGTCATGGCCCAGTCGGGCGCGTCGCGAGGCGCGGTCGACGTCATCGCGCGAGCCCATCACGGCTCGGTCAGTAAGGAGCAGCGCAAGCTGATCGAAGAAGACCTCAAGGCCGGTCGGCTCCCCTGCGTCGTGGCGACCAGCAGCCTCGAGCTCGGCATCGACATGGGGGCGGTCGACCTCGTCGTCCAGGTCGAGACCCCGCCGTCGATCGCGAGTGGGGTACAACGGGTTGGTCGGGCCGGCCACCAGGTGGGCGAGACGTCGCGCGGCGTGTTCTTCCCGACCAACCGCTCCGACCTGTTGCGAGCCGCGGTCGCCCTCGAACGGATCCGGGCCGGCGCGATCGAGGAGCTCGACGTACCCGCCAACCCGCTCGACGTGCTGGCCCAGCAGACGATCGCGGCCGCCGCGATGGACACGCTCGACGTCGACACCTGGTACGCGACGGTACGCCGGGCCGCCCCGTTCGCAGAGCTGCCGCGGTCGGCGTACGACGCCACGCTCGAGCTGCTCGCGGGCCGCTATCCGTCCGACGAGTTCGCCGGCCTCCGGCCCCGACTGGTGTGGGATCGGTCCTCTGGCACCTTGACCGGCCGACCCAATGCCGGGCGCCTGGCCGTGACCTCCGGCGGCACGATTCCCGATCGCGGTCTCTACGGCGCCTTCTTGGCTGGCAGCGACGGCGGCCATCGGCCGACCCGGGTCGGCGAGCTCGACGAGGAGATGGTCTTCGAGTCCCGCGTCGGCGACGTCTTCGTGCTCGGCTCGACCAGTTGGCGGATCGACACCATCACCCACGACCGCGTACTGGTGACGCCGGCGCCCGGGCAGCCGGGGCGTCTGCCGTTCTGGAAGGGCGACGCCGTCGGGCGGTCGGCCGAGCTCGGAGCCGCGATCGGCGCGTTCACTCGCGAGCTCGCCGACACCGACGAGGCCGCGGCGGTGACTCGCTGCGAGCGGATCGGGCTGGGCGCCACCGCCGCGACCAACCTCGTTGGCTACCTCGACGAGCAACGCCGGGCCACCGGCGAGCTGCCGACCGACCAGACGCTCGTCGTGGAGCGAGGCACCGACGAGTCCGGCGACTGGCGGGTCCTGCTGCACTCGCCGTACGGGCTCGCCGTCCACTCGCCGTGGGCGCTGGCGCTCGACGCCCGACTGCGCGAGCGCTACGGCGTCAACGCGAAGGCAACGGCGAGCGACGACGGCATCGTGATCCGGCTGCCGCAGGCCGACGCCGACCCGCCCGGGCCGGAGGCGTTCGTCTTCGACCCCGACGAGATCGAAGACCTCGTGACCAGGGAAGTCGGCGGCTCGGCGCTGTTCGCCGCCCGCTTCCGTGAGTGCGCCGCCCGGGCACTGCTGCTGCCCCGGCGAGCCGGGCCGGACCGGCGCAACGCTCTCTGGCAGCAGCGACAGCGCTCGGCGCAGCTGCTCGAGGTGGTGCACCGCTATCCCGACTTCCCGATCGTCCTCGAGGCGATGCGGGAGTGCCTGCGCGACGTCTACGACGTGCCGGCGCTCCGGCAGCTCCTCGCCGACATCGCGGCCCGCCGGATCCGGTTGGTCGAGACGCAGACCCAGACACCGTCGCCGTTCGCGCAGAGCCTGCTGTTCGGCCAGTTCGGCTACGTGGCGGAGTTCTTGTACGGCGGCGACAGCCCCCTCGCCGAGCGCCGGGCGGCCGCCCTGTCGATCGACTCGAGCCTGCTCACCGAGCTGCTCGGCCGGGCCGAGCTTCGCGAGCTCCTCGACGCCGAGGCGATCGACGAGGTCGAGTCCGAGCTACAGCGACTCGCGCCCGATCGACAGGTCCGTGATCTCGAAGGAGTCGCCGACCTCCTCCGCGAGGTCGGCCCCATGACCGCCGACGAGGTACGGCAGCGGGCCCGCACGCCGGAGGCGGTCGCCGGATGGCTGGCCGAGCTTGCGACCCAAGACCGCGCGGTCGAGATCGCCTGGCGCGACTCGACCGTCTGGGCCGCCGTCGAAGACGTCGGTCGCCTACGCGATGCGCTCGGTGCTCCGGTGCCCGACGGCGTGCCCGACCCGTTCCTAGAGCCGGTGGCTGACCCGGTCGGTGACGTCGTCAGCCGATTCGCCCGCACCCATGGCCCGTTCACGCGACACGACGCGGCCGATCGCCTCGGCCTCGGGCCGGCCGTGGTCGACGAGACGCTGCGCCGCCTGGCGGCCGAGGGTCGCGTGGTCGACGGCGAGTTCCGTCCCGGCGGCAGCGGGACCGAGTGGTGCGACGCCGGTGTGTTGCGCCGGCTCCGCAGCCGGTCGCTGGCACGCCTGCGTCGCGACGTCGAACCGGTCGAGCCGCGGACCTTGGCCAGGTTCCTGCCGATCTGGCAGCACGTCGACAGCGGCCTGCGTGGGGCCGATGGCGTCCTCGCTGTTGTCGAGCAGCTCGCCGGGTTCCCCGTGCCGACATCCGCCCTCGAGAGCCTGGTGCTCGCGAGCCGGGTCCGCGACTATGCGCCGGCCATGCTCGACGAGCTCACCGCCGCGGGAGAGGTGCTCTGGTCGGGCTCGGGTGCGCTGCCGGGCGGCGACGGCTGGGTCAGCCTGCATGTGGCCGAGTCGGCGCCACTCACCCTCCCCCAACCGGTTGAAGCCGACGGCGACCTGCATCGACAGATCATCGACGCCTTGAGCCCCGGCGGGGCCTTCTTCTTCCGCCAGCTCGCCGACGCGATCGGCGCCACCGACGACGACGCCATGCACGAGGCGTTGTGGGATCTCGTATGGGCAGGCCGGCTCACCAACGACACACTCGCGCCGTTGCGCGCTCTCGTCGGATCCGGTGGCACGCACCGTCCGCGGCGGTCTCCGCCACGGACCCGGCTCTACGGGCGCAGTGGACCGCCGCGGCCCCGGCTTCCGACCCGAACCGGACCGCCGACCGCTGCCGGGCGCTGGTCGCTGCTGCCGCCAGTCGAGCCGGACCCGACCCGACGGGCATTCGCCGCCGCCGAGGCGCTCCTCGACCGGCACGGCGTCGTGACCCGCGGAGCGGTCGGCGCCGAACGCCTGCCGGGTGGGTTCGCCGCCGTCTATCCGGTGTTCCGGGGCTTCGAAGAGTCGGGGCGCTGTCGGCGTGGCTACTTCGTCGGCTCCTTGGGCGCCGCACAGTTCGGCTCCAGCGGCGCCGTCGACCGGCTGCGGGCGCTGACGCCGTCGGAGTCAGCGGGGCCGCAGGCGGACGGGGATGCAGTCGTGCTCGCCGCGACCGATCCGGCGAACCCCTACGGAGCTGCTCTGCCGTGGCCGGACCGATCAGGCGCGGGCGGCCACCGACCCGGCCGCAAGGCGGGTGCGCTCGTGGTCCTTGTCGAGGGCGACCTCGTGACCTATGTCGAACGCGGCGGCCGAAGCCTGCTCACATTCACCCATGACGCCGACGCGATCGAGACCGCCTTCGAGGCGCTCGCCGACGCGATCAGCCGGGGCCTGCTCGACCAGCTCACCGTGCACGTGGCCGACGGTGAGCCGGCGCTCGGTAGCGGGCTCGGGTCACGCCTCGAGGCCGTCGGCTTCCGACCCACCCCGAAGGGGCTGCGGCTGCGCGGCTGATCGCGCGTCAATGCACCGACAGTCCTCCGTCGACGAAGATCGACTGGCCGGTGACGTAAGCCGAAGCAGCGCTGGCCAAAAACACCGCGACACCGGCGAAGTCCGACGGGTTGCCATTGCGCCCGACCATCGTCCGAGCGGCCAACGCCGCGACCCGATCGGGATCGGCCGACAACCTGGCGTTGAGCGGCGTCATCACGAAGCCGGGGACGAGAGCGTTGCAGGTGACGCCGCTCGACGACCAGGCCTCGGCTTGGGACCGTGTCAGTGCCTCCAGGCCGCCCTTGGACACTCCGTAGGCGCCGCTCTGCACGAACGCCCGGTGCGCCTGCTGAGACGACACGTTGACGATTCGACCGAAGCCACGGGCCGCCATGCCGGGTCCGAACCGCTGCCCGAGCAGGTACGGCGCCTCGAGGTTGACCGCCATCGTCGCGTCCCATACGGCGTCGTCGACGGCGTCCATCGACGGCCGCAGGTTGATCCCGGCGGAGTTGACGAGGATGTCGGGCTCGCCCATCGCTCCGACGGCATGCTCGGCGGCCTCGCGTACACCGTCGCGGCTGCGCAGGTCGCCTCGTACCCACGCCGCCCGGCAGCCTTCCGCGGTGAGGCCGTCGACCGTTTCGATCAGGGCGGCCTCGGTACGGGCCACGGCGACGACACTCGCTCCGGCGCGAGCCAGGGATTCGGCGATGGCGCGGCCGATGCCGGAGCTGCCTCCGGTCACGACGGCGACGCGACCGTGCAGCGAGAACAGGTCGGCCAGGTAGCCCGACGACTCAGGCCGCGGCAACGACGTTGACCGGCTGGGCGATCGTCACGTCGGCAGCACTCTCGATCGACACGACGGCCTCGGCGCGCTCGTCGGCCGCCAGACGCACGCTCACTTGGAGCAAGATCACCGACAGCGGAACGTCGAGAGCCGAGCAGATCGCGGCCAGCAACTCCGAGCTGGGTTCCTTTTGGCCACGCTCGATCTCGGAGATGTAGCCCAGACTGACCTGCGCCTCGTTGGAGATCTGCCGAAGGGTGCGCCCTTGACGCATCCGGACCTCGCGCAAGACCTCGCCGATCCGCTCCCGGAGCATCGTCACGGCACTACCTCCACGGCTGTCAGCGGGTCAGGCTGAGTCGTCATCTCACTCGAGTCTCGTTGTCAGGGGTGCTTACCACCGTACCGCCCCCAACCGACGAACGGATGGCGGCACTCCCGACACGGACCATAACGGCACCACTGTCCGAATGCTTCCCACGGGTCATGCCGACGCCTCGAGCCGCTCGGCCAGCAGTCCCAGCGCCGCCTGCGTGGCCCGCCGCCGAACCGCGGCCCGGTCACCGTCGAATGCGTACGCCCTGGTCGTCACCGCATCGGGGTCGGCGACGGCGATATGTACGGTCCCGACCTGTTTGCCCTCGCTCGGATCGGGCCCCGCGACTCCCGTTGTCGCCACGCCATACGTCGCGCCCAAGCGAGCCCGCGCCCCTTTGGCCATCGCCCGCGCCACCTCCGGATCGACCGTGCCGACCCGCTCGACGAGCTCGGCCGGCACATCGAGGAGCTGGGTCTTGAGGTCGGCGGCGTACGCGATGACACCGCCCCGGACGACGTCGGACGCACCCGCCACGGTCACGAGCTCGGCGCAGACCATGCCGCCGGTGAGCGACTCGGCCATGGCGACGGTCGCGGCATGTCGCCGGAGCGCCCCGACGACGTCGGCGGGGTCGGTCACGACGACGTCGCCTGGCCCTCGCGGTGCAGCTTGAGCGCCTGCATGACGTAGTCGGCGCCGGACACGACCGTGACGATGACCGCCAGCGCCATCGCCACGATCTCGACCGGGTCGAATGCGCCCGGCAGCGGGAGGATGTAGAGCCCGAGCGCCAGCGCCTGCAGGGCCGTCTTGAGCTTGCCGCCACGGTTGGCTGCGATGACGCCGATCCGAACCACCCAGAAGCGCAGCAGCGTCACACCCAGCTCTCGTACGAGAACGACGATGGTCACCCACCACGCCAGCTCACCGAGTACCGACAGGCCGATAAAAGCCATGCCGGTCAGAGCCTTGTCGGCGATCGGGTCGGCCAGCTTGCCGAAGTCGGTCACCGTGCCGCGCCGACGGGCGAGATCACCGTCGAGCCGGTCGGTGGCCGCGGCCACGGCGAAGACGACGAAGGCCGCGATCCGCATCCCGTCGGAGTCGCCGTCGTCGGCCAGCAGCAGCCAGCCAAACAGTGGGACGAGGACAAGCCGGGTGACGGTGAGAGCGTTGGCCAGGTTCCAATTGCTGGGGGTCGCGCTGGCGTGCGTACTCATGTTCGCGCCACCAGGTCGACCCCATCGCTCGCCTCGACGACGGCCGCCACGACGTCGCCGACCCGAGTCGACTCGGGCACGCCGACGACGGTGGTGGCGCCGTCGACCTCAGGCCCCTGATGGAGGGCCCGACCGTCGGCCCGTGGGCCGCCCGGCCCGTCGGTGACCGACTCGACAAGAACAGCGACCTTCTCACCGTGCCGTGCCTCGGCTCGCTGGGCGGTCAGCTCGTCGACGAGCCGGGTCACGGCGTCGACCCGGTGGCTGATCTCGTCGGCGTCGATCTGTCCGTCCATCGTCGCGGCCTCGGTGCCGTCCTCGTTGGAGTAACCGAAGACGCCGATCGCATCGAGCTCGGCCGCCGCCAGGAAGTCGCAGAGCACGCGTACATCGTCGTCGGTCTCGCCGGGGAAGCCGACGATGAAGTTGCTCCGCACCCCGGCCGTCGGCGACTTGGACCGGATCGTCTCGAGCAGCCGCAAGAACTGCTCGGCGTCACCGAACCGGCGCATCCGGCGCAGGAGTGGACCCGCGGCGTGTTGAAACGACAGGTCGAAGTACGGGGCCACTCCGTCGGTGCCGGCGAGTGCGTCGATCAGGCCGGGGCGCAGCTCGGCCGGCTGCAGGTACGACACGCGCACCCGGTCGATCCCGTCGACGGCGGCGAGCTCCGGCAGCAGGGTCTCGAGCAGCCTCGGGTCGCCCAGGTCCTTGCCGTACGAGGTGGAGTTTTCGCTGACGCAGAACACTTCACGCACGCCCTGCGCCGCGAGCCATCGGGCATCGGCCAGCACGTCGGTCGGTCGGCGCGAGACGAATGCGCCGCGAAACGACGGGATGGCGCAAAACGTGCATCGCCGGTCACAGCCGGACGCCAGCTTCAGCGGCGCGACGGGGCCGGAGTCGAGCCGGCGGCGTACGACCCGCGGTCCGCTGGCGGGCGCGACGCCGTCGGGCAGGTCTGGCTCGGCGACCGCGTGGCCGGGCACGACGACGCCGTCGGCCGACCGCTCGACCGGCGTCACCGGCAGCAGCTTGCGCCGGTCGGTCGGCGCATGCGGCACGTGCGGCGCGCCCGCCAGGATCGAGCGCAGGCGACCCGCGATGTCGGGGTAGTCGTCGAAGCCGAGTACGGCGTCGGCCTCCGGCATCGCGTCGGCCAGCTCCGCGCCGTACCGCTCGGCGAGGCACCCGACGGCGACGACGGCCTGGGCCCGCCCGGACTCCTTGAGGTCGGTGGCCGCGAGGACGGTGTCGATCGAGTCCTTCTTCGCCTGGTCGACGAAGCCGCAAGTGTTGACGAGCACCGCCTCGGCGTCGCCCGGCTCCGCGACGAGCTCGAAGCCGGCCGTCTCGAGTCGGGCGGCCAGCTCTTCGGAGTCGACGTCGTTGCGCGCGCAGCCGAGGGTGACGAGCGCGACGCTTGTCGGCGAAGGAGCGGACGAGTGTTCAGTCATAGCGGATCCGAATCAGTCTATGCGTCCGAACCCGTGGAGTTGTCACGCGTCAGCGGTGGCCGACGATGAACATCGCGACCACCCACACGATCGCCAGCGCCATGGCGACGACGAGGAGCGCGATCCAGTTGGCCCGCCGGCCGATCGATCGGAACGTGGGGCGCGGTCCGGTCGCGAGCTCGGCCTCGAATACGTGGCGTGCCTCGATAGGCGCGTGAGAGTAACGCCGGTCAAACGCCTCGAGAATCGGCTCCGGCTCGACCCCGAGTACGCGACACAGCGAGCGCAGATGTCCTCGGGCGTAGAAGTCGCCGCCGCAGGGCCCGAAGTCGTCGTTCTCGATCGCCTCGATCACATGCGGCCGGATCCGGGTCCGCTCTCCGAGCTCATCGACGCTCAGCCGCTGCCGGAACCGGACCGCGGCCAGCAACGGGCCGATCGACGCGTCGACCTCGGCGCGAATCATCGGAGCCTGCCCGGCGTCCGGCTCGTCGTCAGCCACCTTGGCGTCATCGGCCTGGGCAGCTCGCTCCGACCGCTCGGGTGCCGGCTGCTGTGGGATCATGCCGATCACGCCGGGCTCGGTGCGCGTCACCTGCGCGCGGAGGGCCCGACGCGACCCGGTCTCGTCGGCGCTCGCCTGGTCAGACTCGGCGGGACCGACGTCCCCCTCGGTCTCCTCGTCGCTGGGCAACGACCGCTGCGACGGAGCGACCCCGCGGCAGATCGGGGTCCGCCGGCGGGCCAGCGGTCGCAGCGCCATCACGATGTCGTCGGGCGACAACCGGGTCGCGGCGCCGCACCGAATCTCGACCGGTTCTTCGCCGGATGGGATCAGCCGGACCACCGTCGCCCCCAGCGGCCCATGCATCGCGGCGATCTCGACTCGGTCGATGTCGACCCACGGCAACCCGATCCAACGCGAGCGCTGTCGCACGCGTACGCCGTGCTCGTCGGCCACCAGACGCGGCAGGGCGGCCTCGCGGCGTCCCAGCAAGTGCATGACCGCGACGGCGACGAGTACTGCGACCATGAGCCAGAGGATCGGCGACCCGCCGTCGATGGCGCGCCACAGGTACGCGAGCGCGGTGACGCCGGCGATCGAGCTGATGAGGACGTGGATGCCCGGCCGTCCGCGCACCTCGAACGGCGCGGGCTCCGGATCGCGAGCCAGCTGGCTGAGGTCTGGTGGCGTTTGCAAGGTCCTTGTCATGATGCCCCCTGGAGCGTCGCCAGGACCTCGTCGAGGTCGTCCGGCCTGATCAGCACGTCGCGAGCCTTCGAGCCCTCACTCGGTCCGACGATCCCCCGCGACTCGAGGATGTCCATCAGGCGCCCGGCCTTGGCGAAGCCGACCCGGAGCTTGCGCTGGAGCATCGAGGTCGACCCGAACTGCGTCGAGACCACCAGTTCGACGGCCTGCAGCACCAGGTCGAGATCGTCGCCGATGTCGTCGTCCAGCTCCCGCTTCGACTGTTGCGGCGCGGTGACGTCGTCGCGGTAGGTGGGCTCGAGTTGCGACTTGCAGTGCTTGACGATCCCCTGGATCTCGGGCTCGGTGATCCAGGCGCCCTGCATTCGCATCGGCTTGCTGGCGCCCATCGGCAGGAACAGCCCGTCGCCCTGGCCGACCAGCTTCTCCGCGCCCGGCTGGTCGAGGATGACCCGGCTGTCGGCCAGTGAGCTGGTCGCGAAGGCCAGCCGGCTCGGCACGTTGGCCTTGATCAGCCCGGTGACGACGTCGACGCTCGGTCGCTGGGTCGCGAGCACGAGGTGGATGCCGGCGGCGCGGGCCAGCTGGGTGATTCGCACGATGGCGTCCTCGACATCGCGCGGCGCCACCATCATGAGGTCGGCGAGCTCATCGACGACGACGAGGAGGTACGGGTACGGCGCCAGCTCACGCTCGCTGCCGGGCGGCGCATGTACCTTGCCCGCGCGAACCGCCTTGTTGAAGTCGTCGAGGTGCCGGAACCCGTACTGCGCCAGGTCGTCGTAGCGCATGTCCATCTCGCGCACGACCCACTGCAGCGCCTCGGCCGCCTTCTTCGGGTTGGTGATGATCGGCGTGATGAGGTGCGGGATGCCGTCGTACGCGGTGAGCTCGACCCGCTTCGGGTCCACGAGGATCATCCGTACGTCGTCCGGCGTCGCCCGCATCAGGATCGAGCTGATCATCGAGTTGATGAAGCTCGACTTGCCGGATCCGGTCGCGCCGGACACGAGCAGGTGCGGCATCTTGGCCAGATTGGCGACGACGAAACCGCCCTCGACGTCCTTGCCGAGACCACAAACCATCGGATGGTGATCGCGTCGGGCCAGCGGTGAGCGCAGTGTGTCGCCGAGCGACACCATCTCCTTGTCGGAGTTGGGGATCTCGATGCCGATCGCGGACTTGCCCGGGATCGGCGACAGGATCCGGACGTCGGCACTCGCGACGGCGTACGCGATGTTCTTGCTCAGCGCGGTGACCTTCTCGACCTTGACCGCGGGGCCCAACTCGACCTCGTACCGGGTCACCGTCGGGCCGCGCTGATAGCCGGTCACCTGGGCATCGATGTCGAACTGCTCGAGCACCTCGGTGAGCCGCTCGACGACGGCGTCGGACGCCTTCGACCGGGCCTTGTGCGGACTGCCCCGCTTGAGCAGCTCCGAGTCGGGAAGCGAGTAGACCACATCGCCGGACAGCGCGAGCTGCTCGGCTCGGGACGGCAGCGGAGTGGTCGGCGGCGCCGTCGCATCGCTGGCCACGCTCGACTCGGTCACCACGGCGCCGCCGACGGCAGCCGCGGCGGACCCGGCCGAGGCGGCGTCGACGCCGGATTCGTCGTCATCGTCGGATTCGTCATCGCCGGCTCGCCTCCGGAGCAGCGGCGAATCGTACGGCCGCTTGGTCGGCTCGAAGTCGTCATCGTCGTCGCCCCACGGACGGCGGCGTCGGGTCGACTTGCCGGCCTCGGCGTGGGCCTCCAGGCCGGGATTGCGCATCAGCAGCCGGTCGCGCAGCGTGCCGAGCCGGGTCGGGATGGCGTACACCGGCGTCGCGGTCGTGACGAGCAGGCCGAACAGGGTCAGCAGCACGAGCAGCGGGATCGCGACCAGGTTGGTGCGGAACAGGTCAACCAGAATCGCCGACGTGAAGTAGCCGATCGCTCCTCCGGCCTCCCGCATCTCCTCGCTGCCGCCGGCCGGACGCGGGACGCCGTGCGCGATGTGGACCAGTCCCAGGACGCCGAGCGAAAGGGCGGTCCACCCGATGATCTGGCGTCCTCGCGGGGCGTTGTTTTCGGGGCGACGCAGCGTTCGCCACGCGATCAGGAGGAACGCCAATGGGACGACCCAGCCGACGACCCCCATCGAGCTGGCAATCACGGACCGGATCGTGTCGCCGGCCGCACCGGGCAGGTCCCACCACACCGATGCGGCGACAATGAGGGCGAGCCCGACGAAGGTCAGTCCGACACCGTCGCGGCGGTGCTCGGGTTCGAGGTCGCGGGCGACGCCGCCGACGCTGCGCACGAGCGCCCCGATCGCGTGCGCGATGCCGAGCCAGATGGCGGCGATGGCCCGTCCGAAGGCGAGAAGGACACGCGCGACCAGGCCAGGCCCGCTCCGGGCCGTCCTCGAGCTGGAGGACCGCCGGCGCGAGGACGTGCCGCGGTTCTTCTGCTTCGACGAGGACCGTCGGGTCTGGCTACCGGACGACCGGGATCGAGAGCTCTTGCTCTTGGACTTGCTCGAGCCTCGCGACCTCGGTGGGGAAGACGTACGGGTCGCCATGATGCTCAGGCTACGTCGATATCACATCAGTCTCACGTGTCACACGCCGTTGCGCGTCCCCGTTCGGCCCCGTCAGGCGACCTGACCAGCCGATCCGTCGAACTTTCCCGTCTGATCCGTCGGACTTCCCCGTCCGACCTCGTACGGTGTCGATACACCCGTACACAACTCACGCCGGAGCCGTTCATGAGCGAGGTGACATCGAAGGACGGGACGACGATCGCCTTCGAGCGCCAAGGACACGGGCCCGCCGTCATCCTCGCCACGGGCGCGCTCGACGACGGATCGGAGAACGCCCCGCTCGCCGCCGAGCTGGCCGCGCGATTCACGGTCTACAACTACGCGCGACGCGGCCGTGGATCGAGCGGCGACACCGCACCGTACGCGCTCGAACGTGAGATCGAAGACCTCGAGGCGCTGGTTGCCGAAGCCGGAGGTACAGCGCACCTGTACGGCGTGTCGTCCGGCGGCGCGCTGGCGCTGGAGGCGGTGGCAGCCGGCCTGCCGGCGCAGCGGATCGCGGTCTACGAGGTGCCGTACTTCGTCGACGATGACTTCGCACAGAGCTGGCGTACCTACGTCCGCCAACTCGGGCCCGCGCTCGCCGACGGCCAACCGGGTGACGCCCTCGCGCTGTTTCACCGGTTGACCGGCTTCTCCGACGACGACATCGCCCAGGCCCGGACGTCGGCGCACTGGCTCGCGGCGCAGGCCCTCGAGCACACGCTGCCCTACGACGCCGCCTGCCTGGGCGATGGGGCACCGCCAACCGGACGCCTCGCGACCATCGCCAGTCCGACACTCGTCGCCACGGGCGGAGAGCAGCCCTTCATGGAGGATGCGGCCGACGCGATCGCCGCCGCCATCCCGCACTCGGAGCGCCTCGTCCTCGAAGGGCAAGGCCACGTCGTCGACCCCGGCTCGATGGCGGCAGCGCTCATCCGCTTCTTCGACGCCTGACGGCAAAGCCACGCGTGGTACGACGTGAACGGCCAGATCGCGATAAATCGCTTGTCCGCGGGCGTAGAGTGACCGGCGTTTGACCCGTACGAGGAGGAATGCCACCGTGACCCGTGCGATCGTGACCGGCGGAGGCACCGGCATTGGCCGCGCTTGCGCCAGGCGCCTGGCCTCCGACGGCGCCGCCTGGACGACCGGCACGATCCTGCACGTCAACGGCGGCGCCGTACTCGGCCGCTGACCGTGGCGCCCGTCAGGCCTCGAGGACGACCGGGATGATCATGGGCCGACGACGCAGCCGGGTCGAGACCCAGCGTCCGATCGTCCGACGGATGATCCGTTGCAGCTCGTACGCGTCGTCGATGCCGTCGCGGACCGCCACGTCGAGGGCCTCTTCCAACTGCGGACGGACCTCGTCGAACACCGACTCGTCCTCGGCGAACCCACGGGCATGTATCTCGGGCCCGCTCGCGATCTTGCCCGTCACCGAGTCGACCACGACGATCACCGAGATGAAGCCCTCGTCGCCGAGTATCCGTCGGTCCTTGAGCTCGGTCTCGGTGATGTCGCCAACGGACGATCCGTCGACGAAGACATAGCCGCAGTTGACCTTGCCCGTGATGCGCGCGACCCCGTCGACGAGGTCGACGACCACACCGTCCTCGGCCACCACGACCCGATCGGCCGGCACGCCGGTGGCCCGGGCCAACTCGGCGTTGGCGTGCAGGTGGCGCACCTCGCCGTGCACGGGCAGCACGTTGCGCGGCTCGACGACGTTGTAGGCGTAGAGCAGCTCGCCGGCGGCGGCGTGCCCCGACACGTGGACCAGGGCGTTGCCCTTGTGGATGAGGCGGGCGCCCAGCCGGACCAGCCCGTTGACGACCCGAAACACGG
The DNA here is from genome assembly GCA_046725375.1 of Actinomycetota bacterium. Taxonomy (GTDB): domain Bacteria; phylum Actinomycetota; class Actinomycetes; order Propionibacteriales; family Nocardioidaceae; genus DATFRX01. The sequence continues at coordinate 18,892 of JBKOYM010000073.1, forward strand.
CGTTCTCGTTGCCGGGGATCAGCGACGACGCCAGCACGACCGTGTCGCCGGGCTCGATCCGTACCAGCGGGTGATCCCGGTTGGCGATCCGCGACAGCGCCGACATCGGCTCACCCTGCGAGCCGGTCGAGATCAGCACGACCTGCTCGGGCGGCAGGTCGCCGGTCTCCTTGACGTCGACGACGAGCCCCGGCGGCACTCGAAGGTAGCCCAGGTCGTTGGCGATGTTCATGTTGCGCACCATCGAGCGCCCGATGTACGCCACCTTGCGACCGTGCTCGGTGGCGGCGTCCATGACCTGCTGTACCCGGTGGATGTGCGACGCGAAGCAGGCGACGATGACCCGCTGCTCGCTGGAGGCGAAGACCCGATCGAGTACGGGGGTGATGTCCCGCTCGGCGGTGGTGAACCCAGGTACTTCGGCGTTGGTCGAGTCGACCAGCATGAGGTCGACCCCCTCGGTTCCGAGCCGGGCGAACGACCGCAGGTCGGTGATCCGGCCGTCGAGGGGCAGTTGGTCCATCTTGAAGTCGCCGGTGTGCAGCATCAGGCCGGCCGGTGTCCGGATCGCGACGGCGAGCGCGTCCGGGATCGAGTGGTTGACGGCGACGAACTCGCAATCGAACGGCCCCAACCGCTGTGTGTCGCCCTCGGCCACGACATGCCGCGCGGTCTCCTTGAGCCGATGCTCCCGCATCTTGGCGTCGAGTAAGGCCAGGGTCAGCTTGGACCCGACCAGCGGGATGTCGTCGCGTTCGCGCAGCAGGTACGGGACGCCGCCGATGTGGTCCTCGTGGCCGTGGGTCAGAACCATGCCGACGACGTCGTCCAGGCGTTCTCGGATCGGTTCGAAGTCCGGCAGGATCAGGTCGACGCCGGGGTGACGGTCTTCGGGAAACAGCACCCCGCAGTCGACGATCAGCAGCTTCCCGTCGTACTCGATGACCGTCATGTTGCGGCCGATCTCACCGAGACCGCCGAGCGGGATTACGCGAAGGGCGCCAGGCGGAAGCGCTGGGGCGGGCCCCAGCTCAGGATGTGGGTGGCTCATGAAGCTCCGGTTTGAATGTCGGTCATCAGAAAAGCCCGGCGGCGGTCAGGTCGGCGCGCAAGATCGCGACCTCGTCATCGGGCAGCTCGACGAGCGGCCGGCGCACCACGCGATTGGTCAGCACGCCTTGCAGCTCGAGCACCGCCTTGGCCCTGATGGCACCTTTATGGCCGCCGGTCATGATCGCTCGTACGACAGGCAACAACTGGACGTCGATTCGGCGGGCCTCGGCGACGTCGTCGCGGGCCATGGCGGCCACCAGGTCGGCGCAGAGGCGGGGTGCGGCCTGCGCGACGACCGACACGACGCCGACCGCGCCGAGGGCCAACCAGGGCAGGTTGAGCGAGTCGTCGCCGGAGTAGAACGCGAGGTCGGTGTCTCGCATCACCCACGAGCCGGCTGTAAGGTCGCCGCTGGCCTCCTTGACCGCGACGATCGCCTGGTGTTTGGCAAGCTGGAGCAGCGTGTCGGGGCTCAGCTTGACGCCGGTGCGAGCCGGGATGTCGTAGACCATGGTGGGCAGATCGCCCGCCTCGGCGATCTCGGTCATGTGGGCGAGGATTCCGGCCTGCGGCGGCTTCGAGTAGTACGGCGTCACGACCAGCATGCCGCTGGCACCGACCTTGGCAGCCTGTCGAGCCAAATGCGCCGAATGCCCGGTGTCGTTGGTACCGACGCCGGCCACAACGTGGGCCCGGTCGCCGACGGCGTCGATCACCGCGCTGAGCAGGCGGCCCATCTCTCCGTCGGAGGTGGTGGGGCTCTCCCCGGTCGTTCCGCTGATGACGAGGCCGTCGTTGCCGTGGTCGACCAGATGGTTCGCGAGCCGAGCCGCCGCCTCGACGTCGAGTTCGCCGTCGGGGGTGAACGGGGTGACCATCGCGGTCAACGTGCGCCCGAACGGGGCAGGTCGTGCTCCCATAGCGGCAGGTTACCGGCCAAGGGCCGGTCGCCGCAGCGTCCACTCGGCCCTAGACATAACGATGCCGGTGCTGTCCGCTCGGGGGCCCGGACAGCACCGGCACACTCACCACATCGTCCCCGCCTATCGAGTCGTTACACGTTCGGCAGAATTTTCTTCAGGGAAGTTCGTCCTGCCCGTTCGACTGTCCTCCGACCAGCGAAAATGTGCGGACAGCATTCGGGAATCGCCGGTAAGTTCGCTCTGTGACCGACACCGCTGCGAACGCCACGCATCCGCCCAAGCCACCCCTCATCGCCGACGAGCGCACGATGCTGGACGCCTGGCTTGACCTCCACCGCGACATCTTGCTCTGGAAGTGCGAGGGCCTCGCTCCCGAGGAGCTCGTCCGTCGCTCGGCCGAGCCGTCCAGCCTCAGCCTGATCGGCCTGGTCCGTCACATGGCCGAGGTCGAGCGTGGCTGGTTCCGTCGATGCCTGGCGGCCGAGGAGGGCATCGCGCCGATCTACGACTACAGCGGGTCCGATGACGCGGATTTCGACGACGTCGACCCCACGACCGTCGAGGCGGACCTCGCGACGTACCGGGCCGACGTCGAAGCCTGCCGAGAGGTCGCGGCTCGCTATGCCCTCGACGACACCGGCTTCGGCCGGCGCGGCAAGCCGATCAGCCTGCGCTGGATCTACGTCCACATGATCGAGGAGTACGCCCGGCACAACGGCCACGCCGACCTCATCCGCGAGCGAATCGACGGCGCGACCGGCGACTGGCCGCAGTACGAAGACACATGACACCGAACTTGGACCATCCCCAGATCAAGGCGGTCCGCGCCGTCCTGGACGAGGCCGGCGTGACCGGGGAGCTCCGCATTCTGCCCGACGGCGTACGCACCGCGCAGGCAGCCGCCGACGCGGTGGGCTGCGAGGTCGGCGCGATCGCCAACAGCCTGATCTTCGACGCCGACGGCGAGCCGGTGCTGATCCTGACCTCCGGCTCGCATCGGGTCGACACCGTGTACGTGTCGCGCGAATGCGGACTCCCTCCGTTGCGCAAGGCCGCGCCGGACTTCGTACGTGCTCACACCGGGCAGACCATCGGCGGCGTCGCGCCGGTCGGACATCCGGCGCCACTGCGTACGTTCGTCGACCGGTGGCTGACCCAGCACGAGACGGTGTGGGCGGCCGCCGGCCATTCGCACGCGGTGTTCGCGACGACCTACGACGAGCTGCTCGAGCTGACCGGCGGCGATCCGATCGACGTCGCCGACGCATAGCCGGCCGCACAACGAGCCGCCCGGGGCATCCGGCCGGTCGACTAAACCGCGGAGTCGTCAGCCTCAGGTCAGCCGACGAGGTCGACGTCGGCTGCGCGGACGAAGAACTGCCGGTGGCCGAACCAGATCTGGTAGTACCGATCCTGCCCACTGACCACAACATGGTCGCTCGGCGGCGTGCCGTTGAACGTCGTCGCCCGGTAGTAGTCGGTCTTCACCGAATCATCAGCGACCACGTACTCCTGACCGGCCTTGATCGTGTACTGCAGCGGCGCGATCGGCTGCACCGGGATCTCCGCCGGGTAGGCCGACGCCTCCGGGTAGGCCCGGCCGTACACGGGGACCTCGTCAGCCTTCGGCACCACGTGCGCCGGGTCGCCGACCGTATTCACGACCACCGGATGACTCGCCGGGTTGTGCAACCACACGATCGCACCCAGGTACCAGACACCCAGCCATGACCCATCACGGTCGGCCACCACGAACTCCTGTCCGGCCGCCGCCCGCGCGCCGTGGTCCCAGATCTCGGTGCTGCTCGGGCCACCGTTCGGATGCAGCCCCGCGTCGCCCACCAGCGGCGACGACTCAGTCGGCTGCGCGTGTAGGTAGACGAAGTTGGTGCCCTGAGGCTCGCACGGTTCGCCGGCCTCGTCGCATCCGGTGACGGGCTGCCGGTTGCCGTTGAAGCCGGGCTTCACGGTCACGGTGTCGCCAACCCGGATTTGGCCCGGTTGACCCTCGATCGGAGCGTTCAGCAGCCGCATGTAGTGCTCCCAGTCCCAGTACGGGCCTGGGTCCCAGTGCATGCCGGCCACGTGCGCGGCGTCGACGCCGGGGACCTGGTCGTGGCCGAGGATGTGGGCGCGATCGCGCGGGATGCCGTACTCGGCGGTCAGGTGCCGCACCAGCGCGGCCGAGTTGCGATACAGCGCCTCGGTGTACCAGCTCGCACCCTGGGCCGCGAAGCCTTCGTGCTCGATGCCGATCGAGTGCGTGTTGATGTACCAGTTGCCGGCCTGCCAGCCGACGTCCCTCGGCAGCAAGTGCTGCCACGTGTGGCCGTCACTGGACCGCATCGTGTACTGCCACGAGACGTAGGTCGGGTCCTGCACCAGACCGAGCGTCGTCTGCCAACTGCCCTCGGTGTCGTGAATGATGATGTAGTCGATCGACAGGTCGGTCGGCCGGTTGCCGAGGTCGTGGTTGCCGTACGCGCCGGGGTTAGGCTCGCCGTACCACTCGTACGGCGCCGGCAGCCATTCGCAGCCCAGCGAGTCGGGACAGTCGACGACTGGATCGTCGGCGGTCGCGGCGGTGACCAGCGTCGCGGGCGCGATGTCGGGATGCGCCGCGAGCCGTACCCGCTCGCCGTCGATGGTCGTCCGAGCGGCACCGGAGCGCAGCACCGAGTAGACCTGGCGGACGAACCGGTCGGCGTCGGCTGTGGCGGAGGCGCCGGAGTAGCGAGCGACGGCGTCGGACCAGGCGGACGGATCGCTGGTCAGCCCGGTCTCACCGCCGGCGAGATCCTGGAAGTGCGCGAGCAGTGCGGCACCACCGCAGATGTTGGCGGCCGGGTCGAACCGCAGCCGGTCGACGGAGACGCCGGTCAGATCGCTGGCCAGCCGGATGGTCTGGGCCGACATCAGCGGCTGCCGGTCGACGCCGTCGCCGCGGCCGTCGACCAGATCGGTCGGCACGTTGGTCAGGTGCATCGGTCCGTAGCCGCCGGACGTGCTGGGCGATCCGTCGTGGTCGTCCCAGCGGGACTCGAGGTACGACACGCCCAACAGCACCGAGGTCGGCACACCGGCCGCGCGCGCGGCCTGGGCGAAGTCGCCTTGGCGGCCGCCCTCCGGCGCGTTGACGATCGCGCAGTCGACTGTCGACGCGGTCGGGTCACCGTCGGGTGCAGCGGTGCTTGGCAGGCCGGCCGCCATCGAGGCGATCAGGCCGGCGCCTCCTACCGCCGCAGAAATTCGAATCCAGGATCCGTGCATGAGCCGCTCCCTCGGACGAGTGGGAATGACAGCGTTCTACCCGATATCACGCGATTGGTAAACGGCTCTCGCCCGAGGAAGCTCGCCGTCGTCCGGACCTCCCCCGTCGAGGTCCGGACGACGCCAGCTCCGGGACGTCCCCCAAACGTCCCTCCAGGCGCTAAGAGCACGGCCACTGCACCCTGATACGGAGAGGGCCGGATTTCCGCCGAAACGCGAGGCCTCGAGGTCGCCGCTCGATCGACGCGGGACCGGCGCCCCGATAATCTGCCGCCCGTGGCACGCGTGGCGGTTGTCGGAGGCGGCTTTCGGGGGATGGCTGCGGCCGCCCGCCTGGCCAAGCTCGGTCACCGGGTCGTGCTCTTCGAGCGAGACGACGAGCTCGGCGGCGGGCTCCGACCGATCCACGGCGACGGGTTCACCTGGGATCCCGGGCCGACGACCATGACGCTCCCCGCCGTCGTACGCGATCTATTTCGCAAGTCAGGTCGCCCGCTCGAACGCGTCGTCGAGTTGCGGCAGGTGCGACCCGGTCGGCGCCACATCTTCGACGACCGCTCGGTCCTCGACCTCCCGATGGGCAAGCGCATCGAGCAGGTGGATGCGCTGACGGCAGCCCTCGACGGTCGCGCAGCCGACTTATGGAGCGGCTATGTCGACCAGCTCGCGCCGATGTGGGACGTCGTGCGCCGGCGGACACTGGAGAACCCGTTCGAGGGCCGGCACGCCATCGAGGCGTCGGAGTGGAAGACGTTGCAGCTGCGACGCTCACTGCATCGGGCGCTCAACCGAGCCAGCCGCTCGGCCGCCCGCGACGAACGGTTGTCGGCGCTGCTGCTCGACCGGCATCGACTCGACGGGCAAGATCCGCGGGCGCTGCCGGCGCTGTTCGGCGTGATCGAGTACGTCGAGCGCAGCTTCGGTCGCTGGCGGGTCGTCGGTGGCCTCCACGCCCTCATCGCGGCGCTTGCGCATCGACTCGATGAACGCGGTGTCGAGGTACGGACGCGTACTGCCGTGGAGGATCTCGTCGTCCACGGCGGCGAGGTGACCGGCGTCGTGACGGGCGACGGCAGCGTCGATGCGGCCGACATCGTGGTGTGGACGGTCCCGCGACGGCCGTCGGCTCTCGGGTCGGCCAAGCCCATGTCACCGGCGATCCCGGCGGCCCGAACGTACCTCGGGCTGCGCGGCCGGCCCCCGTCGCTGCCGGCGGAGACGTTTGTCCATGGCAGCCCGCTCGCGGTCGTCCGTACCGGCGGTGTGGCGCCCTCGGACCGCCACGCCTGGTCGATCGAGCATCAGCTCGAGTCCGAGGACATCCTGGTCAGCCTGGCCCGGCGCGGGATCGACGTCCGCCACCTGGTCGTGACCCGAATCGATCGATCGCCGACGGAGATCGTCAGCAGCCGGGGCGCATCGCCATCGGGGATCGCCTGGTCCGGCTGGCGGACGGCGTTTCGCCGCGATCGGCAGCAGACCGCCATCGACGGTCTCTTCCGACTCGGGCCCGATGTCCATCCCGGACCCGGCATGGTGCTCGGCGGGCTCGGGGCGGCGCAGGTCGCCACGACCATCGGAAAGGCCTGACCCTCACGCAGCGTCGTCGTGATGCCACTCGGACCTGATGCCGCGCACGATCGAGCTGAAGTAGTGCGGGTCTTCGAGCGAGTCGCCCTCGACCCGGCAGGCCGCGATCGACAGGCCGAGCGCGGCCAGCCCGCTCGCCCAGAGGGCCACGTGGAGCACCGGCTCGTCGATCGGCCCGAGCGACCACGTCAGCGCGGCGGCCGCGAACACGCAGAGTAGTCCGCAGAGCGCCGCCGAGACCGCCAGCACCGCCCGCCCAATCCGCTGCCGGGTGCTCACATCTTCAGGATGACACCGGATCGGCTCCTGATACGACAATGCGGCTGACGTGCGGAAATGGGCGTGTTGACCCTATCCGATGAGCGCGCCGAGGTTGGCATGGATCTGGCGCGTCGCGGTCGACCGGTTCAGCGTGTAGAAGTGCAGCGAGGGCGCGCCACCCTCGAGGAGTCGATCGCACAGCGTGGTCGCGATCTCGATCCCCTCGGCCCGCACCGCCTTCGGATCGTCGCCGAGCCGCTCGAGCCGCTGGACGATCTCACGGGGCACCTCCGACCCGGACAGTTCGGCCATCCGCGTCACTTGGCGGAGGTTCGTCAGCGGCATGATCCCGGGGATGATCGGGATGTCGCAGCCATAGCGAGCCGCTCGGTCGACCAGGGCGAAGTAGTCATCGGGCCGGAAGAAGAACTGCGTGACCGCGAACCGAGCGCCGGCGCGTGCCTTGGCGGCGAGGACGCGAGCGTCAGCGTCGAGATCGGCCGCCTCCGGATGCTTTTCGGGGAACGCCGCCACACCGACGCAGAAGTCGCCGAGGGAGCAGATCATCTCGACGAGCTCGAGGGCGTGCTCGATGCCGTCGGGGTACGGCTCCCACGGCTGCCCGGGCCCGCCAGGTGGGTCGCCCCGAATCGCCAGAATGTGGCTGACCCCGGCCGCGGCGTACTGCCCGATGACGGTGCGCAGCTCGGCACGCGAATGATTGACGGTGGTCAGATGGCCCATCGGACGCAGCGTCGTCTCGCCAGCGATCCGCTCGGTCACCCGGACCGTCCGATCGCGGTTGGAGCCACCGGCGCCGTACGTGACGGAGACGAACGCCGGATGCAGCGGCTCGAGCTCGCGAATCGCCGTCCACAGCTGCCGCTCGGCCGCATCGTCCTTGGGTGGGAAGAACTCGAATGAGCAGGCACGCCCCGGCTCGGCAAGGGCCTCGAGCAGCGTGCCGCCTCGATTCATGCCTGTCAGCCTAGGCGACCGCACCCGGCTCCGACGGCGACGCCGCTCCCGGTGAGACGCCCGCGCTGAGTCGGCCGGCCGGCGTACTGAATCATGGGCGCCATGGCCGCATCGCCTCGAGCCGAGGACCTGACCGAGCAGGTCCAGGCCGCGCTCGACTCCTTCGTCGCCAGCCAGCGGGCCCGCCTCGCGGACGCGGGACCGGAGGCAGCCGCGCTCATCGATGCGGCCCAGCACAGTGTGACCGGTGGCAAGCGGCTGCGGGCGGCGTACTGCTACTGGGGATGGCGTGCCGCCGGCGGCTCGCCAGGCAGCGATCGGCCCGTCGTCGCGGGAGCGGCCCTCGAGTGGCTGCAGGCCAGCGCCCTTGTGCATGACGACGTCATCGACGGGTCGGACACGCGGCGTGGGCGGCCGGCGGCGCATCGAGCGTTCGCGACCCAGCATGCTGAGCGGGCATTCCGGGGCGATTCGCTTCGGTTCGGCGTCGGCGCGGCCGTGTTGTTGGGCGACCTGATGCTGTCGTGGGCCGACGAGACGTTCCGCGCCGCGGTAGGTGCCGACGCGGCCGCGGCAACCCACTTCGACGCCTGCAAGACCGAGGTGGTCGCGGGCCAGTTCCTCGACGTCGTTGCCGAGGCCGCAGCCGACCCGTCGGTCGAGTCGGCGATGCGAGTCGTACGCTTCAAGGCGGCGAAATACACCGTCGAGCGGCCGCTGCTGATCGGTGCGACCCTCGCCCGCGCCGACCGGGCGCTCTGCGACGCGTTGAGCGGGTTCGGGGTGCCGATCGGCGAGGCGTTTCAGCTGCGCGACGACGTGCTCGGCGCCTTCGGAGACGCATCCGTGACCGGCAAGCCCGCCGGCGACGACCTGCGATCGGGTAAGCGGACCGTCCTGGTGGCTCGGGCGTATGAGCGTGCCGACCCGACCCAGCGCCGGCTTCTCGACGCGATGATCGGCGACGTCGCTCTCGACGCCGACGACGTCGACCGCGTCCGCGGCGTCCTGCGGTCGACCGGTGCCCTCGCCGCCGTCGAGACCCAGATCGACGAGCTCCACGAGGTCGCGCTCAGCGCCCTCGACGCCGCTCCGGTGGCCGACGAAGACGCTCGCAAGGCGCTCATCACCCTGGCGGAGCGATCGATTCGCCGCGATCGGTGACGACTCGTCAGCGGTTGCGCGATCCTACAATCGCCGCTCGCCCGAGATAGGCGACGAGCCGTTCGCTGGCCGAGGCGTTCAGACTCGACTCGACCGGAGCCGCGAAGCGTTGGACCCGGTCGGCGTCGGTGACCAGCACCGGCGCCACCCCCAGCAACTCGTTCGCGAGCGCCGCCGGGATCGGTCGATCGTGTCCGCACGCCTGGGCGACGTCCCAGCCGTGCACGGCGATCTCGAGTGCGCCGGCCGCGGTGAGCAGGTCGCTCGTCATGGACTCGTGGCCGACGACGACGTTCCGCGACGTGTCCGCGTTGGTCCAGGCGCCGAGCAGTCGGCAGGCGCGCTGGTGGAGCAGACGGACGATGTCGACGGCGAACTCACCGGTCAGCTCGGACGGCGCGAGGTCGACGCGACCGACCTCGGCCGCCTCGGACAACGCCGCCAGGGAGTCGGCCATGTGCTCGAGCAGGTCCTGGAGGTCCCAGCCGCGACAGGGCGTCGGCCTGGTCAGCACATCCGCCGACACGAGTCGCAGACTGCCGTGGGTGTAGCCGATCGCGCGTTCGAGCAGCTCTACCCCGCCGAGCACCGTGATCTCTGGTCGGTCCTCGGCCATGACGCCTCAGACAGCGGTCTGTCGGCGCTCGGCCGGCGCGATCTCGGGGAGACCGAACTCCGCGAACAGACTCGTGTCGAAGAACACGACGACGTGCGAGACCTTGCCCTGCGGCGTGAGCTCGAGTACCTGCAGCTGGAAGGCCCGATGGACACCGTCGTCGTCGCGCATGTAGAGCCCGAACGCCGGCTGCCCGTTGGCTTCCACCGGCACCAGGATCTGATCGCCCGCGCGCTCGGCCGGGCAGTGGTTGCGCACCAGGCCGCCGATGTTTTCCGGCCCCTGGAACCACGACAGGAACGGCGGCATCTCCATGACCGCGTCCTTGGTGAAGAGCTCGACGATGGCGCTGACGTCGTAGTCCTCGAACGCCTTGGCATAGCGGTCGAGCAGATCGCGCTGGTCTTGCGTCGAGGGCTCGACGACGACGTCCTCGCTGAGCCCGGCCTTGTCGAGCTGGGTACGGGCCCGCTGCAGGATGCTGTTGACCGCCGTCGTGGTGGTCTCGAGCAGTTCGGCGACCTCGGCGGCCCTCCACTTCAAGACGTCGCGCAGGATGAGAACGGCCCGCTGCCGCGCCGGAAGATGCTGGAGGGCGGCGATCAGCGCCAGTCGGATGCTCTCCTTGGACGTGACGACCGACGCCGGGTCGGAGGCGTCCACACCGGCCTTCGCGTCGGGCACCGGCTCCAGCCACGGCACCTCGGGGTTTTCGACCAGCTCGGCATTGGGGTCCGACGGACCGCCGAGGCCGGTCGGCAGCGGCCTGCGGCTTCGGCTCTCGAGGGCGGTCAGGCAGGCGCTGGTCGCGATCCGGTAGAGCCAGGTACGCAGCGACGACCGGCCCTCGAACTTGTCGTACGCCCGCCAGGCCCGCAGGTAGGTCTCTTGTACGAGGTCCTCGGCGTCATGCACCGAGCCCAGCATCCGATAGCAATGGGCGAGCAGCTCCCCCCGATACGGGTCGGCCTGCCGGAGGAAATCTTCGTCAACGGCGCTGACAGTCATCGCGATGTCCCAACTCTCTCCACGTCTGGTAGCGACTCTAATGCCCTCTCAGCCGTCCTGGAGGACGGACAAGACGTTTCCGGCCGGGTCCTTGAACCAGGCGATCGACGGTCCGCCACCCAGTTCGCGGTTGATGCCCTTCTCGTCGGGATTGGCCCAGTCGTACCGCTCGAACGTCACGCCACGCCCGGCGAGTTGGTCGACCACGGCATCGATGTCGTCGACCGGGAAGTTGAGGATCGTGAAGCTGGCCGGCGTGTGATCCGGCTTCGCGTAGACGAGCACGTTGGTGTCCCCGCCGAGGTGCAGCGTCATCAGTCCGGGTGGGCCGTCGATGTCCTCGACCCGCAGGCCGAGCGTGTCTTGGTAGAACGCCTTCGCCTTCTCGGCGTCGTCCACCGAGAAGCCGCTGAAGGCCTTGCTGTCCGCGAGCATCGTGTGTCCCTCCTACGCGGTGGCGTGTTCCTCGGCCATCGCGGCTTTGTGTGCTTCGCTGAGCTGGATGATCTGGACATAGTTTCCGTCCGGGTCGACGGCCGTGCCAAACAGGCTGCCGTCGCGGTCCTCGAGCTCCGCGAGCCAGGTGGCGCCGAGCGCGTCGATCCGGGCGGCTGTCGCATGGGCATCCGCGACGTCGAAGTTGAGGATGATCCGGCCCGGCTCCGGGTTGCGGTCGCCGATGTCGTCGCGACTGTCGATCATGACGAAGAACTCGCCGAATCGAAGCATCCGGTACGAGCCGACGCTGGCGTCGTCGTCCGGCCGCAACGCGTCGACGTACCACGCTCCCAACCGCTGCGGGTTGGTGCTGGCGAGAAGCAGACTGCCTAGCGAGCTCATATCGTCCTCCTTCGCACGCCGTCGCGTGCCGGGTTCGGTGCCGTCATCTGTACAGACCACCGCCGGACCGAAAACTCATCGATGGTGGCGGAAAGTACTCACTCGGCTACAGGCTGTATCCTCTCGGCGTGCTCGAAGGGCTGGATGACGTCGATTGGGCGGCACTCGGGACCGAGGACGTGCCGGATCTGCTCCGGGCGCTGACCGCCGAGCCGAAGGCCCTCGACGCATGGCGGGATCTCGACGACCTGCTCGCGTCGCACGAGCACACCGCGCCGAACGGCGCACCTGCCGTGGCGACGGCGGTGCTGCCGTTCCTGGTCGAGCTCGCCGCAGATCCGTCGACGCCGGCTCGCTCCCGCGTACTGGACGCACTGCCCGGGCTGTGGGAGACCGACACGGCAGACTCGATCGAGGCGCTCGATCCCGCGTGGACGACGGTCTGGTCGGCCCAAGTCCCCCGCTTGCTCCGCCTGCTGGACGACCCTGATGAAGTCATCCGCCGACAGGCGGTGCTCGCGCTGGTCGCCACCACCGCCGACGACGATGTGACGCGGGTGCTCGACGGGCTGCGCGAGCAATGGGGCCGCGAACCCCACGACCTGACCCGCATCGACCTGGCCCTCGCGATCGGCCGGCTGGATCGCCTCGATCCGACCGATCCCGTGCATGCGTGGCTCTGCGGCCTGCTCGTCCAGGACGACGACGTGGCGAGGCTCGGCGCTGCGGCCGTCCTGGTCAAGGTCGACCCCGGTCTGGAGCGCGCCCAGCACGTCCTGGCTACCGCCGTCCGGAGGGGCGACGTGACCCCTCGGGAGCGGAAGGCGTGGCTCGCCGAGGCCAAGCGGTCGGCGGCCGACTGGGTGGCCAACGCGTCGGGCCGGCTGGATCGACGTGTCCAGGCTTGTCTGGAGGGTCTGGACAGCGCTGACGAGGGCGCCCGGGCCAGCGCGGTCCGCGAAGCGGCCCTCCTCCTGGCAAGCTGGCGCTCCGCCGAGGAGAGGTTGCTGCCCGCCATCGCGGACCGGCTGGGCGACGATTCAGTCGAGACGCGGGCGTACGCCGTCCACGTCATCGCCGCCTGCGGGCCGGCTTCGGCACCGTACGCCGACGAGGTCGCCGCTCTGCGGAGCGACGAGCGGCCAGTCAGCCGATACGCCGACGAGTCGATCGGCGACCTGGCCGTCTGGGCGCTCGCTCGGATGGGCGATCGACGGTGCGTCGACGCGCTTCGCGAGCAGATTCGAGGGTCACGATCCGGCTTCGATGTCTGGTCGCCGGCGGGCGGTCGTCCGCAGGTCTACACGCTCGACATACCCGCCATGCACCAGGTGCTCGGCTCGCTGCGCGAGCTGGCTCCGGAACTCTTGCCAGCGGTCCGGGAGCGGCTCCGCACCTCCGACGACTACCAGTGGCACCGCGAGATGGCCCAGACGCTCGCCGCATGGGGTGCTGACGGCGCCGAAGCGGTGCCGGAGCTGATCGACGTGTTGTCGATGGACGCAGCCGGCTGGGCCGCCCACGCACTCGGCCAGATGGGGCCCGCCGCGGCCACCGCCGGATCGGCGTTGCGACGCCTCGCGCGCGGCCCGGCGTGGACCGAGCGGATTCGGGCCGGGCGGCAGACCGACGATCCGGGCCGGCTGTACCTGCCAAACGAACACCGGCGGCCACATTTCGATGCCGACAACCGCATGCAGGCTGCCTGGGCGTACGCCAAGGTCACCGGCGACACCGACCTCGCGGTGCGCGTCCTGGGTCGCGGGCTCGAAGGCGAGAGCCCCCGGCCGGCCATCCGCTTGCTCGCGACCCTCGGCCCACTCGACGGCAGGCCGCCGGAGCATCTCGTCGAACTCGTCGAGACGCTCGTACGTGCCGGCGACGAGTGGGATCGGATCGACGCCGCCCAGATCCACTGGCGCCTCACCGGCGATCCGCAGGTAGCCGTCGACCGCGTGGTGGAGACTCTCAGGCCGCTCGATCTGGCGTTCTTCGAACCTCCGATGCGTGTGGCCGTCAACTACGCGGGCGATCTCGGTCCTCTGGCGGCGGCCGCCGCACCGGCGCTGCACTCGCTTCTCGCCCTCGACCAGCGGCTCGGCCAGGCCGGCAACTGGCAGTCGATCGAGGACGACCTCGCGATCCGACGCTCGGCGCAGAAGGCGCTCCAGCAGATCACGGCCGGCTGACGAGAGCGCTGGCTGCGCGCCGGAGATTTGCGCGCAGACCGATGAGTTTTCACTCCCACTCCGGTCAATACGAGCGACCGCCATCGAGCCTCGCGGCCTCGGACCGGCGATCACAGAAGTTTTTCGCACGAGGTGTCGATCCGGAGGCTCCTTGTTCGAGGTGTAGGTAAAGCCACCATCTGAATCCTGAAGGGAACACCCCCGATGAGCACATCCAAGATCGAGACCGCCCCCGAGGCCGGACCACCGACGAGCGCGCCCGACCACAATCGGTGGGTCGCCCTGATCGTGCTGTGCGTGGGCATGCTGATGATCGTGCTCGACGCCACGGTCGTCAACGTGGCGTTGCCGGCCATCCAGACCGACCTCGGCTTCACCCAGTCCAGCCTGGCCTGGGTCGTCAACGCGTACCTCATCGCCTTCGGCGGCCTGCTGCTCCTGGCCGGCCGGCTGGGCGACCTCATCTCCCGACGCGGCGTGTTCCTCGCCGGCCTCGGAGTCTTCACCACCGCGTCACTCGTCTGCGGCGTGGCGCAAAGCCAAGAGGTGCTGGTTGCCGCCCGCTTCGTGCAGGGTGTCGGCGGCGCGATGACCTCCGCGGTCATCCTGGGCATGATCGTCACGCTGTTCCCGGAGCCTCGCGAGCAGGCCAAGGCGATCGGCATGTACGCGTTCGTCGCCTCGGCCGGCGGCTCGGTCGGACTGCTCGCCGGAGGCGTGCTGACCCAGGCGATCAGCTGGCACTGGATCTTCTTCATCAACCTGCCGATTGGTGTCGCCGCCGCGGTGATCGCTGGCCGCGTGCTCGAAAAGGACCGCGGCCTCGGCTTCGGCAAGGGCACCGACGCCGCCGGTGCGGTCCTGATCACCAGCGCCCTGATGCTGGGTGTCTACACGATCGTCGAGCCGGCCGCCAAGGACGGCTGGACCGCGAGCTCGACCCTGGCGCTCGGCGCCGTGGCCGTCGGGTTGCTGGTCGCGTTCATCGTGCGTGAGGCGACCGCCGCCAACCCGCTCATCCCGCTGCGGATCTTCCGGTCGCGCAACGTGTCGGGCGCCAACGTGATCCAGGCTCTGACCGTGGCCGGCCTGTTCGGAATGTTCTTCCTCGGCGTGCTGTACCTGCAGGAGATCCTGGGCTACAACGCGCTCGAGACCGGACTGGCGTTCCTGCCGACAACCATCGTGATGGGCACGCTGTCGGTGCGGTACGCCGAGCCGCTGATCATGCGGTTCGGTGCGCGGAACCTGCTGGTGCCGGGCCTGGTGCTGATCGCGGTCGGTCTCGCCCTCGTCGCGCGGGTGCCGGTCGACGGCACGTACGTCACCGACGTGTTGCCCTCGACGCTGCTGATCGGCGCCGGAGTCGGCACGGCCTTCCCGGCACTGATGACCCTGGCGATGTCCGGCGCGACGCCGGAGGACGCGGGCCTCGCCTCCGGGCTGGTCAACACGACGATGCAGGTCGGCGCCGCGCTCGGACTGGCCGTGTTGGCGACCGTCTCCGCGACCCGTACGAAGGGCCTACTGACCGACGGCGAGTCGACGGCCGACGCGTTGACCGGCGGCTACCGACTGGCGTTCGTCATCGCCGCCGCTTTGGTGGTCGGCGCGATCGCGGTCGCCGTCGCCGTCCTGCGGCCCGAGCGCCAGCCCGAGCCCGAGACCGAAGGCGCCGGCCCGGAGCTCGCCTGCTCCGAGGCGCACTGAGCGGGGCCGGGGGTACGCCGAGCGGCGCACCCCCGGCTAGGGCTTACTCCCGCCGTCGTAGCTCGACAGCCGCCCCCAGGCCGATGTGAACCGCCCCGCCACGACCGACGATCGACACGACCCCAAAGAACAGGAGACGCCGCGATGACGATCTCAGCGTTGACCTCGACAACCACCGCCGCGCCGGTCGCCGAGCTGCTCCGTAGCTTTGGCGGGCCGATCCACGTCCCGGGCGACGAGACGTACGACGCCCAGCGTGCCGCTCTCAATCCGGCCTTCGACTCGCGTCCGGCCATCGTCGCCGAGGCGGCCTCTCCCGCCGATGTCCAGGCTGCGGTTCGAGTGGCCCAAGCGCACGACCTGCCGTTCGCCGTCCAGGCCACCGGACACGGCACCTTCGTCCCCTCCCATGGCGGCGTCCTCGTCAAGACCTCGCGGATGGCGCAGGTCCTGGTCGACCCCGACCGCCGGACGGCCCGCGTCGGACCTGGCGCTCGCTGGAGCGACGTGATCGCGGCGGCCGCTCCGTTCGGCCTGGCCCCGCTGTCGGGCTCCGCACCGTCGGTCGGCGTCGCCGGCTACACCCTCGGCGGCGGCGTCGGCTGGCTCGGCCGCGCGTACGGGTTCGCCGCCGACAGCCTGCTGCGCGTCGACATCGTGACTGCCGACGGAGGCCATCTCACCGCCAGCCAAGGCGTCCACGCCGATCTGTTCTGGGCGCTGCGTGGCGGCAGCGGCAACTTCGGCGTCGTCACGGCGCTCGAGTTTCGACTGCACCCGGTCGGCCAGGCGTACGGCGGAGCGTCGTACCACCCGATCGATCGAGCGAGCGAGACCCTCGCGTTCTACCGTCACTGGGCCGCCACCCAGCCAGACGCGCTGACCACGACGGTCGTCGTCATGCAGCAGTCGCCGAAGCCCGAGATCGACGGCCCGGTACTGGCGATCCGCAGCTTCTACGTCGGGTCGCCGGCCGAAGGCGAGCGGGCCTTGCGGCCGCTGCGCCGGGTCGCGGGCGACGCGATCGTCGACAAGGTGCGGCCGATGACCTACCCGGACGCCGCGACGGTCGGTGGGACGGCACCTCGACAGTTCGAGATGTACGACGCACTGCCGGATCCGCTGATCGAGACCGTCGTCGACGCCGTCGCGGGCGAGCAGCCGACCATCTCGGCGGTCGAGGTCCGGCAGTGGGGCGGGGCGATGGCCTGGGACGGCGCCGACGCGGGTCCGGTCGGGCATCGCGGCACGCCGCTGTCGTTCACGATCGACGGCTCGGCCGAGGCATCGGCGCCGCTCGCCGCGTACGCGACAGGTGGATCGTTCCTCAACTGGCTGCACGACCCGGCCCGTACCGCTGACGCCTACACGCCGGCGAACTATGCGCGGCTGCGCGAGATCAAGCGGGCCTACGACCCGAGCAACCTGTTCCGGCAGGGCCACAACATCCCGCCGGCCTAGCCTCAGTGCGGGTCGAGCTCGGCGAGGTCGAGGTCGGGACCCGGCCCGTGCAGGACGACAGCAAACGAGGGCGACCGTCCGGCCCGATCGGCGAACGCGCCGACCACACGCCGGGCGGTCGTCTCGTCGGCCTTCGCCAGCGACGCCCAGCCCTCCCAGACGACCAGCGTCGGCCTGTCGGTCGGACCCGGCCCGTCCCGCAACACACCGGTCAGCGCGTCTGGGCTGCGGACGCGGTCGTCCGGCAGCGTGAACTCGGCGGCGACCGCATCATCGAATCCGTCGGCGTCGGTCGCCTGGATCGTGTCGAGCACGACGCAGTGCCACTTGGCGTGCTCGGCGCAGTGCCGAATGTCGCCGCTGCGCATCGGAGACGACCAGTGATAGACGCCGACCGGCTTTCGTCCGGCGAGCAACGCCGCGAGCCCACTCATTTGATCTCCACTTCCATGGACGACGCGTCGTGCTCGTCCATCAAAATCCCAGTGCTTGGGCGCGCCGACGGACCTCTCTGCCACGGTTGGCGCGCAACGCGTCGATCGGTCGGCCCGGCAGCGAGTCGTCGGCCGTGAACAACCAGCGCATCGCCTCGGCGTCGTCGTAGCCGGCGTCGGCGAGCAATGTCAGGGTGCCTGGAAGCCCTCTCACGAGGCCATCGTCGTCGAGAAACAGCGCCGGCACCCGCCCATTGGCCAGCATGAGCAGGTGGTGGTCGCGGGCGAGTTGCCGGACCTTCGACGTTGGCACGCCGAGCCGCTTCGCGACGTCCTCCTGACTCAGCCACTTGTCGACAAGAGCGTCCATTACGGCATACTCGCTCATGCCCGTCCTCGCTTCGCTGCGGGCGGCCACGAGCGAGACTCGGCAGCGTTCATTGATCGCTCGCTACGCTCGCTCATGCCCTCAGCCTCGCATGCCGTGGCCGAGCGGGCCACAACAGGCGCGGCTGGGCGTCCGCCAACGCCGTGGCCCTTACACTGCGAGACGGACCCGCTTGCCCGCGGGCTGGCTCGTGGGTCCCGTGGGCCGTCGAGTCACGACAGGAGATTCCGTGTCCGTCACGAGCAGCGACCCGATGATCGAGCGCCTGCTCGACGGTCGCTATCGCATCGAGGCGCGCATCGCCCGCGGCGGGATGGCCACCGTCTACACCGCGACTGACACACGACTCGATCGGTCGGTCGCGGTCAAGGTCATGCACGCGGGCCTGGGCAGCGACGACGAGTTCGCCGCCCGCTTCGTACGTGAGGCACGGTCGGCGGCGCGGCTCAACCACGCGAGTGTCGTCGCCGTCTTCGACCAGGGCGACGACGACGGCATCGTCTACCTCGTCATGGAGTACGTCCCGGGCCAGACCCTCCGGGCGCTGCTCAACAAGGAGGCGCCGCTGCCGCCACAGCGCGCGGTCGCGATGCTCGAACAGATCCTGGTCGCGGTCACCGCCGCCCACGACGCCGGCCTGATTCATCGTGACCTCAAGCCCGAAAACGTACTGATCAGCACCGAAGGGGCCCTCAAGGTCGCCGATTTCGGGCTTGCCCGCGCGGTCAGCGCCACCAGTGCGGCGACCGCGACCGGCGGCGTCATCGTCGGCACCGTCTCGTACATGGCGCCGGAGCTCGTCCTGCACCGGGGCGCCGACGCCCGCTCCGACGTGTACGCGTGCGGCGTGATGCTCTACGAGATGCTCACCGGCCGGAAGCCGCACGAGGGTGACACGCCGATCCAGGTGGCCTACAAGCACGTTCACGACGACGTGCCACCTCCGTCGCAGGTGGTGCCAGGGCTTCCGCCGTACCTCGATGCCCTGGTCGCGCGCGCCACCGCTCGCGAGCCTGACCTCCGCCCAGCCGACGCCAAGGTCCTGCTTCGACAGGCGCGCCGGGTACGTAACGCGCTCGACCAACAGCTGCCGGACGATCCGGAACTGACCCAAGACCTGTTGCCACGGGGGCCGCTCGCCGAGGCCACGATCGAACGGCCATGGATGCCGCCGTTGTTCGACGACGAGCAGATGCCGCCGGGTGGACCGGAGCACACTCTCGTCGCGGGCGGTCCGGGATCGGCGGGTCTTTCCGATCCGACCGGGCCGCCGTCGCTGACGTCGCGCTACGGCGTCGACATGTCGCCGCAGGGCCAGCCGCAAAGGCGCAAGCGGCGGCGCGGCCTGATCTCGATCATCGTCGTCATCATCCTGGCGATCGCCGCGGGCATCACGGGCTGGTACATCGGCGTCGGACGGTATACGACGACGCCGGATCTCAGCGGGCTCACCTACAACCAGGCGATCGAGCGCGCCGAAGATGCCGGCCTCAGCGTCGACAAGGTGGCGGAGCAATATTCCGAGACGGTGCCGGCCGGCCGCATCCTCTCGACCGACCCTGCCGTCGGCGACCGCATCCCGGACGGCGGCACGGTCGAGGTGGTCGTCAGCAAGGGCGAGGAGCGCTACGAGATTCCGCCCGTGCTCGGGCACACACTCGACGAGGCCACCCAGATGCTGCGGGCGCGCCACCTCGAGGTCGGCGAGGTGACCTACAAGCACAATGGCGAGTACGAGAAGGACACCGTCTCCGACACCAGCATCAGGCCGGGCACGGAGATCCAGGCCGGCACCGCCATCGATCTCGAGATCAGCAAGGGACCGGTGCCGGTCCAGATCTTCGACTTCACCGGCAAATGGGTCGGCGAGGCGAAGCGGGGCCTGACCGACTTGGGCTTCGAGGTCGAGGTGGTACGGGAGCACAGCGAGGACATCGCGCCCAACCGGGTCATGTCGCAGGATCCGAGCGAAGGAATCGGACATAAGGGGGACACGATCACGCTGACCGTGTCCGACGGGGGATCGGCGGAGCTGGTGCCCAACGTGTTCGGTTGGGACATCAAAGACGCGAAGCAGGCGATGAAGGACGCCGGCTTCAAGACCGAGGTTGTGAAGTCCGACAACTATGCGGGCCTCGACAAGGTCATCGGCCAGGATCCGCCGGCCGACAGCGCACTGCCCTGGGGCTCGACAGTCACCCTGACGATCTTCTGACCGTGCCGTCGTCGCGTCGGCCGATCGGTGCCCACGTCCGAGTGGGCAAGGGCTGTCTCTTATACACATCTCCGAGCCCACGAGACAGCGCTGTGTATC
>JBKOYM010000144.1:0-70591 GCA_046725375.1 Actinomycetota bacterium
GGTGGGTACGCCGAGCAGGTCGCGGTGCCGGCCCAGCAACTGCTCCCGATCCCTGACGGCGTCGACCTCGAAAGCGCCGCCGGACTCCCGGAGGTGACCGCGACCGTCTGGTCCAACGTCTTCATGCTGGCCGGTCTGCGCGAAGGCGAGACGCTATTGGTCCACGGTGGAGCAGGCGGCATCGGGACGATGGCGATCCAGCTCGGCAAGGCCTTCGGCGCCCGGGTCGCCGTAACGGCGGGGTCGCCGGAGAAGCTGGGCCGCTGCGCCGAGCTAGGTGCGGACATCGGCATCGACTACAAGCAGCATGACTTCGTCGAGGAGCTGCGGACCGCGACCGACGGTCACGGCGCCGACGTGATCCTCGACAACATCGGCGGCGAATACCTCCCTCGCAACATCGAGGCGCTCGCGACCGCGGGTCGGTTGGTCGTCATCGGGACGCAGCGCGGCGTCACCGGCGAGCTGTCCTTGGGCCGGTTGCAAGACAAGCGGGGTGCGGTGCTCGCCACCAGGCTGCGGCCACGTCCGCTGGGCGAGAAGGCGGCGATCATCGCCAGCGTCGAGGAGCACGTTTGGCCGCTGATCGCAGCCGGCAAGGTACGCCCGGTCGTGCATCAGGTGTTCGCGCTCGACGACGTACGTGAGGCGCATCGCACCGTCGAGGCGAGCACCCACGTGGGGAAGGTGCTCCTGCGTACGAGCTAGATGGGCCGCCTCGTCGCGACTGGGGAGGATCGCGCCAATGCGGTTTTGGCGCAGGGGACCCCCACGCCAATAGGTTCGTCGCAGGGGACCCCCGCGCCAACCCGCGTCGCCCCTTGATGGGGCCCGCGTACGCCCCGGTCGTTAGGCTGGCAGGTATGACCGAACAGCGCCCCGAATCCGAGCAGCCCGACGAGGGCCACCGCGTGGTGGTAGTCGGGCCTGACGGCATGGCTGTCGAAGGCACCGGCGCGGCCGAGGGCGGCGACGACGAGCCATCCATCACCGACCTGGTGGAGCAGCCTGCGAAGGTGATGCGGATCGGCAACATGATTCGTCAGCTGCTCGAAGAGGTGAAGTCGGCGCCGCTCGACGAGGCCAGCCGGGCCCGCCTGCGCGAGATCCATGCCGCCTCGATCAAGGAGCTCGAGGACGGCCTCGCGCCGGAGCTGATCGAGGAGCTCGAGCGACTCAGTCTGCCCTTCACCAGCGAGACGCCGTCGGACGCCGAACTCCGGATCGCGCAGGCGCAGCTCGTCGGCTGGCTCGAGGGCCTGTTCCACGGCATCCAGACGGCGATCTACGCCCAGCAGATGGCGGCCCGCGCCCAGCTCGAACAGATGCGGCGGGCGCTCCCGAGCGGGATGCCCCCCGGCATGGCGGCGGGCCAGGGTGGACGGCCGGGGCCGGACCGGCCGGGCAACGAATCCGACCAGTCCCATGGCGGAGGAATGTATCTCTGAGTACGCTCACCGGGGCGACTAAGCCGCAATATGCGTATGTGACCTAGTCGCGCGGCTCGTCCGGACCGCCCGTGTCCTGATCAGCTCGGGTGAGCTGACTGACATCTGCTCGGGGAGTTCATGCGTTTCGCGATCGAACCGACGCCGGCCATGCCACGGCCCGGCGAGTCGGTCGAGCCCGAATGCGCGACCAACCCCGATCTGTTCCTGCACCAACTCCTCGACGCGCCGCCGGCCCGGTCGAAGGTCACCAAAGCGGTCTGGGCCGAATACCGAGACCTCCTGCAGCGGGCGCGAGACGCTTGTGCCTCGTGTCCACTATTCGTCGACTGCCTATACACGGCGGTCGCCCAGGTCGACGTGGCGGGCTTCGTCGGCTGTACGACGCCCCGTGAGCGCAAGCAAATTCGGTCCGACCTCGGCATCTCCGTGGCGCCGGAGGACCTCGATGCCGCCGCCGGGGTGCGCGGCGAGCGACGTCCGATCGATCACGAGTCCGTGTTGGCGATGCGCGCCGCGCACCCCGACGAGTCGCTGGAGGAGCTTGCCTCGCGGCTCGAGTGCTCCCTGTCGACAGTGAAGCGTCACCTGCGTCGCGCCCGGCGCGAGGCGGCCGTCGAGGTCGAGACGGAGCGGCCGACGCCGAAGGACCCGGAGCTGCCGACCGTCGACGAGGTTCTGGACGTGTTCGACTCGGTCGTCGAGACCGACCGCGACTGACGCCGCGCCGGGGCCCGGCTGCACCGGCGCCTCCGGCGTACTCGCACCCTCGAGTTTTGGCGTGAAATACAGCTGAGATGCGGCCGGCGAGCTGTATTTCGCGCCAAAACTCGCCCCTCCGGTGTCGACACCCTCCACACCGGCGCTCTGTGACCCCACCCACATCCGGTCCTCGTACGCCGAACCCGCTTGCCACGATTCCATCACGTGATGAATAATCGGTTCTCAACACCTGATGAAATCGCATCGAGAGGAGGCACCATGCGCACCGATCACGACTCCGCCGGCGGCCCTGAAGCCGTCGCGCCGGCCGGGCCAAATCCGCACCGCTGGGCCGCCCTGACCCTCATCGCCCTCGCGCAGCTGATGATCACGCTCGACATCACGATCGTGAACATCGCGCTGCCGTCGCTGCAGGCCGATCTCGGCTTCTCCGACGGCGACCGTCAGTGGGTGATCACCGGATACACGCTGGCCTTCGGCAGCCTGCTGCTGCTCGGCGGCCGGATCGCCGACTACACCGGCCGCAAGCGGACGTTCCTGATCGCGCTGCTCGGGTTCGCCGCCGCGTCGGCGTTGGGCGGCGCCGCGACCAGTCTCGAACTGCTCGTCGGTGCTCGCGTACTGCAAGGCGCGTTCGGCGCCCTGCTCGCGCCGACGGCACTGTCGCTGCTGGCCGTCACGTTCACCGAACCCGGCGAGCGGACAAAGGCCTTCGGCATCTACGGCGCGATCGCGGCCGGAGGTGGCGGGGTAGGCCTGCTGACCGGCGGCGTGCTCACCGACTACCTCGACTGGCGCTGGTGCTTCTACGTCAACATCCCGATCGCCTTGGTCGTCGCGATCGGCGCCTACGTCGTCCTGACCGAGTCCCGCGCGCCGAGCCGTCCCCGATTCGACATCCCGGGACTCCTCGTCGTGACCGCCGGCCTGGTCGCGATCGTGTACGGCTGCTCGCAGGCCGAGACCGACGGCTGGGACTCGACCACGGTCATCAGCCTCCTCGTCACCGGCGTGATCCTGCTCGCGGCGTTCCTCGTCATCGAAGGCCGCGTCGCCGAGCCGCTGCTGCCCCTGCGTATCGTGCTCGACCGCGGCCGCGGCGGCGCCGTACTCGCGATCAGCGTCATCGTGATCGGCATGTTCGGCGCGTTCTTGCTGATGACCTACTACCTACAGACGGTCAAGGGCTATTCGCCGATCAAGACCGGCGTCGCGTTCCTCCCTCTCGTCGCGGGCGTGATGGTCTCCGGACGCGGCATCTCCACCCACCTGCTCCCGAAGGTGCCGCCGCGTGCTCTCGTCGTCCCGGGCATGCTGTTGGCCGCCACCGGGCTGGCGTGGTTCGCCACCATCGACTCCACTACCGGGTACGCCGAGGGCGTCATGGTCGCGATGATCGTCCTCGGACTCGGCGTCGGTCTGGTCATGCCGGTCGCGATGAACTACGCGACCCAAGGCGTCGCGGCGTCCGACTCCGGTGTCGCGTCGGCCACCGCCAACACCGGCATGCAGGTCGGCGGTTCGATCGGCACCGCGGTGCTCAACACCATCGCGACCAGTGCCACCGCCGCCTACATCGCCTCGCACGCCCCGAGTCCGACGCTGCCGGCCACCGCGATGGTCGAAGGCTTCACCGAAGCGAGCGCATGGGCCGCAGGCATCATCGCCGTCGGCGCGACCGCGGTGGCCATCGTGATGAACACGCCGCGCCCGAGCCGCCAGGCCGCGGCCGACCACGCCGAGTTGCACGCCGTCGGCTGACTCCACCCCATGGCGACGGGCTCGAGCTCACGGCGCATCCAAAGCACCCGGATGTGGCCAACGGTGATGCTCGAGCTCGTCGTCGTCCGTTCGTCGGATGACCGGGTACCTGAGGACCAGCACAGTCCACCCGACTGTTGGCGAGCGAGCGGATGCGGGCCCGCGGTCCTCAGAACCAGCGGGCCAGCTCCAGCGCCACCCCATCTCGCTCCACGTCCTCCGTCACGTCGTCGGCCGCGTCCTGTACCTCGACCGGCGCGTTGCCCATCGCGACGCCACGGCCGGCCCAGCGCAGCATCTCGAGATCGTTTCGCCCGTCGCCGATCGCCAACACGCGCGACCGTTCAACCCCCAGCCGGACAGCGAGCGACTCCAGACCCGACGCCTTCGTCACCCCGCTCGGCGCGAGGTCGAGCCAGGCGGTGTAGCCGACGAAGTAGTTGGTGCCCTGCAGGCCGAGCCGCTCGGCCAGCTCGATGAACTCCTCCGCGGACTGACCCGGGCTCCGGATGATCACACGAGTCACCGGCTCGGCCACCAGCTCCTCGACGCTTTGCAGGATCATCTCGCCGGTGATCTCGCCGTCGGGAAACGGCTTGTTGATCCGATAGCCGCGGCCGATCTCCTCGACCGCGACGGCCGCTTCGGGGACGTGTTCGAGCAGCAGCTTGACCGTCTCGCGAGCGTCGAAGGTCACGGTCGACAGCACCTCGACCGGCGAGTACGAGATTGTGACCGCGCCGTTGCTGGCCACGGCGAACCCGTCGTCGAATCCGAGCTTGCCGACCGCGTCCATCACGCCCGGGACCGACCGGCCCGTCGACACGACGACCGGAACCCCCGATTCGGCAACCCGGCGGACCGCGATGCGCACGGCCGGGGACATGGTGTTGTCCCAGTCGACAAGCGTCCCGTCGACGTCCACTGCGACGAGGTCGTACGGCCTCGTCATGCAATCGGCTCCAGAACGTCCCGCCCGCCAAGGTACGGCTGCAGGGCGGCCGGAACGCGCACGGAGCCGTCGGCCTGCTGATGGTTCTCGAGGATCGCGACGATCGTCCGGGCCGACGCGCAGAGCGTGCCGTTGAGGGTCGCGGCCGGCTCGGTGCCTCGTTCGCCACGGATCCGGATGTCGAGGCGACGGGCCTGAAACTGCGTGCAGTTGGACGTCGACGTGAGCTCGCGGTATTTGTCCTGCGTCGGGATCCACGCCTCGCAGTCGAACTTGCGCACCGCCGACGATCCGAGGTCGCCGGTCGCGACGTCGATGACCCGGAACGGCAGCTCGACCACGTCGGTCAGCCATTCCTTCTCGTACGCCAGGAGCCGCTCGTGCTCGGCGTACGAGTCCTCGAGCGTCGTGAACGCAAACATCTCCACCTTGTCGAACCAATGCACCCGGAAGATGCCTCTGGTGTCCTTGCCATAGGAGCCTGCCTCGCGCCGGTAGCACGGGCTGAACCCCGTGTAGCGCAGCGGCAACGAGCGTGCGTCGAGAATCTCGTCGGCGTGGTACGCCGCGAGCGACACCTCCGACGTGCCGACGAGGTAGAGGTCGTCCTTGGGCAGGTAGTAGACGTCGTCGGCAGCCTGGCCGAGGAACCCCGTGCCCTCCATCGCCCGCGGCTTGACCAGCGCCGGCGGGATCACCGGAGTGAACCCCCAGCCGGTCGCCCGGTCGAGCGCGGCATGCATCAGCGCCATCTCGAGCTGCGCCCCTACGCCGGTGAGGTAGTAAAACCGCGCCCCGCTCACCTTGGCGCCGCGTTCGATGTCGATCGCGCCGAGGATCTTGCCGAGCTCGATGTGGTCCTTCGGCTCGAAGCCCTCGGCGGCGAAGTCGCGCAGCGTGCCGACCTCCTCGAGCGTGACGAAGTCGTCCTCGCCACCCTCAGGGGCGCGCTGGTCGGCCAGGTTGGGCAGCGCCAGCGCCAGCTCGCGAAACGCCTCGTCGGCCTCGTTTTGGGCGGCCTCAGCAGCCTTGACCTGCTCGGCGAGCTCCTTCGTACGGGCCAGTAGGGCGGCTCTTTCGTCCTGCGGCGTCCGCGCGATTTGCTTTCCGAGTGCCTTCTGATCGGCCCGCAGGCGCTCGTACTCCGCGATAGACGACCGGCGACGCTCATCGGCCTCGAGTACGCGGTTGACGGCGTCGACGGACTCGCCCCGGCGCTTCTGCGCGTCGCGTACGCGGTCAGGATCTTCGCGGAGAGTACGTAGGTCTATCACCCATTCAGGGTATCCAGGCTGGCCAATCGGTTTCGCGACACGCGTCGCACCTCTCGCTCACTTCGACGCCGACACGTGAGGGGCGCACCAGGTCGCCGCCTGTCGTGGTGGATGTGTCACACCTCGGTGAACAGCCCGTGCTGCCGGTCCCGCTGTGACCTGGGAAGATCACCGCGTGCATGTCGATCTCCGTCGCGCTCAGCCGCGCAGCTCCGAAGCGCAGGGCTCGTGGATCGGCGTGCCGCTCCTGGTGGTCGCGCTCACGACGTTCCTGGTGGCGTTCGAGTGGCAACCCCTGATGGATCTCGACTCCACCATCAGCGACGGCGCGTACGACGTCACCTCCGGGCGAGACAGCCTGATCAGCGTCCTGACCTGGATCGCGGACTGGATCGGACCGATGACGCTCCGGGTCCTCGTGCTCGCGGTCGCGGTGGCGATGCTGTGGCGCCGGCACATTCGGATCGCGCTTTGGATGATCCTCGTCACGGCCGCCGAATGGGTGATCGCCCCGGCGTCGAAGCATCTCCTCGATCGCGACCGCCCCTCCCACGATCAGCCCGTCCTCAACGAGGAGGGCTGGTCGTATCCGTCGGGGCATGCGGCCGCCGGTGGCTACTTCGCCGCCGTCGCCGTGCTCACGACGATGGCGCTGCTACCGCGCGGCTGGCTGCGTCGAGGCCTGTGCGCCCTCTGGATCGCGATCGGCGCCTTGGTCGGCCTGGATCGCATCCTCCTCGACGTGCACTACGCGACCGACGTTGTCGGCGGCTGGGCACTCGGTGTCCTGATCGTCATGATCGGGTGGGCGCTGCTCCTGCGGCTGGCCCCGGAGCCACCGGGTCCGGTGGCTGGCTCCGCGGGGCCGCGGCCGTCTCGCCTGGCCGTCGTTCTCAACCCGACCAAGATCACCGACCCGCTCGGCTTCCGATCCCAGGTGCAGGCCGCGGCCCTGGCCCACGGCTGGGACGAACCGATGTGGTTCGAGACGACGCCGGACGATCCGGGGACGTCGATGACCGAGGACGCGATCGCCGCCGGGGCCGAGATGGTGATCGCCGCCGGCGGCGACGGTACGGTCCGGGTCGTCTGCACCGAGCTCGCTCGCACCGGCGTTCCGGTCGGCATCGTGGCCCTGGGCACTGGCAACCTGCTGACCCGCAACCTCGGGCTTCCGCTGCATGTCGGGGACGCCATCGAGGTCGCGATGTCGGGTCAGGACCGTGCCGTCGACATCGTGTCGCTGGCCGGGGACGGCATCGAGGACACCTGCTTCACCGTCATGGCGGGGCTCGGTCTCGACGCGGCGATCATGCACGGCGCCGCCGACGAGATGAAGGCCCGGATGGGGTCGACCGCGTACGTGGTGTCCGCGCTGCGACAGATCAGTTATCCCGCCGTACGCGTCGAGATCTCGGTCGACGACGCCGAGCCGGTGCGCCGCCGGGCGCGGACCGTGGTGATCGGCAACGTTGGCGCGATCACGGGCGGCATCCCGCTGATCCCGGACGCCCGGATCGACGACGGTCTGCTCGACATCGTGGTGATCGCGCCCCGGCGTACCTGGGGATGGCTCGCGCTCGTGTGGCGGGTGCTCGCCCGGCGCCGCCGCACCGACGACCGGCTCGACCGGATGCGGGGCCGGCGCGTGGTCATTCGGGCGGAGAAGCCGACCCCGCGTCAGTTGGACGGCGACACGATTCCGGACGGGCACGAGATCCGAGCCGAGGTGGCCGCCGGGACGCTGCTCGTCCGGGTCCCCCGCTGACCCGCCCCCGCCGATCCGTCACTCGGGGCCCGTCGATCCGTCACTCGGGGCCCGTCGATCCGTCACTCGGGGCCCGTCGATCCGTGAGATTGGTGAGCGGCGGCCCTTCGCGTACCCGATGGCCTCTTCCTCCTCCGGCGAGGGCTGCTGGTCACAGGTCCAGGCGGTGATGCCCTTGGCGTACGTACGCGCATCGCTGCGCCCGTGAATCGAGGTCAGCACGATGCCGTTGCCCTCATCGTCGACGAGCGCCATGGACCACGACAGATGGCCGCCCATGTCGCCGAAGGCGTCGTATCGTACGACCGCGAGATGCCGTAGCGCCTGCGCCGCATCCTCGCGCAGCGCCTCGACCTCGTCCCGGACCGCCTCGATCTCCGGCGGAATCGGGACCCCTCGCGGCCGTCGCGGCGCCCGAGCGATTCGCCACGCCCAGGCCGCTAGCGCGATCGCGACGACCGCCAGTCCGACAGCGATCCAACCGAGCACCCCGTCCACGCCCTGACTCTATGTGTCGCGCGACCGCTTCTCGCGGATCGGCGGGCCGAAACCCGCGGATGAGCCAACCACGAGTGGCGGATCGGCGGGCCACAAGTGGCGGATCGGCGGGCCACGAGTGACGGATCGGCGTTAGGCGGAGCGCAAGGCCTCTGTCGGCGACAGGCGGGCGGCCCGGCCGGCGGGGTACAGACCGGCGATCGCTCCGACGACCAACGCCGCCGCCAACCCGCCACCCACGGCCGACAGCGGGATCGTGATCGCCCAGTCCTGGCTCACCGCGTACACCGTTGTCGCCACGGCACCGAGTCCCACCCCGACGAGCCCACCGAGTACGGCCAGCAGCACCGCCTCGACCAGGAACTGCAGCCGTACATGCCCCTGCGTCGCACCGAGCGCCCGACGCAGCCCGATCTCGCCACGGCGTTCGATCACCGCGATCACCATGACGTTCGCGATGCCGACCCCGCCGACCAGCAGCGCCACCGCACCGAGGCCGAGAAACAGCGTCGTGAACGTCTCGTTCGCCGCCGCCTTCGCCGCCAGCGCATCGGACGGCCGCGAGACGGCGACCTCGTCGGGCGACGACGGGTCCGCGGTCGCGGGGACGACGCTCTGTACCTCGGTGATGTCGTCCGGGTCGGCCCGCAGGTACACGGTGCCCGGCGCCTCGTCGGCGTCGTACAGCCGCTCCGCGATCGGATGCCCGACGAGGACCGCGCGGTCGAGGTCTTCGGCCAGCTCGACCGAATCCATGATGCCGACGACGGTGAACCAGTGGCCGTCGATCCAGATCCGCTGGCCGATCCGGTCGATCCCGAGCCGCTGCGCCGCGACCGATCCCACGACCGCCGCCTGGTAGCGCTCGGACGCCCTGTCGAGGAAGGCGCCCTCGGCCATCGTGCCGCTCAACGCGTCGAGCAGGCTCGGGTCGGCCGCCTCGATGGTGATCCCGTTGGACAGCTCCTCGGGGACCATGTCGTTGACGTACGCGTTCGCGTCCACCGGTGTTGTCGTCGCGACCTGCTCGACCGGCGCGATGTCACGCAGCATCGGGACGGCGGTGTCCGGCAACACCGGATCACCGCCGGCCAGGCCCGCCGTCGCCTCGGCCGTCAGCAGGTTGGTGCCCAGCCGGTCGAGCGTCGCGTTGAGACTGGCGTTGGACGACTCGGAGATGCCGAGTACGGCCACCATCGACGCGATCCCGATCGCGATGCCGACCGCCGACAGGGCAGCGCGCTGTCGCCGAGTACGCAGGCCCACCGACCCGACACGGAGCACGTCACCGAACCGAAGTCGGCTGCGCTCCGGCCGCGGCCCGGGGGCCGACTCATTGGCGTGGGGGTCCCCTGCGCCAATAAGTTTGGCGTGGGGGTCCCTGCGCCACCCCGCTCCGCCGCCTCACGACGGTGCCGACGCCGCCTCACGACGGCACCGCCTCGAGCCGATCGTCGTGCTCGATGCGACCATCCCGGACCGCGATCTGACGCCGACAGCGTCGCGCCACCTCGTGCTCGTGGGTGATCACCAGGATCGTCGCGCCGGTGGCGTTCAGCTCGGCGAGCAGATCCATGATCTCGGCCCCGGTCCGGGTGTCGAGGTTGCCGGTCGGCTCGTCGGCCAACATCAGCGACGGCCGGCCGACCAGGGCTCGGGCGATCGCCACGCGCTGCCGTTCGCCGCCGGACAGCTGGTTCGGGTGGTGCGCGAGCCGGTGGCCGAGCCCCACGCTCTCGAGGGCGCTCACCGCCCGATCGCGACGCTCGGCCATCGTCAGGCCGCGATAGAGCAGCGCGTCGGCGACGTTCTCCAGCGCGGTCTCGCCGCTGAGCAGGAAGAACTGCTGGAAGACGAACCCGAGCTCGCGAGCCCGCAGCGCCGACAGCTGGCGGTCGGTCATGTCCTCGGTGTCGTGGCCGGCCACCCGTACGATGCCCGACGTCGGCCGATCGAGCGTCCCGATGATGTTGAGCAGCGTCGACTTGCCGGATCCGGACGGGCCGACGATCGACGTGAACTCGCCGGCCCGCGCCGACAGGCTGATCCCGCGCAGCGCACGAGTCGGCGTGGCCCCGCCGTACTCCTTCGTCACGTCGACCAGCTCGAGGACCGGGCTACTCACCGGGCACCACCACGGTCATTCCGGCCTTGAGCCCTTGGCCGGACACCTCGACCCGCTCCTCGGCGAACAGTCCGGGCCGCACCGCGACGAGCCGATATCCCTCGTCGGCGCTGTCGTCGACGACTCGTACGGCATAGCCGCCCTCGGCCAACGCGACCAGCGCCGTCACCGGTGCGACGAGTACATCGCTCACCCGAGCCACCTCGATGTCGACGTCGACATCTCCGGTCTCCCACTCGGCGGCCGCCTTCTGATCGGTCAGCTCGATCTCAGCCGTAACGGTGGCCGAGTCGTCCGAGCTGGCTGCCGGGGACTCCTCGATCGACTCGACGGCGCCCTTCGTACGCGTGCCGTCCGGCAGCTCGACGGTGACCTCCGCACCCTCGGTCGTGTCGTCGACCGAGTCCAGGGTCGCCGTCACCTGCTTGTCCGTCGACGTGACCTCGACCGGAGCCGCGCCGGGTTGGACCGGGCTCCCGACGTCGACGGTCGCCCCGGACACACGCACCGCCGACGGTTCGAAGACGATGTCGCCCACCGCGATGGACTCGCCGTCACGCAGGCCGTAGTCCGCACGGAGGTCGGCCACCGCGTCGCCGGTGCCGTCGGTGAACTCGTCGTCGACCGTGATGTCCCCCGCATAGCCGAGCGCCTCGAGGTTTCGCTCCAGCTGCCGTACGTCCTTGCCCTCGGCCCCGACCCCAAGGTCGCGATACATCGGTGTGTCGCCGAGGAGCATGACGACCGGCTCGTTGTCGACCCGGTAGAGCACGTCCCCGCGGCGGACCACCGAGTCGGTCTTCGGGACCCAGGTCAGCGTTCCCATCCGTTGGTTGACGATCGGCCGGGCCTCGTCGTAGCCGATCACCCCTTCGTACGTCTCGGTCTGCACCACGGTCCCACGGGTGATCGTGCCGGTGGCGTCGATCGCATCCGAGGCGTCGGCGGCCTCGCCGTCCTCTCGTAGCAGGGTCCATCCCGCAACGGAGCCGCCGACCGCGATCACGAGGACGGGAATGCCGACCCACGTGACTGCCTTGCCCATCACGGCTGCCGATCCATCTGGGGCCCCTCGAGGCCGGACGACTCGGTGCACTCGTTGACGTCGCTTTGGACCTCAGGGTCGTCCATGTCGAGGTTGCCCAGAATGTCGCCCATCGGGCCGAGCACGACTCGGTCCTTCGAGCCGTCGTCGCTCCCGCTGACGTCTGGGCCGTCCTGGTCTGAGAAGTCGGGGTCGGGGACGTCGTACCCCTTGTCCCGCATGCATTGCGCGAACTCGAGCGCGTTGTCCTCCATCTCGGCCCGGTCCTCCTCGGAGAGCTCGGCGCCGGGCGGCATCCCGCAGTCCTCGGTGGCCTTCTGCATGGCGTCTCGGTCGAGGTCGTCGCCGGTCACCTTGAACTGCATACCGCCGTCCTCGCTGGCCTCCGGGTCGGGCACGTCGAGGCCGTGGTCGCGCATACATTGGGCCCACTCCTGGGCCTCCTGCTCGACGTTCGTGTCGTCGGTTGCCGAGTCGCCACCGGTGAGGCTGGCGACCCCCTCGTCGCTGGAGTCGGAGCTGCCGCAGGCGGTCAGCAGCAACGCTGCCAGACCGGCGACAGCGGTCATCCGCATCAGTTGGGTTCGCATGCCATCGAGCCTGGCGACCGCCGACTACAACGGCTTCGGAGCAGCCTGTGAGCTTCCTGTCAGTCGGTCGGTTCGTCCATCGACCTATCGCTCGACTTCCGACTTAGGGTCGGTGTCGCCCGCCGAGCACCGACCACTACTCGGAATTCCAACGGACCAGCTCGGCCACGAGGGCAGCGGGGAGCTCGACCCGGAAGCAGGCGCCCGCGCCCGGTTGGCTGGCGACCGATACCGAACCGCCGTGGGCGGCGACGATCGAGGCGACGATGGACAGCCCGAGGCCGATGCCGCCGGACTCCCGCGACCGTGACTGGTCCCCACGGTAGAAGCGCTCGAAGACCCGATCGAGCTGGCTCGGCTCCAGACCCGGTCCGCTGTCTCGTACCTCGAGCCACGCGATAGACGGACCACCGTCCCGGTTCGCCGCCGCGGTCCCGACCGACAGGGTTACCTCGGTTCCGGAGGGCGTGTGCGTCAACGCGTTGCCCACGAGGTTGCCGACGACCTGGCGCAGCCGATCCTCGTCGCCGATCGCGACCGGCGGCACGGGACCGTCGTCCGGCCGGACCTCGATCACCCGCTCCGGTGCCCGCACCCGAGCGTCATGCGCCGCATCGGTCGCCAACTGCAGGAGGTCGACCGGCCCGCGGGCGAGCGGCCGGCGCTGGTCAAGCCGGGCCAACAAGAGCAGGTCGTCGACCAGCACCCCCATGCTGGCGGCGGCGTCCTCGATCCGGCGTACGACCTGGGCCCGACCGTCGGCGGTATCGACTGCGCCCTGACGTACCAGCTCCGCGTAGCCCCGGATCGACGTCAACGGTGTACGCAGCTCATGACCCGCGTCGGCGACGAACTGCCGCATCCGGTCCTCCGACGCTCGCGCCGCCGCCTCGGACGCACGCTGCGCGCCGAATGCCGATTCGATCTGAGTCAGCATGCCGTTGAGAGCCAGTCCGAGCCGACCGACCTCGGTCCTCGGATTCTGGTACGGGATCCGGCGATCGAGGTTTCCTGCCGCGATCGCGACCGCGGTCTCCTCGATCGACGCCAGCGGCCGCAGGCTGGAGCGTATGACGTAGAAGCCGGCCGCGCCGAGCCCGAGCAGGGCAACCAGGCCCACGACGAGGTTGATCCTCCCGAGCCTGCCGACCGTTGCGTCGATGTCCGCCATGGAGAATCCGACCACCATGAGTTGGTCGCTGTTGATCGGAACGACGGTGACCCGCCACCGGGCGTCCCCGTTCGCTCCGTCGAGCGTGGTCAGCTCGGCGTTGGGGTCCGCAAGAGCGACGACCTCGGCCGGCGAGAGGCTTGGCTGGTCGGTGCTGTCTGACGTCGGCGTACCGCTCGGATTCCTTCCGTTGGCGTCGGTCACCATCACGTACATCTGGTCCAAGCCGTCCACGGTGTTGAACGCGGCGCCATCGGCGATGACCGGATTGGAAAGGCTTGCTGGCAACGTGCGCGCCGCCCGCTGCACCTGGCCGTCCAGGCGGTTCATGAGGTAGCCGCGCAGCGCCGACGTCGCCGCGTACCCGGTGGCGACCAGGGTTCCGGCCATCAACACCACCAGGCTGACGACGAGCGTGATGCGCAGCGGGACCCGCACGGACCAGCCAGAGGTGCCTGGCCTCATGGCCGAGGCAGCCTCAGTACGTAGCCGACGCCACGCAGCGTATGGATCACCCGCGGCTCGGCGGTGTCGACCTTGCGTCGCAGGTACGAGACGTACGTCTCGACCACGTTCGTGTCGCCGCCGAAGTCGTAGTGCCACACGTGATCGAGGATCTGGGCCTTGCTGAGCACGCGACCCTGGTTGAGAAGCAGGTAGCGCAGCAGCTTGAACTCCGTCGGCGTCAGCTCCACAAGCGCGCCGGCCTTGCGTACCTCGTGGCGGTCCTCGTCGAGCTCGAGATCGGCGAACTGCAGCCGGGCCTGAGCGCCGTCGCCGTCGGATCGGTGCCCGGAGCGCCGCAGCAGCGCACGTACGCGGGCGATCACCTCGTCGAGGCTGAACGGCTTGGTGACGTAGTCGTCGCCGCCGAGGGTGAGGCCGTGCACCTTGTCCTCGGTCTCGTCGCGGGCGGTGAGGAAGAGCACCGGAGCTGGCATGCCTTCGTTGCGCATCCGGCGGACGACCTCGAACCCGTCGAGGCCCGGCATCATCACGTCGAGAAGCACGCCATCGGGGCGAAACTCGCGGGCGGCGGCGAGGGCGGTCTGTCCGTCGCGGGCGCCGGCGACGTCGAATCCGGCGTACCGCAGGCTGGCCGACAACAGCTCCACGATGTTGGCGTCGTCGTCGACGACAAGCAGCCGAGCCTCTGGCTGCGACGGTGCGGTCATGGCCGACAGGTTCGCCGGGCCGACTGAGGCGGTCCTGCGGATTCCCTGTGGACTCGCTGAGAGTCGTGGCTAGCGCCGCCTGTCGAGAGCGCGCGCAGTCAGGGGCGCCGGAGGCGCTGCAGCCAGGCGTGGGCGTCGTCGAAGTCCTTGTCGGAAGTGCCGTCGCGGACGACCGGCGTCGCCCCATCCATCCGCGCGTACGACCCGAGGAACCGTACGTCGGCGCAGATCCGGCGCAACCCCATCAGCGCCTCGCCGACTCGGGCGTCGTCGATGTGCCCCTCGCAGTCGATCGAGAAGCAGTAGCGCCCGAGGGCCGCGCCGGTCGGCCGGGACTCGATCCGGGTCAGGTTGACGCCGCGGAGCGCGAACTCGTCGAGCACCTCCATCAACGCACCCGGATGGTCGTCCCGGATGAACGCCACCAGCGACGATTTGTCGGCCCCGGTACGCGGCGGCGGACCGGACGGCCGAGTCACCAGCACGAACCGGGTCTCCGCATCGGGGTTGTCGCCGATCTCGTGTTCGAGCACCGACAGCCGATAGTGCTCGGCCGCGATCGGAGCCGAGATCGCCGCGTCGTAGGCAGCATCCGGCGCCGCCACCATCGCGGCCGCCTGCGCCGTCGACGCCACGTGGACGACATCGGCATCGGGGTGGTGGTCGGCGATCCACCGGCGACACTGCGCCGCGGCATGCGGATGCGTCGCGATCGTACGTACGGAGAAGGGATCCCGACCCGGCCGGGCGAGCAGCGCAAACCGTACGGGGATCGACATCTCCCGTGTGATCATGACCGCCGTGCCGTTGGCCAGCTCGTCGAGCGTCACCGTCACCGAGCCTTCGACCGAGTTTTCGATCGGGACGACGGCGCCGTCGGCCTCGCCGGTGCGCACCGCATCGAGCGCCGCGGGGACCGTCGGGTACGGCTGCAGGTCGGCTCGGCTCGCGGCCGGGACCGTACGCAGCGCCGCCTCGGTGAACGTCCCTTCGGGGCCGAGGTACGCATAGCGAGCGGGTGGCACACCAGGCACGAACGCCAGCCTAGGGCAGGACGGTTTTGCGCCGAAACTGTTGGTCCCGGCGCCGACCGGTCAACGAAACGAGCGCAAAACCGGTTGCCGGTGATGCGAGGCTGGGGGTCGTGGACATCGTCGCCTCGCTCCCCGCGTTCTTGATCGCCGTCGTGTTGATCTCGGCGTCGCCGGGTCCGGCGATGGCGCTGATCACCCGGCGTGCGGCGATCCGCGGCACTCGGGCGGCGGTGCCGACGATCCTCGGTCTCGAAGCCGGTCTGTACATCTGGGCGCTCGCCGCCGGCGCCGGTCTCGCGGCTCTGGTCGCCGCATCGGAGACCGCCTACCTCGTGCTGCGCATCGTCGGCGCGGCGGTGCTGATCGCACTCGGTATCCGTGCCTGGCGTACGGCGTGGGCCGATCGTGGCAGCCAGGCGCCCCCGGCGTACGCACCGACGGCGCGATCGTCGTGGGTGGCCTTCGGCGAAGGGGCGCTGGTGCAGCTGGCGAACCCGAAGGCGGCGGTGTTCATGTTCGCGTTCTATCCGCAGTTTGTGCCGGCGGATCGGCCGCTGTTGCAGACGACGGCGCTCCTGGCGTTGTTGCAGGTCGCGGTCGAGACCTGCCTGTATTTGACCTTTGCACTGGCTGTCGGTCGCGCCAGCTCGTGGTTTCGGCGCCGCCGCGTTCGCCGTCGGGTTGAGGCAGCCAGTGGTGCCGTACTGATCGGGCTCGGCATTCGGATGGCGGTCGCCGAGCGATAGTCAACCCGCGCCGAAGCGGGCACACGCGCAATCTCGACCCGAAAGATGGGCCGGAGCGGGGTGAGACGGAAAGCTCGACGCGAATGGGCGAGGGATTACAGTCACGAGCATGACCGGTGCTGCGCAGGACCCGGGGTACGAGGACCTCGGCTTCGCCCGACTCGACACGGCCCGCGCCGACCGTACCGGCGACCCGGAAGTCGTCTATGGCGGCGGCAAGACGCCCACTCAGGTCGTCGAGCTTCTCGAACGTCTCCACGCGGCGCACCCCGATCGCGCCGTCCTCGCAACCCGACTCACCGAGGCGGCGATGTCCGCGGTCGGGTCGGACCTCCCGGCCGCGTCGATCGACGACGTCGCCCGCGCCGCCTGGCTCGGCCCGCTGCCGGATCCGAAGGGTCGGGTCTGCATCGTGTCGGCCGGCACCTCCGATGCGCCGACGGCTCGAGAGGCGGCGGTCGCGACGCGGGTGTACGGGGCGCACGCGGTCCAACTGTCCGACGTCGGCGTCGCCGGGGTGCACCGACTGCTCGCGGTCAAGCAGCAACTCGACGACGCCGACTGTCTCATCGTCGTGGCCGGCATGGAAGGCGCCTTGCCGAGTGTGGTCGGCGGCCTCACCGGGGTGCCGTTGGTGGCGGTGCCGACCAGTGTCGGATACGGCGCGTCGTTCGGTGGGCTCGCGGCGCTGCTCGGGATGCTCAACTCGTGCGCCGCCGGGGTCACCGTCGTCAACATCGACAACGGTTATGGCGCCGGGGTGTTCGCGGCTCGGGTCGCACGGCGGTCGGCGCGCGCGGCGGCGGCGGAGACGGCGCAGGCGGAGGCCGACTCGGCGGCGACGGCGGAGGCCGAAGCGGGGGCGGCGGACGCCGGAGGGGCCGGCTCCCGAGCCGCGGGCTCCGGGCTTGCGCACTCTCACACGTCTGCCGCTGCACAGCATGACGGAGACGTGCGCAAATCCGACGAGCAGTCGACGGACGCCAACGCATGATCGGATGGCTCGACTGCTCGTCGGGTGCATCCGGCGACATGCTGCTGGGTGCGCTCGTCGATGCCGGCGTGCCGCTGGACGTCCTCGACGCGGCCGTGCAAGCGATCGCGCCGGAACCGACCCGACTGCGCGCCGAATCCGTCAGCCGCTCCGGACTGGCCGCAACACGGGTCCGCGTGGACGTCGCCGATTCGACGACCCATCGCGGACTCGGCGACATTCGAGCCCTCCTGTCGGCCAGCGCGCTGGACGAGCGGGTTCGGGATCGCGCCGGCGGCGTGTTCGAGCGGCTGGCCGAAGCCGAGGCATCGGTCCACGGCACGACGACCGACGCGGTTCAGTTCCACGAGGTGGGCGCGCTTGATGCGATCGCCGACGTCGTCGGGGTCTGCGCGGGTCTGGTGCATCTCGGACTCGAGACATTGACGTGTTCGACCATCGCGGTCGGCGGCGGCAGTGTCGAAGCCGGACACGGTCGGCTGCCCGTACCGCCGCCGGCCGTGGCTGCGCTGCTGCGCGAGGCACCCAGCGTCGGTGGCCCGGCCGATCGGGAGTTGTGTACGCCGACCGGAGCCGCCCTCGTCACCACGTGGGCCGACGGCTACGGCGGGCAACCGGCGATGCGGGTGCAGGCGATCGGAGTGGGCGCCGGCGGCAGCGACCTGCCCGGGCATCCGAACGTGATCCGGCTGTTCGTGGGCGAGGCGGTCGCCGACGCGGTTTTGGCGCAGGGGACCCCCACGCCAATAGGTTCGTCGCAGGGGTCCCCCGCGACGGAACAACTGGTGCTCGAAGCCAACATCGACGACCTCGACCCGCGCCTCTGGCCGGCCGTACTCGACCGACTGCTCGGCGCCGGCGCCGCGGATGCCTGGCTGACTCCGATCCTGATGAAGAAGGGCCGCCCCGCCCACACGCTGTCGGTGCTCACCGACGCGTCGCGTCGGTCGGCGATTCTCGACGTCGTCTTCGCCGAGACCACGACGATCGGCCTGCGGGAGCACACGGTCGGCAAGGTCGCGCTCGATCGCGAGATCCGTACCGTCGAGGTCGACGGCGAGCCCGTCCGGGTCAAGGTCGCTCGCCATGACGGCGTGGTCGTCAATGCGCAGCCGGAGTACGACGACGTCGCCGCTGCGGCCGCCGCACTCGGTCGCCCGGTCAAGACCGTCCTCGCCGACGCCATCGCGGCCGTCAGGATGCCCAGGTGATCGACTTCGGGCTCATGGCCCTCGTCTTCGGGCCGATCTTCCTCCTCGAACTGCCGGACAAGACGTTCGTCGCGACGCTCGTCCTGTCGACCCGCTATCGCCCGCTGGCGGTCTGGATCGGCGTCGGCACGGCGTTCGGCGTGCAGTGCATCGTCGCGGTCACCGCCGGCCAGGCCGTCAGCCTCCTGCCCGAGTGGGTCGTCCATACCATCACGCTGGCGATCTTCCTGCTCGGCGCGGTCGTGCTGATCCGGTCGGCGCCCTCGGCCAAGGAGGAGGAGAAGAAGCAGGAGACCGAGCTCTCTGAGCAGGTCGAGCACGGCGACGGTCGCGGAGCATCGATGCGACGGGCGGCCGTCGCGTCGTTCCTCGTCGTCTTCGCAGCCGAGTGGGGCGATCTGTCTCAGCTGTTCACGGCCAGCTTCGTCAGCCGGCACGGCAGCCCACTCAGCGTCTTCATCGGGTCGTGGACCGCGCTGCTCTTGGTCTCGGGGCTCGCCGCGATCGCCGGACGCTGGCTCGTCCAACGGATGCCGCTGTCGCTGCTGCACTACATCGGTGCGGCGGTCTGCCTCGCGTTCGCGGCGTGGACCGCTATAGAACTCGCCGGCTCGTTCTGAGGACGTAGGGCCTGGGCTCGGTCTTGCGCACTTGTTGTACGCAAAACCGCCTCCGACGTGGCCGCCGTCAGCCCGACGGCACCAGGGCTGCCAGCGTGTGCTCGCCCGCCGGGTCACCGGCCGTCGCCGGATGGATCGCGACCTCGTCGAGCCCGGCCGTTGCGTACTCGTCGAGCCGACTCCGGATCGCCGGGACGTCTCCGACCAGACCGAGGACACCGGCGGCCTCGCGTGGCAGGGCGGCGATGAGCCGATCGCGATCGGCACCCTCCGCGGCCAGCTCCACGGCGTCGGCGAATCCGGCCTGGACGAACATCTCCGCCTGATGCGGCACCGTCAGATAGCCGGCGATGCCGCCGAGGATCTGGTCGTACGACGCGTCGTCCGGATCGACGGCGGCGGGCAGCCAGGCCGCGAGCCGGGGCGGCGTGCTCCGACCGATCCGGGCGACCGCGGCGTCGAGCTTGTCGCGCAGCGTCCGTACCTGCTCGGGTGACACGAGGTCGAGGACCATCCGATCGGCGTACTCGGCGGCGACCGCGATCGCGCGGTCGCCAACCGCCGCGACCGTGATGGGCCCGCTGGCCGGTGGCAGCCGGCGCCGGAACCCGTGTCGCGGCGGCTCGGATGGGTCGAGCGGGCGGGCCTTCGGCCCGGTCAGGGTCCGCAAGGTTCGGGCGCTGTCAGCCAAGACCGAGGCGGCCCGCGCCCGCGACCGACCATGGATGCCCTCGACGACTCGGACGCTGGACGTACCGAGGGCGACGCCGACCGGCCGGCCGACGAGGACCTCGACGTTGGCCGCGCCGCGAGCGATCGACGCCGGATCACGTACCGACACCGGGATCGGACCGACCGTCAGCGCCGCTCGCTCGGTCGATCGTCCGATGGCGGTGGCCAGCGCGAACGCGTCCCAGGTCGGTCCCTCGCCGATCCACAGGTCGCGATAGCCCACTCGGTCGGCGACGGCCGCGACGTCCAGTACCTCGGTAGGCGGTCGGTCGTCCTCTCGGGCCGCCACGACAACACTCAGCTCCATGGGATGCCGGTGTACCACGTTCACTAGGCTGGCAGCTATGCCTGGTGAGCGGCGAAGCTCCGCGCTGCGTCGCGTGGTGGCATGTCTCGCCGTCATCGTCGGCCTCGGACTGGCCGCCGGGCCAGCGGCGGCCGCTTCGGACACCCCCGCATCCGGCACCCCCGACGACGAGCTCGATCCGGCGCCGGTCGTCGTCATCGGCGTCTCCGATCTCCGCTGGACCGATATCGACCCGGAAGTCACGCCGACGCTGTGGCGCCTGGTCGCCACGAGTGCGGTGGGTTCGGTGTCGGTTCGGACCGTACGTCCGGTGACCTGCCCGATCGACGGTTGGCTGTCGCTGTCGGCCGGCAGCGAGGCGACGTCCACCGAGGTCGACGACGATCGCGACCCGCTCAACCCGGGCCAGGTCGGCTCCGGCGAGCTCCCGACCTGCGACGACCTGCCCACTGTCGAGGCTACCGACGACGGTTCGTACCAGATCGACGGTTGGGACGGATTCGTCCAGCTCCAGGAGGAAACGAAGGGCGCCTACGGCACGCTGGGTACGCTCGGCGATCTGCTGTCCGAGTCCGAC
This sequence comes from Actinomycetota bacterium, assembly GCA_046725375.1. Lineage (GTDB taxonomy): Bacteria > Actinomycetota > Actinomycetes > Propionibacteriales > Nocardioidaceae > DATFRX01. The sequence goes on from JBKOYM010000144.1 coordinate 20,752, forward strand.
GTGTGCGCGACCGCGATCGGACCTGGCGCTGCGGTGGCCCTCGCCGACGCCGACGGCCGCGTCAACGACTACGTCCCCTTCTGGACCGCCGACGCGCAAAACCGATGCCCGGTCACCGTCATCGACGCCCACAGCATCGACGAGAGCTCGGTCCTGCGGCCGAACTCACTCGCGGAGTTCGACGCCGAGGTCGGTCGCTACCTGCGCGCCGCCGAACCCGGAACGCACGTCCTGATCAGCGGGATCGCCGACCCGACCGCGTCGCCGCCGCCGCTCCAGGTCGCGATGGAGCATATCGTCGGCAGCCCGCACCCGGCCTGGCTCAGCTCCAGCTCGACGCGACACGAGGGTCTCGTCCAGCTGACCGACATCGTGCCGACCGTACTGGAGCTGTCGGCCACCCCGTACGACCCGTTCGACGCCAAGCCGTGGGATGGCGACACCGTACGCCGGGTGTCGGTGACCGACACGGTCGAAGACCGCCAGGACTTCGACCAGATCGCCGAGGTCATCCCGGACGAGGGACCCGTGTTCGGGGCCTGGATCGCCGCCGTCCCGGTCTCGATCTTGCTGGCCAGCCTGCTCGCACTCATCGCGAAGCGTCGCGGTGTGCGCTGGGCACAGCATCCGTTGTTCAATCGGCTCGGCATCGGCGCCGCCCTTTTCGCCGCCGCGGTGCCGACCGCGTTGTACCTGGTCACAGCCGTCGGATGGTGGCGCTGGGAACACCCGGCACTCGTGCTGGGCACCGTGACGGTGATCGGCGCGGTCGGGATCGCGGTCGCGTCGGCGATGTGGCGGATCGAGGCGCCCTGGCGGTTCGTTGCCGTGCAGTGCTCGATCACGTACATCGCGCTCACGTTCGACGGGCTCAACGGCACCAAGCTCCAGCTCGGCAGCCTGCTGGCGGCGGGCCAGGTGTACGGCGGGCGCTTCTACGGATTCGGCAACGTCACGTTCACGGTGTACGCGACGGCGACCCTGTTGATCGCGGCCGCCGCGGCGCAGTACCTGCTCAATCGCGGGCGCCGCGACCTGGCGGTCGGTGCGTGCATCGTGATCGGAGGGCTCGCCGTGCTCGTCGACGGCTGGCCGACGTTCGGCGCCGATTTCGGCGGCATCCTGGCTCTCGTACCCGGTGTCGTCCTGCTGGCGTTGCTCACCGCCGGAGTGGCGATGACCTGGCGGCGGATCGTGGTCGTCGGAGGCACCGGTGTCGTCGCAGTCACGGTCGTCGCGTTTCTCGACTATCTACGGCCGGCGGACAGCCGCTCGCACATGGGGGCGTTCGTCGCCCGCGTCCTCGACGGCGAGGCCGGCAAGATCCTGGAGAACAAGATCGATGCCCTCGTGACCAGCCTGACGACACCGCTCGGCTGGCTCGAGATCATCGGGTTCGTGGCCGCGATCGCCATCGTCGCGCGTCCGGAGGCCCTCAGGGTGCCGGAGCTGGCGCGGATCTTCGACGTGTGGCCGGTGCTGCGCTACGGCCTGCTGTCGCTCGCCGCGACGTTCGCGGTCGGGACGCTAGTCAACGACTCGGGGGCGCTGATCGCCGGCCTGGGCGTGATCACGACCGCACCGCTGATGATCGCGACCTGCGCGTGGTGGGCTATGAGGCCGGCACCACAGGTCACACACCCGGTACCTGCATCAGCATGAGTTTCCGAAGCCGCCCGAGAGACCATGCGGGGTATGGCCGAACCACAGGTCATACGCCCGATAACCACCGGCACCTGATCGCGAACGGGTGGTCGCGTTGACCCCCCGACGGGCACTCACCTCCTGGCGGGGGACGTTGCTCGGAGCGGCCGCGCTGATCACCGTGCTCACGGTGCTCGCCCGCATCACCGGCTTCGGCCGCAACCTCGTCTTCGCCCGGACCGTTGGCGCCACCTGTCTCAACAGCACGTACCAAACCGTCAACACGGTGCCCAACATCCTGTACGAGATCGTTGCCGGCGGAGCGCTCGCCAGCCTGGTCGTCCCCCTGCTCGCGCGGGCCGTCGCCGCTCGCGATCGCGACCACGTCGACCGGACCGCTTCGGCGCTGATCACCTGGACCGTGCTGATCTTGACTCCGCTGGCCGTCGGCATCGCGCTCGCCGCCGAGCCGATCGCGCGGCTGATGCTGGGTGCCGCATCCTGCGACGGCGCGGTCGACGTCGGGGCGTCGATGCTGCGGGTCTTCGCTCCCCAGGTCGTGTTGTACGGCCTGGGCATCGTGTTCACCGGCATCCTGCAGGCGCATCGCCGGTTCGGTGGCCCGGCATTGGCACCGCTGCTCTCGAGCGTCGTCGTGATCGGCGCCTATCTGACGTACGCGGCGGCGGCCCCTCGTGGCACCGACGTCGCCACCCTGACGAAGGGGCAGGAGCTTATCCTCTCGGTCGGCACCACGTTGGGAGTCGTCGCGTTGAGCATGAGCCTGGTGGTGCCCATCTCCCGGCTCGGACTGCGGTTGCGACCGACGCTCGGTTTCCCCGACGGGGTAGCTCCGCACGTACGATCCCTCGCCGCCGCTGGCATGGCCGCCCTCGCCGCGCAGCAGGCGTCGATCGCTGTCGTCTTGCTCCTCGGCAACCAGGCGTCCGACGTCGCGGTCGCGATCTATGCGCAGGCTCAGACCATCTATTTCCTGCCATGGGCCGTGCTCGCCGTGCCGGTGGCGATGGCCGTCTTTCCCCGACTGGCCGAGCGTTGGTCGGCCGGTGATCGAGACAGCTACCGTTCGCAGCTCGCAGCCAGCACCCAGGTCGTCATCCTGCTCAGCATGGGCGCGGCCGCCGCCATGGTGGCCGCCGCCCGACCGCTCGCTCGCGTCATCTTCCAGAACGCGCCGGGCGTCGACAGCGTGGACGCCCTGGCCGAAGGCGTGATCGGATTCGCCGCCGGCCTCGTCGGATACGGCTTGTTCGCGTTGCTGTCGCGCGCTCTCTACGCCGCCCGTACGATTGCCGCGACCGCGATCGCCTGTGTCAGCGGGTGGGCCGCGGTCGTGGTCGCCGACCTGATCCTGTCGGCCGCGATGCCCAAGTCCGACCGCGTACTCGCGCTGACCCTCGGCAACAGCATCGGCATGACCGTACTCGGGACGGCCCTCGTCGTCGTGGTCCTGCGTACCGCCGGGTCGAAGGCGGTGTCCGGCGTGGTGAGGGTCGCGGCCGCCGGTGCGGTCGCTGCTGTGCTGGCCGGATGGCTGGGCTGGTTGTTCGAGCGGCAGATCGACTCCGGCGGGGTCGGGCTCGCCGTGGTTCAGGGCCTCGCCGCCGCCGCGGTCGCAACGGTCATCTTTGCCGCGATCGTTGCCGTCTTGGTGCGCGCCGCTGTCTCGCAGAGCTTGTCGACGCTGCGAGGATCGAAGGCCCCGACGGCAACGCTGACGGGAAGTATCGAACGGGATGAGGGTGTATGAAGCTGCACAAGGCGAGCGACCCGGCACTCGACGTGGCCGGGCTCCGGATCGTCCAGGTGATCGCCACCACAACCGGAGGCACCGGCGCGCACGTCAAGGTGCTCACCGAACGCCTCGTCGACGCCGGTGCGCGCCTCATGGTGATCGGTCCGCAGCAGGCCGAGGACCAGTTTCGCTTCGGCGAGATCGGCGCCACATTTCAGCCGACGCCGATCGGATCGCTGCCGCACCCACGCGACGCGATAACCCTGCGCAAACTGCGTCGACTCACGCGCCGAGCCGACCTGGTTCACGCCCACAGCCTGCGCGCCGGTGCGCTCGCCGGCATCGCCATGCCGCGCCAGGTGCCGTTCGTCATGACCCGGCACAACCTGATCCTCGCCACCGGACCCAGTCGATACGTCCACGAGGCGCTGGAGCGCTATACGGCCCGCCGGGCGAACGTCACGATGGGCGTGTCGGCGGACCTCGTCGAGGCGGTCCGGCGGGCCGGCGGTGAGGATGTACGCCGCACCTTCGTCACGGCGCCCCGGATGCGGGAGCCCCGACGCGATCGCGAAACGGTGCGGGCCGACCTCGGCGTCGACGACGAGCCGTTGATCCTCGCGGTCGGCCGGCTGCACGGTCAGAAGGACTATCCGACCCCGATCGCCGCGGCCCGACGACTGTCCACCCTGAATCCGCGCCCGCAGTTCGTCATCGCGGGTGAGGGACCGGATCATGATCGGCTCCAGGAACTCATCGGCAGCGCACCGGTCCGACTGCTCGGCGAGTCCGACGACGTTCCCGGGCTGTTGCAAGCGGCCGACGTCCTCGTGATGACCAGCGTCTGGGAGGCGGGATCACTCGCCGTCCAGGAGGGGTTGCGGGCCGGGCTTCCCTTCGTCGGCACTCGGGTCGGCGCGATCCCGGACCTCGTCGCCGATGCGGCCCTACTCGTCCGTCCACACGACGACCGGGCCCTCGCGAGTCAGATCAAGCGCGTACTGGAGGAGCCGGGTCTCGCCAAGGACCTGCGCGATCGCGCGCTACGTCGGGCCGCCGCCCTGCCGACCGACGACGACGTCGTGGCACAGGTCGTCGCGGCATACTCCGGAGCCCGTGAGGCGGTCCGGAGAGCGCAATGACCCCTCGTCATCGGTTCTGGGCCGCGATCGGTGTCTGCGTGGCGCTGCTCGCCGCGGCGCTCCTCCACCTCTCGACGGGAGAGGCGCGCGAGCCGCTCGGGCGTTGGCAGCGAGTCGTGATCATCGGCGTTCCGGGACTCGACTGGGGCAACGTCGACCATGAGCGGACTCCGCAGCTCGACGCGCTCGCAGATCGGTCGGCTCTCGGTTCGCTTACGTCCCGGGGCGCGTCGTCGTTCGCGTGTCCCCTTGATGGCTGGGTGACGCTCGGCGCCGGCAATCGCGCTTTTCACAGCGACGCCGAAGGAGTGTGCAGCAACCAATACACGTCCCACCCGACGCCGATCGAGCCCGACGTCGTCATCGAGGCCAACGACAGCCTCAACTTCGGCGCCGAGCCCGGCCTGCTGGGGCGCGAGGTCAGCTGCGTCCGCACCTACGGCATCGACGCGGAGCTGGCCGCGATCAATGCGCCGGCCCTGCGGCCGATCCGACACGACCCGGCAACGGCGGCGGCGTGGTCCGAGTCGTGGCGAGGCTGCCCGCTGGTGCTGATCTCGGGGCCGGTCATCCGTCACAAGGACGACCCCAATCTCGCCGAGGTGGACCGACTCGTCGGTGACGTCGCGCAGGCCACGGCTGCTGAGCCGGGCACGCTGCTCCTGGCGGTCGGCGTATCCGATCGGCCCGAGGGCGACCCATCGATGCACGTCGCGCTGGCGTACGGGGATGGCCTTCCCCCGGCCCTGATGGTGTCGGCGAGCACGGGCCGAGTCCCGTACGTCCAGCTGATCGACGTCGCCCCGACGGCGCTGGCCGCCCTCGATCGCGAGCGTCCGGCGGCGATGGCCGGGCGGCCGATGACGCTTGGCCAGCAGGATGTCTCACCGGACGACGCCCGCGCCGAACTGCTGGATGCCGCCGAGGCCGCGGCCGCGCATCGCGCCGACACCCCGCCCCTGGTGCGTTCATGGGTTGGCCTGACGTCGGCCGCCCTCGTCATCGGGTTGTTGCTGGTGCATCTCAACCGATGGCGCTCGGCCGTACGGGTCGGAGGCACGGTCATCGCGTCGTTCCCGGCGGCGACCGTGCTGGCCAACGTCGTGCCCTGGTGGACGGCCGATCGCGCGCGGCTGGCATGGATCGGCTGCCTGCTTGTCGCGACGCTCGCCGTGACCGTGGTCGCGTTCGCGGGCCCCTGGCGCCGACATCGGTTCGGGCCGGCCGTCGCGGTCTCCGCCGTGACGTCGCTCGCGCTCGCACTCGATGTCATCACCGGGTCGCATCTCCAGCTCAACGGGCTGCTCGGCTACAACCCGATCGTCGCGGGCCGCTTCACCGGCTTGGGCAACATGCCGTTCGGCATCTTCGCGGTGAGCGGTCTGGTCTGCCTGGCGGCGGCGATGCAGGGACAGCCGACCCGATCGGCCCGCTGGCTGGCGGTCGTCATCGGCGGGACGCTGATCGTGATCGACGGTACGCCTGGGCTGGGAGCCGACTTCGGTGGCGTCTTGGCGCTCGTACCGGCGATCGTCCTGCTCACCATGATCGCGACCGGCATCCGGCTCTCGCCGGCCCGGGTCGCCGGTGCACTGGCGGCCGGCGTCGCCGCCGTCACGGTGATCGCGATCGCCGACTACCAGCGCGATTCCGACAACCAGACCCACCTCGGACGCTTCGTCGGCCAACTGCTCGACGGCACCGCGTGGGAGGTCGTCGAGCGCAAGCTGGATGCCAGCTGGTACATCCTCCTGCACAGTCCGGTCGCGATCCTGGCGCCGTTCCTCGTGCTGACCTTGGCCGGACTGTTCGTGCCGCGCGAGGGTGCCGGGCGCCGCCTGCTGGCGTTGGCCACCCCGGTCGAGCTGGCGGCCGGCGTCAGCACAGCGACGGCCGCGCTGCTGGGGAGTCTGCTCAACGACTCGGGCATCGCGGTCTTCGTCGCCGCCGGATGCGTGATCGTTCCGCTGCTGCTAGGGGGTACGCTGCCCGCCGAGCCGGTCGACGCGGAGGCCGGAGAGACCATGTCTCGGGAGCATGTATGAGTCAAACCGTCGCGGTTTTGGGCACATCTGCGTCACGCGGACGCGGCCCGGTGACGCAGATGTGCACAAAACCGCAAGGGAGGCAGCAGTGAGTCAACGAGTGGTCGGAGTCGACAGCGAAGTCGGTCCGCTCGAATCCGTTCTGTTGCACCGTCCGGGGCCGGAGCTGAAGCGGTTGACGCCTCGCAACAACGATTCGCTGCTGTTCGACGGCATCCCGTGGATCAGCCGAGCGCAGGAGGAACACGATGCGTTCGCCCAGGCGCTACGCGATCGAGGCGTCGAGGTGCTGTATCTGACCGACCTTCTGGTCGAGACTCTGGCCGACCCAGTGGCGCGGCAGATCGCCATCACCCAGGTTTGCGCCAACCTACATGTCGGGGACACGATCCGTTCCTTTCTCCAAGACGCTTTGCACGACCGAACTGCCGACGACCTCGCGCAGGCACTGATCGCCGGTATCCGCAATGACGAGCTCCGGGTCGAGCACTCGCTGGTGTCGACTCTGTTGGCGCACGACGACTTCCTCATCCATCCGCTGCCCAACCTGCTCTTCACCCGTGACTCGTCGGTGTGGTTGCGCGACCGGGTCGCCGTGACGAGCTTGGCGATGCCGGCCCGGGAGCGGGAGACTCAGCTGACCGAGCTGATCTACACCCAACACCCCCGCTTTCGCGGCATCGGCCGCATGCACGGCGGCGATCTCGAGCATGTCGAGGGCGGCGACGTGCTGCAACTCGCCGCCGGTGTCGTGGCGATCGGAGTCGGCGAGCGAACCACTCCCGCCGGCGTCGAGCGGTTTGCCAGCCAACTGTTCGGCTACGACCTGGCGCACACCGTACTCGCGGTGCCGATCGCCCAGGAGCGGGCCACGATGCATCTCGACACGGTCGTCACGATGGTCGACGTCGACAAGGCGGTCGTCTATCCCAATCTGGCCGACTCGCTCGTCGCGTACACGCTGACCGCGAACGAACCCGACGACGGCGTCGTGCTCGACGTCTCGGGGCCCAAGCCGTTCCTCGAGGCTGCCGCCGCGGCGATGGGGATCGACGCTCTGCACCGTATCGACACCGGCCTCGACCCCGTCACGGCCGAGCGCGAGCAGTGGGACGACGGCAACAACACGCTCGCGATCGCTCCCCGAATCGCCGTCGCCTACGAGCGCAATGTCGAGACCAATGCCCGATTGGAAGCGGCCGGGATCGAGGTCGTGGCAATCGCGGGGTCGGAACTCGGCTCGGGCCGCGGCGGCCCACGCTGCATGTCGTGCCCGATCGCCAGACGACCGGTTTCGTCACCGAGAACGTTTGCAAAGTAAGACCCGGCTGTCGCTGACGGGGGAAACAACGACAACCGGGCTGAGCCACACAGTAGTTGGGGCCCTAGAGGCATGCAACCACGCTCGTCCGCCAGTTGACGGGCCATTAGGCGCAAATCACCCAAATGCCACAGGCGGCGGTCGAAGTGTTGGCGCGTACCTGCAGATCCGGACCAGCGTTGCTGCGAATTCGCGCCAACTCTTGCCACGGCACTCTCAGTGAATCGTCAACTGCCGGCTCGTCAGGCCGTTGCGAGCCGCCCGCTGTTCGGCCGAGAGCGGCTCGTCGGCTGCCAACGCGTCGTCGAGCCGGGCCGACAGTTGCCCGATCGGCTCCTCCAACGCCTCGGCTCCGGTGTCGACCGCGAGCTCCCAGACCGGCACGATCAGCCCGTACGCACGGAACGACCCGATCAGCCGGCTGCCCTCGACGAGCCGGTCGGCTTGCGAAACGTGCAGCCGAGCGAGCGCGTCGAGAACGGTGTCCTCGTCATGCGGCAACACCCACCGGACAAACTCCCGGTCGCCGAGGCGGGTCCAGTACGCGGCGTCGACGCTCGTCAGGCGTGTCGTCGGTGCGGCGGCGTCGTTGGCCGACTCGAGTGTGGCCGCGATCTCGCCGGTCGGGTCCTCGACGTCGGCGATCCAGAAGTCGAAGCCGTCGTGCACCTCGACCTCGAACGCCGCCCCGGTGTCGAGGCTGTCTTGCAGCCGCGATCCCGGTCCGGGATCGGTGACGACCTGGACATCGGTGCCTGGGTCGGCATCGAGAGCAAGTTCGAGCGCGTACGCCAGGTCGCGACTCGGATCGCCGAAGCCGTGCTGTACCTGGAGGCCCAGCCAGATCGTCCCGTCGGGCCGCACCATGGCGGGCATCGCGGCCGGCAGTAACGTGCACGCGACGACGGCACGATCGCTGGACGCGTCCTTCAGCTTCAGCGGCGCCGTCGCGGCCGGCACGAACTCGCGCATCGCGACCCAGTCGCACTCACCCGGAAGCCCAGCAAACGGCCGCCGAACGTATGGAGCAACATTGCCGGCGGCGCCGTGGCAGGCCTTGTAGCGCTTGCCCGATCCGCAGGGGCACGGCTGCCGCGGACCGACCTCGCCCGCCGTCTCGGCTCGCGGGCGGCTACGGGCGCGCTTGGCCATCGGAGTCCTCCTCGTCGACTGAGGTCCCGAGCCTACCGACCGGGCTGCGCGAGCGTGGCGCGGCCGCGACGCGCTGAGGTGGCGCCCCGTCGGGGACCCGAGTATTGGCGTGAAATACAGGTCGGACGGCGCCGGCGAGCTGTACTTCGCGCCAAAACTCGCCCTCCGCAGTCGGCGGCCCCGGATGCCCGGACGCGGGCACGACCACGTGATGCTCGAGCATCCAGTCGATCCCGTTGGCCCATCCGGTCGTCACGCTGGCGACGATCACGGTGGGGACGCCGAACAGGGCAGCCGCGATGACCGCCCAGACGATGTCGCCGGACCTGTCGCGATCGGCCGTGCCATGCCTCTTACCGCCGTTGCATCCCGGTCGCCGAGCCCACCGGAGTCACCCGGGTGACCTTCCAGCCTGTGTCGGGAAACACCTCGAGCCGGAGGACGAAGGTGAGCCCCGTGTCGTAGATCGCCGTCGCGGTCACTGCCTGACTCGGCTGCCTCGGCCCCTCGATCGCGTCGAGCCGCGCCACCGGGATTCGGTACGCGGCGGTGTGCCGATATTGCTCGGCGAGGTACTCGGTGACCCAGCGGCCGACGCGCTGCCGCCAGTCGGCGACGCCGCGACCCGGATCGGTGAAGTCGCGGGCGAACCCCTCGGCGACCGGCCGCCAGGGGCGGGACGTCCATCGCTCCTCGTGGTTCCCGCCACCTTGGTTCGGTGGGCCGACGAAGAGGTTCGCCTCGGCGCCACGAGCCGAGTCCGCCGCGTCGTTCGCGGTCGAGCTCGACAGTGGCGGGGTCGGCCACATCCACACGATGCCGACGAGGATCACGACGACGGCGATCGTCGACCACATCCACAGTCCACGGGGACGATTCATTGCAGCTCCAGAAGGTTGACGCCACGCGCGATCATGAACGGTTCGGGGTCGACGACCTGGTCGTCGACGCGTACTTCGAAGTGCAGGTGGGGACCGGTCGTGTTGCCGGTCGCGCCGATGGTGCCGATCGGGTCGCCAGCAGCCACGACCTGGCCCTCCCGCACCTGGATCGACGTCTGGTGGGCGTAGTAGACGTCGACGTTGCCGGTCGTGATGACCGTGTAGTTGCCGTATCCGTCGCCGTCCCAGCCCACGTTCGTGACCCGGCCCGCGTGCGCGGCCGAGATCACCCGGCCGGCCGGGGCCGCGAGATCGACGCCGGTGTGGCACGACGACCACAGGCTCGAGCAGTCGCCGAAGGTCGCGGTCACCGTGTACGACCCCGGCGGCAGCGGCGGCACCCAGCGACCGCCGAGCGACGGCTGCCCGGCGGCGTTGCCGCTGACCGACACGTGGACGTGGTCGCGGTGCAGCGACGCCGGATCGGTCGCGCCGGACGGATGCCGATAGGGCCGCCAGCCTTCGCCGGCGCGGTCGGTCGACCAGATCTGGGCGGCGAAGATGACGTACGTGACGCCGAGTTCTGCGGCATGCGCGGCTACCCAGCGTGAGATGGCCCGGCCCTCCGCCTGGCCGGCCGGCGTCTGCCATCGGTCGATCATGAGGTCGACCGCCCGCCCCGACGGATGGTCGGAGGTCGGGCTGTTGGCGCGGGAGCCGACGCCGAGGTAGTCGTGCCGGCCGAACCGCTGGTCGACACACCGCAGCACCCGAAGGGCGTCCGGCGTCAGTCCCTGCTCGACGTCGAGACCGGTCGCCGGGCAGTCCATCGCGGCGCCGGGCCCGCAGAGGTTCGACACCGACAGGTCGTCGAGGTCGACACCCGAAGCGGATGCCCCGTCGACGACGCCACCCAGCTGACCGGCGTGCGCGAGCAGTTGGTGCGCCAGCGGCACCCAGTCGTCGTAGGCGTCGGGATACGCCGACTGCTGGACCGTCTGGGCGACGTCGCCCGCCTCGAGCGTCTGGTAGTCGGGCACCTTGTCGACCATCGCGGAGTAGAACTTCTCGGCCGACGTCTGCGGGTCCATCAGCTCGGCCATCGTTCCCCACCACGGCCACTGCTGCTGGAAGACGCCGAGCGAGCCGTGGTCGGTGCCGACCGCATCGTGCTGCAGACTCAGCGAGCGTTCGATGCCGGCCTGGTCCGGCGCCAGATCGCCGTCGGCGCCGTCGTTGGCGTACACCTGATATCTGGACTCCTGGTAGCCGGTGATCAACGCGGCGATGATCCCGTTGACGTCGACGCCGCGATGCCGGCCGACCAGGATGATCGTGCCGGCGATCTGGCGCTGCCGTTCGGTCAGGTCCTCCCACGACGATCCGGTGCCCGTGGCGGCGCTGACCTCGGCGAGCGTTCCGGTGTTGTTGGCGCAAGACGCGGGTCCGCCGGCGGCCGCTCCGCCGGCGACCAGCACCGCGACCATCAAGGGCACCGCGACCAGTGGCCCGATCAGGATCAGACAGCAGGCCGCGGCGATCAGGGCCCACCGTCGTCCTGTCACTGCGTTGGATGGTTCGCTCGCGAGCTCGCTCCGCTCGCTCACTGCGGCACCCGGGTCGGCTCGTCGGGCTCGCGCGTACGACGCTGAGCGCGGTGGCCGTCGCGTACGACGACGTCCGGGATCTTGGGCGCATGCTTCGTGGGCTGGCGCACGGACGGGGCTGCCGGCTCGCGAGGCGCCGTGCTGGGCAGCCCGGTATGCAGCCCACCCGTCCGACCGGGTCGATACGCGGTCTCCAACCGATGCTGCACGGCCTGTTGGCGGGCGAGACTGGCCTCCGAATGTCGGGCCTGCTTTCCATCCGGCCCGTTGGCCCGCGTCGTGACCGCACTGCCTCGATCGTCGGGATGCCGCTGCTGTCCGTCGGCTTCTGCGTTACCGGACTTCGCCGCCGTCCACGGCGTCCGCGGCTCGACCTTCTGGAGCTTGTTGGCCGCCCACCTTCCGCCGGCGATTCCGACGGCTCCCACGGCACCGGCGCCGAGCCCTCGGCCGGTGGCCCGACTCGCCGTGGCCAGGCCTCGTCCACCGACTGCCGCGGCCCGACCAGAGGCGGCACCGACACTGCGGGAGACGCTGCCGACCTGACGCGCCTGCTGCCAGCGATTACCGGATCCGAAGGCCGCCGCGATCTTGGTTGGTTTGGAGTTGGGCCGGGCGGCCATCTTCCGCGCCAGCTGCTCGGCGGCGCGCTTCAATGCCTTGCGCATGCGGAGCCACACGATGATGCCGCCGATCAGGAGGAGATCGAGGATCGCGAACCGCTTCATCGGTGGTCCGTCGGTGCTGTTGAACACCGAGGTGACGACCTGCAAGTACGCCATCAAGAAGACGACCGCCGCCAAGACGACGATCAACGCGATGACGACCTCGGAGATCGTGCGCGTGAGGCCGAGCCGCTGGCCGCCGGGAAGGATGCCGGTGACGAGGTTCCACAGCGCCTTGATCGCCAGGATCAGCGCACAGATCGCCGACGCCCACACGGCCAGGCACAGCGCGAGCGCCAGCATCGCCAGGAAGATGCCGCCGATGCCGAGGGCCAGCGTGTTGATGACTTGGGTAAACGACGGATTGTCCGCCGCGTCGCCTAGCGCCGGGTCGCAGTTGGCGACGATCGAGCGCTGTTCGGGGACCTCGTTGGCGTTCCCCTGAAAGGCCACCTTGTCCTCGGAGACGCCGTAGAGCTCCGCGAGGGTCGTGCCGTCGGGCAGGTCGACGGGTTTGCCGGTGGCCGGATCCACCAGCCTGTAGCCCGCAGATCCGTCGACCGTGGTTCGAACCCAAGTCGCATGTGACAACCGAAGGCCGGCGTCGTACGCGTCCTCGCAGGCCGTCCCGTCGATGACCGCGTTGTAGTTGACCAGCTGGTGCGGCGCCCGGATGAAGATGTCGGCGAGCTGTGCCGACATGTCCTCCCGGATCTCGTCCGGGTTTGGAGACGATCGATCACTGCGATCGGCCGCCAACGACCCACCGACCTCGAGACCAAGGTCGCGGGCCCGGACGAGCCAGGAGTCCCCGCCGGTCAGGTAGTTGATCGGCGACGCGAGTACGCCGACCGCGAGCGCGGCGACCGTGGCGGCGGCGAAGAACTCGTACAGGCCGGTGGCGAATCGCCCCGCCATGATGAGCACAGCCGCGATCACACCCGCGAGCGTCAGGATCACCGGCAACGCGCCGAACCGGGTGATGACGTCGGCGAGCGAGTCGGACACGGCCTCGGCGGGACGTTCGAACGGCTCCAGCCAACCGAACGACAGCGTGAAGTCGATCAGCCACATCGCCGAGCCGACCAGCCAGGTGTAGACCTGCCAACCGATCTCGGCGAACACCGACCACACCATCTTCAGTGGGTTCGTGACGCCGCCGTTGTCCAGGGATAGGTCGTAGTCCCAGATCGAGATGCCACGCGAGTCGTGCAGGTCCATCCACGACAGTGCGGCGGCGGGTCGCGACACGTCCGCGTCGGCGACGGCGCGCGACATGGACACGACGACAAGCGCGGGAGTGAGTACGAGAAGGGTCCATAGCCGCCGGATTCGCCGACGCCGGTCGCTCATGGCCCGGCTCCGACCTGGGTGGTCTCGGCCAGACCGCTTCCGCGGCGCTCGGGAGTCGTATTGGCCGCGGCGGCCCGGTGCTTCAGCGCCGGCGGCAGGACCTTGATGAACCCGGTGCGGCCGTGCACGTCACGCATCAGCCCCTCGCCCCGACGGTGCTCGGGGACGACGAGCGTATTGCGGTCCGGCGGCGACGTCTGATGCTGAATGAGCTCGAGCAGGTCCTCGTCGTTCGGGTCGAGATCGAGCCGGGCCAGGCCGCGGGCCGCCATCGTACGGTCCTGGTGCCGCATCAGGATCCGGGTCGGGATCAGGCCCCACAGGGTCGCGGACCCGAAGTCCTCCTCGGCGTCGTGCGAGGCGACTCCGAGGGCGCAGCCGTGCTTGCGGTCGTCGCGCAGGAACAGTTTGGCCTCGTGCTCGGCCTCCGGCGACGCGGTCAGGAAGTGCGCCTCGTCGACCAGGAACAGCGCCGGTTCGGTCGGGTCGGCGAAGCACACCTGACGGGCCATCGCCGCGATCAGCGCATACATCGCCCGACCGAACTTGGCCTCGATCCGAAGCCCTCGGAACAGGTGCTCGTGGTTGAGCTGGTCACGCGTCGGCAGCTCGAGATCGTGGGTCCGGACCACGAGGGCCCGCCACGACTCGGGCAGCGCCGGCAGCATCGGGTCGAAGATGACCCGGCCGAGGTCCTTGTTGGCGTACGTTCGCATGCGTCGAGCCAGTTGCCGGGCCAGCTGCTGGTCGTCGGGGTCGGTGAACGCGTCGCCCGACGTCAGGTGGGCCAGCAGGTCGCCGGACGAGTCGATGCCATGGACCGTCAGGTACTCGGGGTGCAGGATCTCGCCGAGCAGCGTCCCGGCATCGTCGTCGGCGGCGACGCCCAGCAGCGTGATGAAGAACGAGTGCGCGACCCGGGAGCCGATTTCGGGGCCGAAGAACCGCAGCGGGCACAGGCTGTATTCCGGCTCCGTGCAGTCGGCCACGACCGACGACGTGATCGACGTGGCCCAGCGGGCCCACTCGCCCGAAGGCGTACGGTCCGGCGTGATGACCCGGCCACCCTGGTCGATGACACCGGCGGCGATCTTCTTCATCGCGTACGACTTGCCGCCGCCCTTCTCGCCGATCAGCGCGAACGAACCGGATTGGCCACGCGACGATGCGCCCGCCACGTCCAGATGGACGACGCCCGGCACCCCAGTGGTGAGGTTGATCGCGAACGCGAGCCCACGGGAGTCGCCCAGGTCGGCCCCGATAAACGGCACGGTGGCCGACCAGGTCGACGACGTCGACGGGTGCGCGAAGTCGGAGATGATCTTGGTCGCCGGGAACCCGGGCAGCATCTCCTGCCACAGCTCGCCCTGATGCCCGATCGGTGAGGCGGTCTTGGCCTCGAAGCTGGTGAGGAACTCGTCGAGCTCGCGACCCTGGTCGAGACAGTCCTGGGCGGTCGATCCGGCGACGGCGAATAGCGTGGTCGCCTCGACCTCGACCTCGTTGTGATCGCGGGCGAGGATCGTCGTGTACTCGGCGAGCGCGTCCTTGACGTCGTCGAGATCGGTATGCCGGACACTGACCTCTTCGGACCGCTGGTAGATCTGATCGTTCAGGTTGACCAGCGCCTTGCGGTTGCGCCTGGCGGCTTCGTCGGAGGAGCGCACCCGCATCCGCATCGCCCAATCGACGTCGAGCCCGCACTTGTCGATGTTGCCGACGATCTCGGAACCCGGAAACACCATGCCCTGCCGTGGCAGCCGGGACAGCACCCGGATCTGCTGGTACGAGTCGACCAGCTCGCCGCCCGGGCCGTCGGACGAGATCTTCACCAGGCGGCGCTGCTCCGGCGGCGTGGTGAGCTGGCGGAGCGGGCCCTGTCGGTGGTCGGACTTCGCGCCCTCGTCGACGATCGGGCTGCCCAGCTCGCAGCCGGACCGCATCAGGTCGAGCGCGTCGCCACGATCGGGCAGGTCGAGGTCGAGCCAGAGGCCGCGCTGCTGGGCGTGCAGAAACATCCACGTCGTCTGCGCCGGGCTGATCGGCTGGGGATCGAAGACCGCGGGGATCATCTTCGCGACCTGGTCGGACTGGCCCTGCCGGCGTTCGAGCTCGTCGTCGGACACGGCTGCCCTCGGCAGGCCGATCGCGTCCTTGATGTTGTTGAGGGCGGCCCGAAGCGGCTCGGCGACGCGCTGCGTACGGTGGTCGCCGAGCGGCACCCACAACCAGAGGGCGCGTTGACCGGGTCCGATCTCGCTCAAGCTGTCGAGGGACGCGGCGCATTCGGCCGCCCAGTCCGGGTACGCGCTGATGTCGACGCCCTCGAGCATCCGCTCGACGACCGCATGGGGGTCGAGGCCGGCCCGGGTGCCGAGCCACAGCGACTCGCCCATGAGGCCGCGCATCAGCGCCTGGTGCAACGTACGGATCTCGCGCTTGTGCTTGGCGGGGCGGTGACCGTACGACAGCCCGGTCATCCGCCAGCCGGCCCACACCGTGCCGTGTCGCGACCAGATCAGGTTGCCCGACAGCGTCGAGATCGCCGACCGCATCGACTCACCTCCACCCCGCCAGCAGAGACTGAACATCGGTCAGCCGCGGCTCCGCCTTAGCCGGAGGAGTTGATCCGTCTCTTGTGCTCCGACGATCCGCCGACTCGCGACCGGAACCTTGGTCAGCACCGAGCGGATCGTCGCGACACAAGTGACGGATCAACGAGGCAGAGCGTTGGGGCGTGTAGGACCGCGGATCGACCACGTACTGATGCCGCAGGCGGTACTCGCGGCGCAGCCGGACCGGGATGCCGTCGACTCGGCCCTCGGGCGGGGCGCCGAAGCACCGCACCCAGCCAGCGGCGACCAGCACGGGGTTGCGGGCGTCGTGCGGGATCCAGCGGGCCGCCCAGCCGACCAGGATCGGGATGCCGAGCAGCAGCATGCCGTTGGTGAACCCGTCGAACACGCCCCAGAAGTCCCGGGTGAGATAGAGGACCGCGAGGGTGCCGAACCACGCGACGACCTGGGTCGACGTGTACGGTCCGCCCGGAAGCGGATCGCCGTTCATGCCGGCCTTCCCGATCAGGATCGGGAATCGACGCGCGTGGGTGTACCACCGGACCACGTCGGTCTGGTCCGGGGCAGGGGTCACCTCGGCGGCCACCGCACTCACGGTCAGCTACAGGTGAACGTGGTACGCCGGTGCGCTGTTGATCTCGGCGCCGACGTTGCCCTGCAGCGCGTCCATGTTGTGCACGCCGGCCAGCACGATCGCGCCCAGGATGATTGCGGCGAGCGTCGCGCCCCACGACCCCTTGGTCCGGGCGTACACGAAGCCGACCATGCCGGCGACGAACACCCAGACCGCCAGCAGGATCATGATCCGGAACTCCCGCAGCTTGCGCGAGGTCCAGTCGATCAGGCCGTCGGATGCCGCCTGCGTCGACGCCGAACTCGTCACGGCATGCAGGGTCGACGCCGTCAGCTGCACCGACCAGTCGGACATCGCGATCAGGCCCGTCACCAGGCCCGTTGACTGTCCCATCAGGTCAAGAATCATTGCTCCTCCTCCGCCGGGGAGCCGTCGACGGACGGCTCGCCTGACACATCCCCCACCCCGCCCTCGACGTGCGGGGAAGCTTCGACGTCGGTGACCTCCCACCGACCATCGCGGCCGGTGAGCACCAGCGCGTACTGTGCGGTGAGACCACTGCTCGCAGTGGTCGACGCCAGTCCGCTGACGGTGACGAGCACCGGCAACCGTTGACCGTCCGCGGGGACGTGCGCCGGCTCCACGCCGACATCCACCGCGACCGCGATCTGGCTGATCCGGATCGCGCCGAACGGCACCGGCTCGACCGGCGCGATGCGCGTACCCGGGGTGAGGTAGCGCGTGATGTCGCCCTTGCCGGCCAGCAGCGCGGTCATGAATCCGGCGACGGTCTGCCAGGCCGGATGACCCGTCGACAGGTCGCTCGGGTAACCCAGGTCCGGCGGCTCGGCCATCGTCGGTGCCGCGGTCGGAGCCGGCAAGGTCATCGCCGCGAGCCGACCGGCGTCGTAGACCACGGGCACGCGGAAGAATCGGCGTACTCCCGGCTCGGCGCTCGTCGGGTCCGAGGTGGTGACGGCGATGGTGACCGACCAGATGCCGCCCTCGAGCTGCTCCACACCGGCGACGGTCGGGTCGCTCGCCCGCAGCCCGGTCGTCGGAAACTCGGCGCTGTCCGGAAGCTCGACCAGACCGGCCAGCAGGTCCTCGGCGTTGTCGGCGTTCGCGACCAGCCAGGTCGCGACGAACCGGGTGGCGAACTCCTCGACGGCGGCCTGCTCGCCCCGGGTGTCGACGGCCTGCGACTGCGTGACCGGAGCCGACCCGCTCGATGCGGCCGCCAGGCCGACGGCGAGGCCGGCCGGGCTCAGCACGAGGGCGCCGACCAGCAGGACCGTCGCGGCCTTGGTCTTCAGGCTCGACCCGTTGGTCCATTGCCCCAGCGACGGCTCGGGCGCTCCGCCCGATCGCTTCGACCGGTGCTTGTGGGACTGTCGCAGCGGCCACGTCATGACGCGGCTTTCCCGCTGCCTTCGCCACCGTCGAGTACGACGAGCGTCGGCGGCACCTCGCTCAGCTGGTCGACCCGATCCAGGAGCGCGGCGGCTCCGTCCGAGGTGACCTGTTCGTACGCGGCGAGCGCCTCGTCGGCGTCGTCGTCGAGGTAGGCCCGCAGCTCGATGTACGTCGCCGCGTCGATCGGCTGTTCGATCAGCCGGTCCACCAGATCCAGCACGCGATGCCAGGCATCGGCGACCACGCGCTCGGCATCGGTCGACGCGGGTTCGTGCTGGTCTGGCGGCATGGACATCTCCCTCCGCTGCCGCGCCCGGCGGAGCCTGTCTCCCTAACCCGCAGCCACGAAGGGGATTTGTGACAGGGTCGGCAGCCCGTCTTGCCGGTCCCTTTCAAGGGCGGCTGGCTTACGCGACCGCGGTGGTCGAGGCGGCCACTCGGCGCACGATGCGCGAGCAGCGCTGGCGTACGGCGGCTTCGGAGATGTGCAGCTCGTCGGCGAGGTCGGCGTACGGCGCCGGGTCGGCCGCCAGGTGATGCCGGGCGACCAGGCGCGCGTCCTCCAGGCTGATCGCCTGCCGGTGTACCGCTGCCGCCAGCGCCTCGGTCGCCTCGACCAGCGGATCCGGCGCCGCTTCGTCGGCTTCGTCGAACACCTCGCCGAGCGCGACCGGGTCGCACGGCACCTCGTGCCGGTCGCGCAGCGCCTGCGTCTTGCGGTCGATCCGGTCGAATGCTCGCGCCTCGCGACGCAGGGCGGTGCCGGTCCGGGTCAGCAGTCGGCGCTTGACGCGAGTGCTCTCGGTGAGGGGGTACGTCGCGATCGTCTCCACCAAGGCGGTGATGAGAGCGGACGCGGCGTCACCGGAGTCGTCGAAGGCACGGGTGAACCGGGGCAGGTAGTCGCGGACGGCTGGACCCAGCAGGGATTGGAGGACCAGCCGGGCAGCCAAGTCACGGCCCTCGTAACGGCCGTGCACGATCCGGAGCAGGGTGAGCAGGACGGCGTCGGTGGAGTCATCGAACCGGTAGCACGCTTTCAGGACGTCTTCGGGTGTTTCGGATCCAGACAGCGCAAGCCAGCGATAGGACCAGCGCTGGATTTGATCGGTGGCATATTGTGATGACTGAGTGTTACTCCAGTCGGCGTTCAGTCGATCGAGTGCGTTTCGCTGATAGCCCGCATTCATGCAGGTCAGCTCAGCCGCCCGTCCCGGACACGCAACCGGACATGCAACCCGGACACGGCACAAAGTCGTCACCGTACGTGACATTCGCCGATGTTTTGCCGTCCGTTACCGGGGTCGGCCCCGGCGACCGGCTCGCAATCGCAGTCGTCACCTGTTTCCCATGACCTCATGGGAAACTGCACGCATCACGGGCTACAACCCATGGGGAGTGCGGTTTCCCATGGGCTCATGGGAAACCGATTGGGCCGGCGGCGCGAAGTCAGCCGGGGGCCGGGACGCTCCCGAAGAGGTCGGCGAACAGCGCCTGGGTCTCTGGCTCGAGTTCGAACTCCAACTCCTCGGAGAACGCGTTGCGCTCCTGGGCGACCCGGCGTGCCTCGTCGACGTCGCCGAGCGCCCGCAGGCCCTGGATGTGGACCCGCCACAGCCACTGCTGGACCGGCTCGATCGACCAACCGAGGACGGCGGCGTCGACGGCGGCCCGCCACTGGCCGTCCTTGAACCGCCGATCGGCCAGCGCGCAGGCGGAGTCGGCGATCAGGTCGTACATCTGCCGCGCCGTGCGCTCGGACCAGCCGTACCACGCCGGCTTGCCACCCTCGTACGGGCGACCCCGCACCAGGCTCAGCGCGCGCTCGAGCGTGTCGGTCGAGGCGCTGAACGGGTCGTCACCGACCAGGCTGTGGAAGAGCTCCCACGTCGTGACGATCTCCGGGGACATGTCGGTGTAGTTGCGGCGCGGGAGGTAGTCCATGCCGTCGGGGCCCTTTCCAAGCAGGGTGCGGGCGTAGTTGATGTAGCGGGTGCGGGTGTCGGGGTTGACGCGGGAGCCGGGGAACATCGCCTCGTCGAGCTGCTCGTGGGAGCACCCACGGTTTTCGGCGAGGTAGCAGAGGAAGGCGAGTACGCGGGGAAGCCGGTTGTCCGGGATCTCGACGGCCGGATTGATGACGCGAGGCGGACCGAGATTGTCGATGACCGGGGTCGAGGCCATGCTCCGAGGCGACGCCGCCTCGATCGGGTCGTCGTCGCGCCGCTCCTCCTCGGCCGCAGGAGCGCGCCAGGTCGTCTCGCCACCGCTTGGCCGCGGCCAGACGTGGTCCGAGGCGTGCCGTGCGGTGGCGTGCCGTCCGGTGGGCTCGGGCGGCAGCGAAGCGGTCGACGGCTCGGCAAGGGTCGGCTCGGCAAGGGTCGGCTCGGCGGTCGACGGCTCGGCAAGGGTCGGCGAAGCGGTCGACGGCTCGGCAAGGGTGGGCTCGGCAAGGTCGACGGCCGGACCCTCCGGCGGCTCGTCCGCGGTGCGGAGCAGCTCGAGGATCCGCTCGAAGGTCTCGTCGTCGAGACGGCCCGGCCGCAGTCGCAGGCCGACCGGCTCCAAGATCCAGTCGCGCTGGTCGTTGCTGTCGGCGTCGGGACCCAGCCGCCAGTCCCCGACGGCGTCGCCCGTCGTGACGGCGGCGACCGCCACCCGCGGCAGGTCCTCGAGCAGCCGGGCGAGCTGGGTGCGTTGTTCCGGGGTGAGCTCCGCCGCGAGCAACACGATCTCGGGCACACACAGGCCAGCCGACTCCGGCCGCTGATTCACTCGTGCCTCAGTCACATCGCGTACCTCCAGCTCGGACCAGGCCGACGCGTCCTCCCTGACGCGTACGGCGAGGTCGCTCAACAGGTCGCCCACCTCGGGCAGGTACTTGACTCGACCGGTCCGCATCACCCCTTCGAGATCGGGGTGCGTGCCGACGATGGTGACGTCGAGGTGGTCGGCCCACTGCGACGTCGCCAGGGCCGTAGTCAGCGCGGCCAACATGCGTTCGGTGCCTGACCGCGGGCCCTCGAGACTCAGCGTCCCGAGGAATTCGAGGTCGACCAGGACCTCCCCGCCCTCGGGGTCGGTGCCGAGTGCGACCAGAGCGGGGTACGGGGCCGGCCCACCGTCGTTGAAGACCGCGAATCCCTCGGCGTCGCGGGCCAGGATCCAGGCTGTGTCGCCGCGCAGCGACTCCCACGGCCCCGGCAGCGACGCCGCCTCGGCGAGGTAGAGCTCGACACCGGCGCTGGTGATCCGGGCGGCCTGGATGACCGGCAGCAGGCCGCCGTTGCCGCCGTCGCGGCACCACGCGAGCAGGCCACGCAGAGCACGATCGACGAAGTCGACGCCCTCCAGGTCGGCGCCGGAGGTCAGCTCCTCCTCCAGCGCGATCGCGGCCAGACCGGGACCGGGCGTGCGCTGTCCGGGTCGGCGGCCCGACCGCTGCCAGGTGCGACGCAGCCGAAGCAGACCGACCAGGCCGGCCGCCACGACGGCACCGACGCCGGCGACCGCGAGCACCGGGACACCCGGCTCGTCCTCGGCGGAGACCGACGACACCGGCTCGGTGTCGGAGCTCGCCGTGGGCCGTTCGGTCTGGGGCCGCCGCATCGGGACCGACGACTCGCGGTGGGACCGGGGGCCGTCGGCCGATGGGCCTTCGGAGCGCGGCGCGGTCGACGGCTGCTGCTGGGGCGACTGCGCGCCGTGGTGCCGCGGGTCGTCGGCCTCGCCGTGAGCATGCTCCGGCACGGTCACCCGCTCGGGCGTACGGTCGGAGGCGGTCTGCTGCTCCGGTGTACGGTCCGCTGCCGGCTGCCGATCGGGCGCCTGCTGTCCCTGCTCCTGCCGGGCGGGTTCTTGCTCGCGCTCGATCGGACGATCGGCGTGCCGCCCCTGCCGTGGGACTTCGGCCCGGTGATCGGTGACGCTCGGGACCTCGAGCGCCCAGCCGGCCATGATCTCGTCCGGATCGGTGAGCCGCCTCCCGTCCGGCTGCGGCTTGCCGACGTTGAGCTCGAAGATGTCGACGTACCGGTTGGGGTCGCCCGTCAGTCGCCGAGCGATGTCGGTGAGGCTGTCGCCGGCCTGGACTGTGTAGCTCACCGTCGCGACCTCGGACGCCTCGTGCTCGACCGCACTGGCCAGCGGGAGTCCCTCGGCGTCCGGCGGCATCAGCAGCTTCCAGCCGGGCATCAGCAGGTTGGCCGAGCGAAACGTCCGCCCGTCGGACATGATCCGACCCTGATTGAGCTCCTTGATCTCCGGCCAGCGCTCCCCATTGCCCAGATGGTTCTCGGCGATCGTCCACAGGTCCGACTCCTCGGCCGTCACGGTCGCGAGACGAAGGTCGTCATCGGTGTGCTTGGCAGCCTGCGGCCCCTCGGTTGCCGCCGCGGCGTGCGAGTCGGCGTTCTGGGGCGTGGCGGTGATCGCGTGGGACGAGGTGACCGCCGAAGCCGTCCCGGCAGCAGCGGTCGTCGACACGATGGCGACGGCGATAGCGGCGACGGCCCGCCGGGCGAGGTTGTGCTGGCAGCCGAATACGCCGGGTAGCAAGCGGACGTCGACGCCGCGTACCTCTTCGACGATCGCGACGACGGTCGCAACGACCAGCTGCGCCCAGATGACCCAGACCGCTACGGCCAGCAGGCCGATCAGGGCGTCGTCGGTGAGGCCGGCGTTGAGGGCCAGGCCTTCGGGCGGTATCGGGTTGCCCACCCACAGCACCAAGGCCCCGGGCACGCCGACCAGGATCGCCGCCATCGCGACGAAGGTGACCAGGGCTCGTGCCCACTGTGCAGGCCGTCTCATCACACATCCTCCGGGTCGGTGTTGGCGTTGATCGACTCCGCCGATGCCGACTCTTCGACCTCGATCTCGTCGACTCCCAGCCCGCTCAAAACCTTCATGTCGACGGTCGTCGTCGCGGTGACTGTCACCGTGCCACCGTCCAGGTCGACCGTGCCGTCGACGCCGGCGGCGCTGAGATAGCCCTCCCCAGCCGCGATCGCCGCACTGGCGTCGACCGCCACGTCGCCGTCCGAGCGCAGGCTGGCCGTGGACAGTTGGTCGGCCGCGAGGCGAGCCGCCTTCTCCGCCGTCCGGTACGCCATCTGCTGCGCCTCCCGTACGTTGCCGCCGTCGTAGATGTAGCCGGCGAGACCCCATGTGATCGGCACCGCCGCCGCGATCAGCCAGACCGCGAGCACGGCGCCGACCTCGCCGCGTCCGCTTCGTACGCGTCGCCAGCATGCCATCGATCGGGCTCGCATCAGCCGCCTCGGAACTGCTCGATGGGCTCGGTGAACGACGCCTCCTCGGTCCAGCTGCCCGGGGCACCGGGGACGTCGAGCTCCTGCAGGTCGGCGGTGCATCGTACGGTCGCCTTGACGTAGCCGCCCGGCTCGTACGACGACACGTCGACGCTGATGTCCAGGTCGGCGCACGACAGCCCGCGGTCGTCGAGGGTCCGGGCGGCCGCGGCCTGGCCGGCGGCTGCCGACGCGTCGACATCGCGTTCCAGGGACGCGGCCCGAGCCGCCTCGGCGGCCGCAGCGGTCACCTGGTTGCCCGCCTCGGACACTCGCCACATGAAGACGAGCACGGCCAGCAGCACCGCGAGCATCGGCGCGATGATGACGAGCTCGAGCGGGATCGCCCCGCGCTCGTCGCGCCGCGGACCCGATCTGTTGGCGTACAACTGCACCATTTCTGCCCTCGGGCCTGCAGTTTCCCGCCAACAGTTCTCGGTAGGACCGCGACGGCACATCTCGAGGCCCCTCATTCCGTGTACCGCTCGACAGGCCCGGTCGACGTCGCCGACACGTCCGGGTCGATGAACGGGAGCAGGTCGACCCCGTCGGCCGTACCAGTGACAGTCACCGACGCCTCGATACCGTCGCGGGTCGCGCTGACCTCCACGTCGCCGAGCGAGTCGTTGTCGACGTCGTTGAGGAAGTCGTACGCCCGGGCCTGACCAGCCTCGGCAGACCCGTCGAACCGGCGCGCGGCAGCGGCCCCCTCCTCGGCTGCCGCCTCGGCGGTGCGCTGTGCGTCGACCTTGATGAAGTACTGCACGCCAGCGATCAGGGCGAGCATCAAGACGGGCATGACGATGATGAAGGCGATCGAATTCGCCCCCGCTTCATCGCATACGCGTCGTCCGCTCATATCGTCGATGTCCTCAGTTGGACTTGAGCTCGCCGATCTTGTCCTGCAGGAAGCCACCAGCCGCCTGGTTCGCCGTGTAGGCCAGCGCCACGACGAAGACCATGATCACCATCCATTCGACCGCCCCCCAGCCGTCCTCGGCGCGGCGCGCGGAGGCCAGTCGGGTCTGCAGCCAGGCCCAGACTGCTACCACTCCGTTCATCTCTTCCTCCTCTACGTCCCGCACATTCAGGAACTCGCAAACAGATTGACGACCGTGGGGTAGAACAGCCACACCACAAACCCAGCCGCGACGACGAGCTGGTTCCACTCGATCGAGTCCGATCGCTTCTTCGCGTCCTCTTGAGCGGCGGTGATCCTGGACTGGCGCAGCGACTCGGCTCGGGCCATCAGGGTTTCCCGTACTCGCGCACCGTTGTCCGCGACGAGTGTCAGCGCCACCGAGAGGTCGCGGAGCTCGCTGATGTCGCAGCGACGGCCGAGGTCGCCGAGCGCCGCCCACGGCGTGGTGCCGGCATCTCTTGCGCCGACAACGGTGTCCTCGAGGAGTTCGAACGTCCAGCCACTGCCGATCTGGGCGGCCATCGGCAGCGCCTCGGGGTGCCCGCGCCCGCCGGCCATGGCCATCGCGACCAGGTCGAGGTAGGTCGACAGCGACCGGCGGAGCTCCTCGCGGCGGGCGCCGGCCTCGCGGTGCAGCTGTTCGATCGAGACGAACACCATGCCGACGCCGAGAATCAGACCGAAGACCAGTGGCGCGGTCGTCGGCGGCGTCGCGCCGATGGACGCAAGGACGGTGAACAGCGCCGCCGGGGCGACAAAGCCCACGAGGCTCTTGAGCGCGGTCGAGACCAAGAAGCCCTCGAGGTCTCGGTTGACCATCGCGAGATCCTGGCGGACCCGGTTCATCTGAACGCCGCGGCGGCCGAGGCGGATCGCGAGCATCCGACCCGCCTTGACGCGCAGGCCGCGCTGTGCACCGCCCATCGGGGTGTGAACGGCCGAGGTCGCGCGCGACGCCTCCCAGCGCTGGGCGGCGCCGACCAGGTCGGCCTTCGCCGGCCGCAGCAGGATGACGAGGTACGCGAGTCCGAGACCCACGCCACCTCCGCAGAGCACCACCCAGCCCGTCATCGGAATCCACCGCCTCCGACAAGGTCCGGCGACGTGAGGAACCGCGGCGGCCGCACCGGCTCCGACAGGGTCCGTGCCCGGACCGCGGCGAAGACCCACATCGCCACGATGCCAGCGAGTACGACCTGCCCGACCGGCTGCCCGAACGGATCCAAATGGTGGCGCGCGACCAGAAGCTGCGCGGCGATCCAGACCGACACGATCCCGAACATGATCCACGTGTGCCGGCGAAGCCGACGGCGCTCGGCCTCGACCTCCTGCCGCATCGCGAGCTCGGCCCGAGTCGAATCGGCGAGCCGCGTGAGTACCGCCGCGAGCTCCGGCCCGCGAGTCCGCACATTCAGGATCAGCGCCGCGACGACGTAGTCGACCCCGGCGTCATCGGCGTCGGCAGCGAAATCGCGCAGCGCCGAGTCGAGCGGAATCCGGGCGGTCAGCCGATCCGACAGCCGTCGCAGCGCGGGCCGAAGTACATCGGGCGCCGACTCCGCGGTGATCGGGATGGCCTCCTCGAGCCCGGTCGACGCGCGGGTGATGTCGCGCATCGACTCGGTCCAGATCGCCAGTGCCTCCAGCTGGTCGAGGGCGGCCTGCCCGACTCCGGACGCGCCGGCGATGCGCGGCCACAGCAGCAGGATCACGATGGCGGCCAACACCGCCACGGGCCACCGGGTCACCAACGCGACGACGACGATGATCGGGATGCCATAGTTCAGCCGCCGCCGGTCGGCCTCCGACAACCCATTCGGCTTCAGCTCCGGCAGGGTCAGTCGTCGGCCGCGGGCGAGGGCGACCAGCGCCACGATGCCAGCCGCGACGCCGGCTCCGAGCAGGGCCACGAGGCCGATCATGTGGCGTCCCGACTCGCGGTCGCGCCGTTCGTTTCGTTCCGGGGTGGCCTCGGAACGAAACCGCCCAACCCCAGCAGCGTCATCAGGCGACCCCCTGTCCCCAGCCGCTCGGCTTCCAGCCAGCCGCGACGAGCTCGTCGTGGCAGGTGATCTGGGCCGCCGTCCGGACGCCGCGTTCGCCGAGTTGCGGCGCGGCCCACACGTGCGAGTGCGTAGCCCGTTCGCCGTCGTACCCGGTGACCTCGAGGATCGACTCGACGACCCGCTGCTGCGACGACACCTTGCGCATGAAGACGATGAAGTCGAGGGCGCCGGCGACCAGCATCTGGGTCGCCTCCATCGGCAGCCGCTCCTGGGCCTGGATGGCGTACGCACACAGCCGGGGCGTGACCTCGAGCGCCGAGTTGGCGTGGATGGTCGACAGCGAGCCGTCGTTGCCCTGCGTCATCGCGTTGAGCATCGTGACGACCTCGTCGCCGAGTACCTCGCCCACGATGACGCGGTCGGGGCTCATCCGCAGCGACCGGCGGACGAGGGTCGCGAGCGACACCCCGCCCTCGCCCTCGGCGTTGGGCTGTCGCTCCTCGAACGGCACGCAGTTGGGATGTGCGTCGACGTCCTCATGGAGCGCCAGCTCGAGGGTGCGTTCGACCGTGATCAGCCGCTCGGCCGGCGGGATCTCACTGGCGAGCGCGCGCAGCAGCGTGGTCTTTCCGGCGCCGGTGCCGCCGGCGATCATGATGTTTTTCTTGGCGTGGACGGCGGCGCGCAGGAAGATCGCCTGCTCCGGATCGACCGTGCCGAGCTCCTCTTCGTGCGCCAGGTCGAGGATCGGATGGCGGTGCCGCCGGATCGACACGGTCGGCCACGGCGACACACCTTGGGTCGCCGACAGCCGCGAACCGTCGGGCAGCCGCAGGTCGAGCTCGACGTTGGACGTGTCGAACGGCCGGCTCGACAGTCCGGTGTAGCTCGCCAGGTCTTGCAGAATCTGAACCAGCTCTTCGTTGGACTCGCAGAACGGCTGGACCTGCTCGTCGGTGCCGTCGGCGTACCGGACGAAGACCCTGTCGTAGCCGTTGCAGTGGATGTCCTCGACCTTGTCGTTGTCGAGGAGGTGCTGAAAGGGCCCGGCGCCGAACAGCCGGGCGTCGAGGGCCTTGACCAGCTCGGACTGCGCGGCGTCGGTCAGCGCGGTCCCGGTGCCCTCGAACAGGCGGTGTGAGTAGCCCTCGACGACGTCGCGGATGATCGGTCGCGTGTGCTGCCGGTCGGCCTCGCCGGTCAGGTCGGGCAGCCGCTGTGCCCGGCGAGCCTGGCGCAGCGCCGTACGCCGCTCGCCGACCTCGGCCTGCAGCCGCAACACCAGCTCCCGGTTGAGCGACACCTAGATCACCGCCTGCGAACTCAGGCGGTGTGCGGGCCCCTCATCCTCGTTCGGCTGCTCCGGCGCGGGGACTTCGCGGCGGACGCCGAGCGGGATCAGCAGGCCGGCGAGGTTCTTGGCCGACCGCATCAGCGGTGTACGCAGCAGCCGAGCTGTCGGGTTTTCGCCAGCCTCAAGTCGTACGACGGCCGCAGCGTCGTACAGGATGTGGCCGACGCCCACCGGACGTACGCCGGCCGCGTTGAGCAGATGCTGCAGGTCGGCCTCGTAGTCGTCGGCGTGCCGGCTCGGTGCCACGACAACGGGCCACATCATCGCCGGCCGGCCGCGCCGCGCCGAGAGGGCCGGGCCGAGCGCCTTGGCCCGTTCTCGAAGCCGCAACCCGCCCGCCGCGGTCGGTCGGCCGACGATCACCACGACGTCGGCGGCGGCCGCCACCGCCATCGCCGGAGACCCCGTGTCGAGCCGCCCGACGTCGACGATCAGGTCCACCGCCGATCGCGACAGGGTCGCTGCGAGTTGGTCCCACGAGCCGGCGATCCCGGCGGACTGCTCGGCCATCATCGGACCCGGAATCACCCCCATGTGATCGGACATGCCGGACGCGTGCCGGACCACGAGCTGGGGGTCGTCGCTGTGTTGACGGGCCGCCGCGGCCAAGGTCAGCACCGTCGGCGTCGGCGGCAACGCCTCACCCGAAGGCAGCCGCAAGCGGAGCGCGAGGTCGCCCCCACCGGGATCGGCCTCGACGACCACCGCCGATCCGGGCCACGCGGCCGCGAGCGCGACCGCCGTGGTCGTCGCTCCTGGCGAGCCCTTGTCGCCAGCGACCGCAACGAGCATCAGCTACCACCCCCGGCCGCGGCCGTCTCGACCAGCACGATCCGGTCCGCCGAGGCATAGAGCGCGACCGACGCGGAGTCGGCCTGCGGGACGATGAGGGTCACGTGCTCGACACCACCGCCGGTCCCGACGACCTCGGTGTCGCTGAGCGAATACACCAGCCCGTTCGTGAGCTCGGCGCCGTCGGCCTTCGGATCGGCACCCTCTTCCGGCGCCGCGAGCACCATGACGGAGTCGCCCGGACCCAGATCGGCCGGCACCTGCGACGGCTCCAGCGCTACTCCGACCAGTGCCTCGCCCTGAGCCGGAACCGGGTCGGCCGTCGACGCCTCCGTCAGCACGATCTGACCGGGCAGGAGGTCGACCGTCGCGGTCCGACCCACCAGGTCGTCGAGCTCGTCGGCCGGGATCGCGTCGTCGACGCCCGAGACCCGCGTCGTCGTCAGGTCCTCGCGGCCGATCGTCTCGCCGCGGGCGACGCCGTCGCTCATCACGACGACCGACGTGGTGTCGCCGGCGCGAGCGAACGCGACCGCCGCCCCGAGCGCACAGCCCACGATGAGCAGCAGTGCAAGCAGCATCTGGCCGTACGGTCGACTTGGACGCCGCTCGGCTGCGGCAGCCTTCTCGGCCCGCCGCTGCCGCGCTCGTTCCTCACGGCGCTGCTGGCGTGTGGTCGGCCGCTGGACGCCGTCGCCAGGGGGACCCTGAGTGAACGGCGACGGAGGCGGCTGCTGTTGGACGGTCATCCATTCACCACCACGCTCTGGCGCTCCTGGACCTCAACGTCCTGGTTGCCGGTGGGTCCGGACACCTCGCCGAGCGAGCCGCCCTCCGACGTGCACTGGCCGACACAGGTCCACGAGCCCTCGTAGACGATCGAGCCGGTCAGGTGGTACGCGTCACCGCCGGCCGGATTGTGCGACGAGGTCGTCATGTACGTGTAGCCGCACGAAGTCTCGGCGTCGTCGCCGTACGACTCGTGCCACACCCGGCCCGGGCCGGAGCAGACGAACGTCGGGTCGATCGCGGTCGACGAGTACTTCATCTGGTCGCGCTCACCGGAGTCGATC
Organism: Actinomycetota bacterium; assembly: GCA_046725375.1. Lineage (GTDB taxonomy): Bacteria > Actinomycetota > Actinomycetes > Propionibacteriales > Nocardioidaceae > DATFRX01. The sequence goes on from JBKOYM010000144.1 coordinate 50,343, forward strand.
TCCATCCGTACCGGACGCGCTTCGACGTGCACCGTCGTCGCTCCGGCGGTGACCGTGAGGGTCAGGGTCTGCCACTGCTCTCGCGGCACCCACACCCAGGTCTCGAGGTTGGGGTACGTCGGCAGCGGCGGACCCGGCGCGATCTGGATGTCGGCGGTCGCGAGCGGCGTCCGGTCGAACGCCTTCTCGGCCTCGGCCTCGGCGTCCGGCGGAGCCACGTATCCCGGAGTGCCAGCGTCGAGGGCCGGCGCGATCGCGCAGTTGCCCTGCAGTCCCGCGAGTTCGAGGGTCAGGCTGCTGCTGTCCGATCCGCAGGTGTCGCCACTACCGCCGGATGAGATCCACGAATCGGTGCTCGTCGAGTCGTCGTCGCTGCCGTTATCGGTCGACCCACCACGGGAATCGGAGTCCTGCGACTCCTCGTCGACCGACCCCCAGATGCTGCCGCCGCCCCAGCCGGCATCGTCACCGCCGCCATCGGCTGCGGCCGGGGCCATGCCAACGGCGAGTGCGGCCACGAAGGCACTTCCGGCCGCCGCCACCTGCCGTCTCAGCATGTATCCGTCTCCTCTCCGTCTGACACCCGCCAGACACCGCCGGCGCCGAGGTCGACGGTGATAGCGAAGACCGCGCGTTTGGCGGTGTCGGGCCGCGCGATCCTTCCCTGACCCCGCTCGTACGCCCGGATGTCGCGGCGATCGACGCAGGCCAGCAGGTTGACCGTCCCGTCGTCGTCATCGAGCAAGATCCGGGTCGGCCGCGTCCAGGCGACCTTGGCCGATCCGTCGAGATAGCCGCCGTCAGCCTCCATGTCGCGCAGCGTCTCCCACTCGTCCTCCAGCTCCTGACCTGCGTAGATCGACTCCAGGGCCCGTCGGGCGGCGGACGTCGCCCGACCCTCGCGATAAACCCGGAGGCCGACGCGGAGGTTGCGCTTCAGGGCCGAGACGGCGTCCTGATAGGCCGCCTTCTCCGTACCCGAGTAGCTGCTGAGCTTGTGGCTCGTCAATGCGGTCAGCGGAGTCCGCGTCGGCTCCGCTGACAACACATCGGCATCCGATGAGCCGTCCCCGTCGCAGCCGGTCAATGCGGCAGCCACCGCCAGGCTCACGAGTGTGGCGGCCCCTCGTCTGCCGGACATCACGTGCCTCCATCCACGCTTCGGTTGGGGTGTGGCCACCTCTCGTAGTCGTCTTTTCACGCGCTGTCACTATCAGGTCTTGGTCGACAGTACGTCGCAAAGCTTGATTTGTCGTCCCCTAAGTGTCGAGCTGTTACGGATGGGAAGGAACCGCATCATAGGGGCGTCAGCCATCCAGAGGTCGTCGACCCGCTGAAATGGGGAAGAACCCGCGCCCGATCAAGCGACGTCCGACCACGATAAATCATGAGAACTCCGAGGAAACCTGGCGGCCACTGTCACACCGATCAGGTCGGGCTGCCCGTTAGCGAATGACAGCGGGGCCTAGGAGGTTCGTGGTGGCAAGCCCGACCCGGCCGGTCGCCAAGCCGGTCACCGACCCGATCGCCGCCGCGCGGCTGCGGTCGGGTTCGGCCGCGCCCGTACCGCCGGAAGGCGCCGGCTGGTTCCAGTTCGCGTTCCTCGCCATCGCGGTGGGAGCCGTCGCCTCCGGGATTGCCCGCGTGGCGGGCCAGTCGGAGTGGCCACGGCCGATGCTCGGACTCGGCGTCAGTGTCGCGGTCCTCGCACTCGGCGCCGGCGCCCGAACGCGCAGCCGCGGCCGTCAAGAGGTCGCGGCCGCCGTACGCATCGCCTCCCTCGTCGGTCTCGGCAACGCGTCGAGCGACCGGGTCCGCCGGCTGGTCCACGCTCGCTGGCCGGTGGGAGCACGCCGTCAGGACCCGCCGCGGCGCGTGACCGTGTGCCCACCGGTGTCGTTCTCACTCGCCGACCCGACCTTGCTGGACCAGATCTCGTACGCCGCCGGCCGGATCTTCATGATCCAGATGCGGGTCTGCACCGTTCACCGCCGTCGGCACGAGATCGTGCTCGCGCCGGCTCGACTAGAGCATGCCGAAGCGCCGCCCGAAGTGCCGCCGCCGGCGCCCCGCGAGGTGCGTTGTGCGGAGGTAGTCCTCGGGCAGCGCCTCGGCGCCAACGCCGAGATCGTCGACACGACCATCAGCATCGACGACCGCGGCACGTCCCGACTCGACTCGCTGGAGATCGCGTTCCCGCCGACGGCCGACAACACCGAGCCGGGCTTTTGGGCCGACTTCGAGGCCGCCTTCAACCGCCAGGTGCCCGGCCGCTGGCAGACGATGCCCGACCTGGTCGCCGACCCGGTCACCAAGAAGGCGCACTGCCGGGTCCAGCGGAGACCGACCTTGGCGACCCGGATCCCGTACGACCTCGACCTGCTGGACCAGTGCGGTGAGTACGACATCCCGTACGCGATCGACGAGTACGCCCGTACCGTCGTGTGGTCGCTCAAGCTGTCGCCGCACATGCTCGTCTCGGGCGCGACCCGATCGGGTAAGAGCAGCACGCTGCGGGCCATCGTCCGAGGTTTCATCGGGCGCGGCTGGCCGGCTCTCGTGTGCGACCCGAAGCGGACCGGGCTGCTCGGCATGCGGGACTGGCCGGGCGTCCAGGCCCTCGCGACGCCGACCAACACGCCCGGCATGGTCGCGATCATCGATCACGTCCATGCCGAGATGGACCGGCGGTACGCTGCCGTCGAGGCCGGCGTGACCCGCAGGCAGCAACTCGAGCCGCTGCTGCTCGTACTCGACGAATACCGCGAGCAGCAGGAGGAGATCCGGCTGTGGTGGGCGCGCGACGGCGCCGTGGCGGCCGGGATGCGACGGGCGTCGGATCCCCCGGCGTTTGACCGCGTCGGCGCGATCGCCCGACTCGGTGGCGAGGTCGGCATCCATCTGGTGATCGGCATCAAGCGACCGGATCTCGACGTCAAGGTGCTTCCCGCGGAGCTGACGAGCAATTGCCGGAGCCGCTGCTCACACGGCGTGCTGACTCGCGACGAGTCCCAGGCGATGTGGGGCAACGCCGACATCGGCCGGTCGGTGCCGCCGATGATCCAGGGCCGGGCGACAGCCGTGCGGTCCGACGGCGTGCCCGGCGAGGTTCAGGCGTTGTGGATGCCCGACCCACTCGGCCTGGACGACGACGAGGTCGAGCTCTATCGCAGCGTTCAGCCCGTGAGCTCGCCACATCCGTGGCTGAAGCCGATCGGGACCAGCCTGGCCGAGACTACGCGTCGGCCGGAGGCGCCGTGGGGAGGGCCGGCTGGGCGGCATCGGGGTGAGGCGAGGGAGACCGTGTGGGAGCCGCTCGACGTCGAGGTACACGAATGGGACGCGGGATACGGCCCCGAGGAGCAAGTGGCAGCCCGCGAGATCGCCGAAGCGGACCTGGTCGAGCTCGTCGAAGGGTCCAACATCTGGGTGGTCGTCGACCACATCGCCGCTGACCCGGACGAGCCGGACATGCTCTACATCGACGGCCGGGTCGTCGACACGGGGCATCCGAAGACCATCGTCGCCGACGAGGAGTCGCCGATCCGTCGGCGCTCGCAGTTGGGTCGCTAGGCCACGCGGCTGACTCGGGACGTCGCCGACTGGGGAGGATCGCGCCAATCGCATTTTGGCGCAGGGGTCCCCCGCGCCAATAGGTTCGTCGCAGGGGACCCCCGCGCCAAACCCGGCGTCATGCGGAGGCGTCGATGCGGTCGCGAGTACGGCCGGGATGGTCGGTGATGATCGCGTCGACCTCGAGGGCGAGGCAGCGGTCGACGTCGGCTGGGTCGTTGACCGTATAGACGTACACCTGGTGCCCCCAGTCCTTCGTACGCAGCACCTGGTCGGGCTGCGCTCGGACCGTCTCGATCGAGTACCCGGCGATCCCGCACCCTTGTGGTAGGCCGCCGCCGCGAAACCGCAACGGCACGCGATCCATCAGGAACACCGCCGGCAACCACGGCGCCGACTCCCGGACACGACGCAACGACAGCCACGAGAAGCTCATGACCCGCGCGTCCACGTCGTACCGGGACAGCGTCTCCACGAGCCGCCGCTCGACGAGGCCGGCGTATCGGGTCGGGTGCTTCGTCTCGATCGCGAGCCACACCGGGCGTTCGGCGGCGGCCACCGTCGACAGCAGCGCGTCGAGCGTCAGGACCCGGTGACTGTCCGGGTCCCAGTCCGGAGCCTCCTCGTCGAGATCGCGCCATTGGTGCTTCCACGATCCGAAGTCCAGCTCGGCGAGGTCGGCCAGCTCCAACGTCGACACCGGGCCGCGACCGTCGGAGGTGCGATCGACCCGACGATCGTGGACGCAGACCAGGTGGCCGTCAGCGGTCAGCCGTACGTCGCACTCCAAGGCGTCAGCGCCCTCGTCGATCGCCCGCCGGTAGGCCGAGAGAGTGTGCTCGGCTTCGGCGCCACTGGCCCCGCGGTGCGCGACCACCTGCGGTCGGTACGCCATGGGCCCAGGGGGTCAGCGCGCGTACGGGTTACCGCCCTGGCTGCCGTACTCCGGTGGGCCGCCGGCGTACGGGCTCGGCGGCGGCTGCTGATCGTAGGGACCCGGCTGCCCACCGTACGGACCCTGCTCGCCGCCGTAGGGACCCGGCTGCCCGCCGTACGGACCCTGCGGGAACGGCGCGCGCGCCACCGGCTCGGTCGATGACGGCCTGGGCGGCTTGCGCATCCCCAGCAGACCGACGATGAGGCCGATGCCCATCACGGCGAACCCCGGTCCGGCCACCAGATAGCCGGTGACCGCGTCCCCGGCCTCGCTGATCTCGTCGACAGCGCTGACGGCCAGGCAACCCCAAACCGCCGCCGCGGCGCCGGCGACAACGAGGACGATCGCGATGATGCCGGCAGCATTGCGGCCGCGGCGGGCGCTGATCATGCTGATGATCAGCAGGACGAAAGCGATGCCGACCAGGACGCCGGCTACCCAGAGGCCGATCGCATTGAGGTTGTCGCTGCTCTCGGCGTCGTCCTTCGAAACCGAGGCCGGATCGTCGTCGAGATCTGCGTAAACGCCGCGCCGCAGCGTCAGCGCGAACCCGGCGTAGCCCAACGCGGCCAGGGCGCCGACCAGCGCGGCGACCATGGCAGACCGGAGGATGCCCGAGTGGCGCTGCTCGGTCTCCCTTTCAACCGCCGCGGCGGCGAGCTTTTGAGTCTCCGTGTACGGACCGCGCTGCGGAGGTGCTGGTGGGGGAGGAGCCTGCGGCGCCCTGGGTGGACCCGCATGTCCCGGCCCGCCGGCGAGCGGCATCGTCGGCGTCGGCTGTCCGGGATAAGGTGCGCCGGACGGCGGCCCTGGCGGAGGCATCGCTCCTTGGTTCGCGGGCAGGCCGCAGCGCGAGCACGCGCGGGCTCCCGGAGTGTTCTCGGAGCCACAACGTGGACACTGCATCTCGGCCCCTCTCCTCTACGTCGACCCGGCAGTCGACGCGCCCGAGCCTAAAGCATCCGCGTCCGCAAGGTCGCTGGCTGGGGCGCGCATCCCGCTCCACACGGCTTATCACGTTGACGAGAACGCGTGCACAGTGCCGGCGTACGACGTCAACGTGGTAACCGAGTGACGGGTGAGGCGCCCAGTGCTCAGGTTCCAGCGCGTTGGCTGCGTAGGTACGCACCGAAGTGCGGCACCGTGAACGCGACCGAGCCGCGCTCACTGGAGAAGACCAGGCCCTTCTTGATCAGACCGTCCCGGGCCGGCGACAGGCTCTGGGGCTTGCGTCTCAGCGTCTTGGCCACGTCGGCGGTCGCCACGGCCTCGTGGGAGTCGGCGCCCAGGTCGGCGACCGCCCGCATGTACTCGCGCTCGGCCGGTGTCGCCCGCTCGTACCGCGCGCCGAAGAACCCGACCGCGAGCTCGTCCTCGGCCTCCGGCGCCGCCTCGAGGACATCAATCGGGCGAATCGGGCTGTCCGGGGCGGCGTCCCAGACCGCCTTGCCGTAGGCCTGCACGAAGTAGGGATAGCCGTCGGTCAGCCGGTACATCTCGTCCAACGCCTTCGACTCGTACTCGACCTCCTCGGATGCCGCCGGCACGGTCAGCGCCCGATCGGCATCGTGCCGCTCGAGCCGATCGACGACGACATAGTGGAAGAGTCGCTCGGCATAGGACTTGCTCGCCGACAGGGTCACCGGCAGATGCGGCAGGCCGGCGCCGATCAGAATCAGGGGCGCGGCCGCTTGGCTGATCTCGTGACAGGCGCCGCACAGCGCGGCCAGCTCCGCCGGCGCGATGTCTTGCATCTCGTCGACAAACAGCGCGAGCCCGACGCCGAGGTCGGCCGCGATCGTGGCGACGTCGGTGAACAACTCGATCAGATCGAGCTCGAGATCGCCCGAGTCGGCCCGGCCCTTGGCCGCGATCACGTCGGTCGGCGGCTGCCACCGGATGCCCTTGCGGTCGGGGAGCTGAGTACGCAGGGCGAACGCCTTCACCACGGCGGCCAGGTCGTCGACCCGATCGGGATCGCGATGCCGATGAGACACCTCGCGGATCGCCGCGTGTACGGCCTGAGCGATCGGGAGCCGAACGCTCTGGTCCGGCCGCGCCTCGATCTTGCCGGTGCCCCAGGCTCGGTTGATGGCGCGACTGCGAAGGGCGTTGAGCAGCACCGTCTTGCCGACGCCGCGCAGCCCGGACAGCACCATCGACCGCTCTGGCCGGCCGAGAGCGATGCGCTCCAGGGTGACGTCGAACCGTTGCAGGGGCCGCTCTCGGCCGGCCAGCTCCGGCGGCCGCTGGCCCGCGCCGGGTGCGTAGGGATTCCGAATCGGGTCCACGATCGGACTCTATGAGTCTGTCTAGCGGATTCCGTAGATTTGGTTCGCGAGTCGCATATTCGGTTCTGGCCCGGGGTGGCCCCGGTACGACCTATTGGACCGGGGCCACCCCGGACCAAGTCGGCGCCGCCGTCATACCGCCACCTTTCGAGCGCCGATCACCATGCCGATGACGATGACGAAGTAGCCGATCACGCCGAGCCAGGCGCCGATCTCGGGGAGGCCGGGCCGCGGAACAGTCGGGTGATCGCCGCCGCCTGATAGACGGCCGCGCCGCCGCAGATGACGGTCCCGATGATCGCGTTGTACGTCGCGCCGCCGCGGGTCGCGGGGATCGGCACCCCAGCCGCCAGCACGCAGACGGCGGCCAGGCCGAACAGCACGAAGCCGCCGAACCCGGCGTACGTGGAGATCACCGTGTCGATCCCGTCGCCGCTGGCGTCTCGTACCTCCTCGCTGAGCTTCAGGAACGTACTGTCGTCGACGTCTGCCCAGTTCAGTACGAACAGGCTGAGCGCCACGAGCACGAGGCCGGCGATCGCCACGGCGAGACCGACGCCCGGCACGTACCGCTCCCTCGGCGGACCGACCTGAGACGGCGGCGCGACCTGGGGCCACGCGGTCGGCGGGCCAGCCGGCGGGCCGGGCGGCGGCCAGCCGGCTGCCGGCGGACCTGCCGAGGGCCGGCCGGGAGCCGGCGTACCAGCCGGTGACGGACCAGCCGAGGCCGGGCCCGGATGTGCCGGGCCCGGATGCCATTCGCTGCCGCTCACGTGAATCTCACCTCGATCGTCACGACCCCCGGCCCACCACCGAAGTAGTCGTCATTGAGCGTCATGAACGCCACGGGCTCGGGATAGTCGCCGCGATTGGCAGCGACGGAGCCGGCCCAGCCGATGATCCTGCCTCCGGCTCTGGTACGCGTCGGAGACGGCTGCAGGTAGATGTAGCCGAGCCGGGCGAGCCGCTGGTCGTAATACTTCTTCACCACGTTGAGCGGCGCCCGGACGTCGTACGCGCGGGTTCCGTCGACGAGCTCGATTGGGTCCAGATGCGACGGCCCCGCGCCCGGGGGCAGTGGGAAGGAACGCTTGAGTTCGGACACGGGTATCGGGGACGCGTCGACGACTGGGCCGCTCGACGTCGGATCCTTGGGGCTCGCGCCGAGGGCCGTACCGCTGGACGGCAGGTCGTCGCTGGTGAACGCGATCACCGCTATGGTCGCCAGCAGGCAGCCCAGCCCGATCACGGCAGATGTCACCGTGCCGGTCCGGTCCCGCTCGCGGACATGCGACCGCCCGGGGCCCGGCGGGTAGGTCGGATACGAAGACAAACCGGTCATGCCCTTTCCTACGGTTAGTACGCCGTAGGAGATTCCACCAGGGTGCAGGTTCACCGACCCGTTACTTCAGCAGCCGCGACATGCGCCGATCGGCGAGCGGCTTACCGCCGGTCTGACACGTGGGGCAGTACTGGAGGGAGGAGTCGGCGAACGACACTTCGCGGATCGTGTCGCCGCAGATCGGACAGGCCTGGCCGGTCCGGCCGTGCACGCGCAGGCCGGCCTTCTTCTCCTTCTTGAGGTCGGCCGCCGCCATCCCTTCGGACCGCTCGACCGCCTCCCGCAGGGTCGACCCGATCGCGTCGTAGAGCCGGGCCCGATCGGCGTCGTCGAACGAGGCGGCCGACTTGTACGGCGACATCTTGGCCACATGCAGGATCTCGTCGGAGTACGCGTTGCCGATGCCGGCGATCACCGACTGGTTGCGCAGAACCCCCTTGATCTGCGACCGCCCGGCCGACGCCAGGATGCCCTCGAGCACCTCCGGGGTGAACGCGTCATCCAAGGGATCGGGGCCCAGCCGAGCGATGCCGGGCACATCCGCGGGCTGGCGGACGACGTAGATCGCCAGCCGCTTCTGCGTGCCGCCCTCGGTCAGGTCGAAGCCGCTGTCGTCGTCCAGCCACACCCGAAGCGCCAGGCCGCTCTTACCACCGGGACGCGGCGGCTTCGACGGCACCGACTCCTGCCAGCGCAGCCAACCCCCACGCGCCAGGTGCATCACCAGGTGCAGCCCGCCGGCCTCGACGTCGAGGAACTTGCCGTGCCGGCGTACGCCGTCGATCATCGCGCCCGCCAGGGCATCGATGGGCGGGTCGTACGTCTTCAGCGCGCTGATCGCCACGGGCAGCAGCCGCGCGAAGGTATGGCCGTCCAGGCGAACGCGCAGGTCACCGGCGAGCGCTTCGACCTCAGGCAACTCCGGCACGGGTCAAGTGTCCCGCATCGCGCCGACACCCGACACGGTGACAACGGACAATTGCCATGCGACGATGAGCGGCATGGCCGAGGTGGCGTCGTTACCGTCGAACGGCGGGGTCTATTTCGACCCTCGCGGTGAGGGCCGAAGCCTCCGCGTTTCGTGGCATCACGCCGACGGCATCGTGGTCTTCTCGCTTTGGCACGAGAGCGTGTGCGTCGGGTCGTTCCGGTTCGACGCCCGCGACGTGCCGGCTCTCGTCGACGCCCTCGTCAGCGGCCTTGGCGACGGCTACTTCTCCCTCGCCGCCCCGCGCGCCAGCTGAGCCCTCGACCGCATCCCTCGCGAGTCCCGTCGCGACCCACTCCTCATGGCAGCTTGTCACTCCTCATGGGCTACATCCCGTGGTACGTGCGGTTTCCCATGAGCTCATGGAAAACCGACCGCGGCGTGGTCCGCCTCACCGCCATGGCTCCGGCAACGGGACGCCGTTGACGAGCGCCGGCAACCGGGCCAGGTAGTCGTCGCGATCCAGCTCGGTCACCCCCAGGGTCGACAGATGCGGCGTACGCCACTGCACGTCGATCAGCCGCCGGTCGGCGTACTCGTCGCGCAGCAAATCGACCAACCCGACCAGCGACACCTTGGAGGCGTCCCGCTGCCGGTAAAACATCGACTCCCCGGCGAACAACCCGCCTATCGCCACGCCGTACAGCCCGCCCGCCAGCTCACCGCCCGGCGTCCACGTCTCGATCGAGTGCGCCCAGCCCACCTCGAACAGCTCCCGATACGCGGCGAGGATCGCGTGATTGATCCACGCCCCCGGCCGGCTCGGGTCGGCGCAGCCCTCGATAACGGCGTCGAACGCGGTGTCGAGCCGGATCTCGTACTTCCCCACCGACCGGCGAAGCGATCGGCTGACCCGCAGGTCGTCGAGCCGAAGGATGCCGCGCCGCAGCGGCGACCACCACACCATCGGGGCGACGTCGTCCACCGGCATCGGAAACGCCCCGGCGGAGTACGCCGCGATCAGCGTCGACGGGGCGAGGTCGGCCCCGATGGCGACACAGTCGTCGTCCGGCCAGCGGCCCGGGTCGAACTCCCAACGACTGGGCGAGAGCTGCTGCGGCATCAGTTCATCATGTCGAAAATGTCGGGTTGCCGGATCGACCGCCGCCGGCAGCGCAGTCGGATCGGCCAGATCGCTCCATACTTCAAGGTACGCATCGGCCATCCGGCGAATCCGCGGATCGTCCCCGTTGCCGGTTGGGTCGACCAGATCCGAATCTGCGCGCTGTTCGATCTCACCGGCGTGGATGACGCCGCGTTCGAGGCGAACCGCGCCGATCCGGCGGATGCATTGTCTCGCCATTCGGACGTCCTCCACCGCCCGCTGGTCGACTCCGTACCGGCTGACACGAGCGCATCTTAGGTAACCCACGCTAGTCTCAGCAGCGTGATTGTCGTGTCTGCTGCGTTGAAGGGCGGGGTGGGCAAGACGACGACGTCGGTCTACCTCGCGGCACTCGCGGCCGATGGCCGCACCCCGATTCTGATCGACGCCGACCCCCAGGCCAGCGCATCGGAGTGGATCGCCCAGGCGAGCGAGCCCCGCTTCGAAAAGATCAACGTCGTCGAGGCCCCGACGGCCCGACTGCTCACGAAGACGCTCCAGGACGTCGGCAAGGACGACATCGTCTTCGTCGACCTACCACCGACCCATGAGCAGCTGCTCGCCAAGGCGCTCGAGCACGCGACCGTCGCCGTGATCCCCACTCGGGTCGGCGGTGTCGAGGCCCGGCAGGTCGAAGCCGCGCTCGACCTGATTCCCGAGGGAATGCCGGCCGGCGTGGTGATCTGCTCGGCCCGGCCATACACGGTCGACTACCGCGACGCCATCGTCGAATGGGCGCAGGAGGACATCCCCGTCTGGGGTGCGGTCCCGGAGCGCGTCGCGATCGCCTCCGGTCCCGAGCGACCGCTGTCCAGCGACGGCCTCGAGGCCTACCGCATGGTCTGGCGCGAGATTCAGCGCGCCGACCGGTCGAACTGATGGGCGTAGGTCGGTCCGCCGCGAAGGCGTTGATGCCGGTTGCCCGCAAGACCGCGCCGGCCCTGACGTCGTCGTACGTCCGCGAGATCCTCGAGCGCGCCATCGACGGCAGCGGACCGTTCAAGGGTGCGGCCGCGGCCGCCGACGCTCGGTTGGTGCAGGCCCGCGGTGACGTCGAGGACGCCGTACAGGAGATGATCGACGCCCACATCCGGATGGCCGGAGTCCAGGGCTTCCTCACCAACATCGGCGGTGCCGTCACCCTGCCCGTGATGATCCCGGCCAACGTCACCGGTCTCGCGCTGCTGCAGTGTCATCTCGTGGCCGGCATCGCGCATCTGCGGGGTTACGACCTCGACGATCCGCGGGTACGCAACGCCGTCATGGCCTGCCTGTTGGGTGAGGACCTGGTCCACAATCTGATCCGTCGCAAGCGGATGCCGTCGACGCCGATGGCGATCGCGACCTCACCGATGTACGACCCGCAGCTCGACAAGCGGATCGGCACCATCGTGACGGCGGAGCTGTGGGCCAAGATCACCGGCCGCCGGGCCGCGCTCATGGTGGGCCGCCGGGTGCCGCTGCTGGGTGGCGGCGTCGGCGCCTTCGCGGACGGATTCTCGACGTACCAGGTCGGCAGCTACGCCGAGCGCGAGTTGCGCGACCGGCGTACTCCACGTCAAGCCCCAGCCGAGCGTCCGGCCTGAGCGATCGGGCTGCGATGCCCTTCCCGACGGCGGCGGCATGGCGTCATCGCGACGCACGTGACGGCTTCGAGGTCGCCTTCTTCGAATCCGGCGACGGTGGCCATCGCATCGAGGGATGCACCACTGGCATCGAGGACGCGGCGCCGTGGGTCGTGCGCTACGCGATCACACTGGACCTCGCCGGCCGGACTCGCCGGGCGCGGATCACCAATCGCACGCCGTCGGGAGCCGGTGAGGTCGTGCTCGAAACCGACGGAGCCGGCCGTTGGACCGTCGACGGTGAGCACACGAGCCACCTCGATGGCTGCCTCGACGTCGACCTCGAGTCGTCGGCGCTGACCAACGCGTTCCCGGTGCGTCGAATGCGGCTTGCGGTGGGTGCTGCTGCCGATGCGCCGGCCGCGTACGTCAGGGCCGTCGACCTGGCGGTTGAGCGCCTCGAGCAGCGATACGTTCGCGTCGCGGACTCCGACGGAGGCGAGTGCTACGACTACACCGCGCCGGCGTTCGACTTCGCCGCCCGCCTCGTCTACGAATCCGACGGCCTCGTGCGCGACTACCCGGGCATCGCCGTACGGGTCGGCTGAGCAGCGATGTAGGGCGTGTCTCCTAACGGCGCCGGCGGACCTTGCGGTACGCGCGGAGCGCCCAACCCAGCACGCGCCATCGGCCGGCGGCCGCGACCAGACGGCGCTTGAGCCGTTGCCGTCGGGTCGGCGGGTGCTCCCGGCCCGGCCGCTCCGACTCGAGTCGGGCGATCTCGCGAAGCAGCACCTCGATCGCGTCGTACGTCACGCGCAGCTGGTCGGCAGCCGGTGCGGTGTCCGGGTCGTACCACGGGTCGTCGCCGCCGTGGGGTCGCAGCTCACCGAGGTCGCCGATGACGTCGTAGCCCGCGGCGTCGATGTCGCCGATCCATCGCTCGCTCGTCTCGTGGACCCAGTCGACGAGGTCGGGCGGTAACTGAAGGCGCGGAGTCCTGCTCGTCTGGGCCAGCGTCCGGTGCACCAGGACCTCGCGTACGTAGTGGCGATAGACCCGGCCCTCGAGTCGGTCCGGCGGCAGCATCTCATTGATCCGCCGAATCACCGCGGTCTCGGCGCCGCCGAGGCTCACGTTGGCCCGCTCGCTCTCCAACCGCAGCCATGCCGCGTCGATCTCCAACAGGTCGAGGAACCGCTGCATCAGCGTCGACCGCGGCGAGTCCGAAGGCGGCACGGTCAGCACGTGTACCCGGTCAGCGGGCAGCACGGCGCTCCATCGGGCGAGGACCGCGGGCCACTGCTGCACCGACCAGAACCACCTCGCCATCGGTGCCTTCGGCTGCTCGGATCGGATCTCGGCGCAAAACTTCGCGTACGTCAGCTGCCGCCGGTGCTTGACGCCTTCTTGCCACTCGGCCGGGATCTGGCGTGCGAGGTCACGAGCCGAATAGACCAGATGGACTTCGCCGTCGAGATCCTCGATGGCACCCTTGGCCTGCTTCGCCGAGGCGCCGGCGAAGACCTCGTGCGACAAGATCACGGTGCCGTCGAACTCGTTGGCCTGCTCGGCCAGCCACCGCCAGGCGCCTCCGGCCTCGGCTTCGAGCCCACCCCATGGCTTGCCGAGCAGATCGATCGCGCCGAGAAAGTGGTGATCGAATCGCTCGGCCGGATAGAGCACCCCCTTGGCTCGCAGGCCTTCGCGGTTGACGTACAACAGGTCTTGCAGCTGCGACGTGCCGGTCTTGGGCGCACCGACGTGGAGGAACACCTTGTTCATGGTGGGCCAAGCCTATTCCGACGCGGAGTCGTGTGATCTCGAGGTCGTCACGAGAAACCACTCCACGTACAGCCGCCTGATACACATAGAGGTGTAACATGGTGTCATGACGCGGACCAACATCGAACTCGACGACGAGCTCGTTGCCGAAGCCATGCGGATGTACGGATTGCCGTCCAAACGGGCGGCCGTCCATCTGGCGTTGCGCCGGTTGGTCGACGAGCCGATGACGCTGGACGAGGCGCTCGCCATGCGAGGGAGCGGCTTCGACTACACCAATGACGATCTCGAGGAGCTCAGCGCCTTCGAACCCGAGGGAGACGCCGAGCGGTGATCTTCGATACCTCGGTGTGGATCGACTTCCTGACCGATGCGGCAACCCGCGCGACCGAACGACTGGACGACGCGATCCGACAGGGATCACGGATCGTCGTACCCGAGGTCGTGATGATGGAGGTCCTGGCCGGACGGACCGACGAAGCCTCGGCGCGGCAGCGGCGCCGCCTCCTGGCTCGATTCGAGATCGTGCCACTCGCCCCGATGGCCGACGTCGAACGCGCCGCAGCCCTTCACCGACAGTGCCGCCGCGGCGGCGAGACCGTCCGCAGCCTGATCGACTGCCTGGTGGCCGCGGCCGCTCTGCGCCTCGATCTGGCCGTGCTGCATCGAGATCGCGACTTCGAAGTCTTGGCCCGCCACACCGCCCTGCGGACCGAGCCACTCTTCGGAACCTGACACTTACCCGCTCAACGCCTGGACGACGCGCGACGGGCTGGGACGACCGAGCTGGCCCGCCATCCAGACGCTGGTCCGGACGAGCGTCTCGAGGTCGACGCCATGGTCGATACCGAGTCCGTTGAGGAGCCACACGAGATCCTCGGTGGCGAGGTTGCCGGTGGCGCTTTCGGCGTACGGGCAGCCGCCGAGTCCGCCGGCCGACGCATCGTACGTCGTCACGCCTGCGCGGAGCGCCGCGAGCACGTTGGTCAGCGCCTGGCCGTACGTGTCGTGGAAGTGCATCGCGAGTCGCTCGACTCCGACGTCGGCCGCGCCGAAGGCCTCGATCATGGCGCTCACATGGCCGGCGGTCCCGACGCCGATGGTGTCGCCGAGCGACAGCTGGGTCGCGCCGAGATCGAGCAGCCGCCGGCCGGCCACGACCACCTGCTCCACCGGCACGAGGTCCTCCCATGGATCTCCGAAACACATCGACAGGTAGGCACGCACCTGCATGCCCGCGGCACGGGCTCGGGTCACCACGGGTTCAAACATGGCGTACTGCTCTTCCATGCTGCAGTTGAGGTTGCGCCGGGCGAACGACTCGGTCGCGCTGCCGAAGATCGCGATGTGTGTGACGCCGGAGGCCAGGGCCCGGTCGAGCCCGCGTTCGTTGGGCACGAGCACCGGCAGCGGCGTCGGACCCGCGAGATCGAGCCGCTCGACCAGATCGGCGGCATCGGCGAGCTGCGGCACCCACTTGGGGTGGACGAAGCTGGTCGCCTCGACGATCGGCAACCCGGCATCGATGAGGCGGCCGACGAACTCCGTCTTGATCTCGACCGGGACGATCGCCGACTCGTTTTGCAGCCCGTCGCGCGGACCGACCTCATAGATCGTCACCCGCTCGGGCAGCGTCGGGTCGGGCACGACTAGCGGCAGGGCCATCGGCGTCCTCTCGTACGAGTCTGCTCTTGGCACTCTAGAGCGGTCGCCCAAACCGGCGTGAGTTCCGACTTAGGGTCGGTGTGAAGGGTTCGACACTGACCTTCAGTCGGAACTCACGCGGGTGCCGCGGTTGACCCTGACACCGTGTGAGGCCGTAGACCAGGAGCCGTCATGTTCAGCATCGGAGACTTCGCCAGTCACGGCCGGGTGTCGGTACGCATGTTGCGCCACTACGACGCCATCGACCTGCTGCCGCCCGCCCGAGTCGACCCGGGCACGGGCTACCGCATGTACGACGCGGCCCAGCTGTCCCGGCTCAACCGGATCGTCGCGCTCAAGGACCTCGGATTCACGCTCGAACAGGTGCGATCGATCCTCGACGACAAGGTCACCGTCGACGAGCTGCGCGGCATGCTGCGGATCCGCGAGGCCGACCTGCAGTCGCGGCTCGCGGCCGACACGAACCGGCTGCGCCAAGTCGAGGCGAGGCTCCGACTCATCGAGGAGGAGGGCGCCATGCCGACCGACGATGTTCAGATCAAGCGGATTCCCGGCGTACGCGTCGCCGAGCTCACCGCGACGGCCGAGGGCTTCGAGCCGGCGTCGATCGGGCCGGTGATTCAGCCGCTGTACGACGAGCTCATGAAGACACTCGAGCGGGCCAACGTGACGCCGACCGGACCGGCGGTCGCGTACTACGAGGACGCCACCGACGGTGATCGGATCGTCGTTCACGCCGCGATCCCGGTCAACGCGGTGGCGAGTCCTACGTACGACTTCGCGCTCGTCGACCTGCCCCCTATCGAGCAGGCCGCCACGATCGTGCATCGCGGCCCGATGGACAACGTCATGACGACCGTCCAGACGCTGGCGCGTTGGATCGACGCCAACGGCTATCGCTCGACCGGGTACAACCGCGAGCTCTACCTCGACTATGGCTGCGGCGACGACTCGAGTGGGTGGACGACCGAGCTGCAGGAGCCGGTCGCTCATGCCTGAGGACGCGAAGCGCTTCTATGCCCGGCCGGGCGTGCTGACCCGGTCCGAGGTCGCGCAGTTCGCCGAGCTGCCGAACGATGTGGACGCGCTCGCCCGGATCGTCCAAGGGCTGCTCATATACGACGTGGTCGCCGCCGATTTCTACGGCGTGGACCTCTCGGACGACGCGCGAGGCGACATCCACCTCCGGCGAACCGACGCCATCGTCGAGCGGATCTTCGCCCTCGACGACCGGCCGCTCGACGCTGCCCGTCCTGCGGCACGCCGGGTCGCCGGTCGGTGCCGGCATTGGGCCCTGCTCATGGTCGCGATGCTGCGGGCCCACGGTACGCCTGCCCGGGCCCGTTGCGGCTTCGGCGCGTACTTCAATCCGCCCGCGTTCGAGGACCACTGGGTCTGCGAGTACTGGAACGCCACCGAGCGACGTTGGATCCTGGTCGACGCCCAGCTCGACGACGTGTGGCGGGACAGGCTCGGCATCGCCTTCGATCCGCTCGACGTCCCGCGGGACCAGTTCCTCGTCGCTGCCGACGCGTGGCAGCTCTGCCGCGAGGGAACCGTCGACTCGACGAGGTTCGGCATCTCGTTCGCGGACCTGCGCGGCTTGTGGTTCGTCGCAGGGGATCTGATCCGCGACGTCGCGGCGCTGAACCGTGTCGAGGTGCTGCCGTGGGATGGCTGGGGCGGCCAGCCCGATCCGGGCCAGGATCCGGTCGGCGAGGAGCTCGCGTTCTTCGACCGGCTGGCCGACCTCACCCGTGACCCGGATGCATCCTTCGGAGAGCTGCGGGCGGTTTACGACGGCGACGAACGGCTGACCGTCCCGGCTCAGGTGCTCAACAGCATCCTGGGGCGCCTCGAGCCGGCGGCCGGCTGACGCCGCCGACTCGGTTCTGCGCGTATCCCGCCCGGTTGGGTGCGGCCGGGCTCAGCCAACAGGATGTGCGGTAAAACCGGTGACATCCATAGCCCGAGCCGACACCCATCCGACCTCCCGGCCTGGACGTTTCACGCAAATTCCGACATTCTGTAGCAGCATGACGCATGGCTACGAAGACGAGGCCTACGTGTTCGCGACCCTGGACGAACTACTCGGGGACGAGGAGGAGGAACGTCTCGAGAGCGACCGGGCCTAAGTCCTCGCCTCGACGACGAAGAGCGTCTCGCCGAGGCCGACCTGCTGACCCGCGACGGCATCGACGGTGGCAAGCGTCCCGTCATACGGGGCCTTCAGGGCCAGCTCCATCTTCATTGCTTCCATGACGCCGAGGGTGTCTCCGGCGCGCACCAGCTGACCGGTCGCCACGCGTACGTCGAGCACCGTGCCTGGCATCGGTGCGGTCACCGAGCCGTCGGCCACCGTCGTCGCGGCCGCCGGACCGAACGCGTCGGGCCGGTCGAGTACATGCGGTTGCCCCCGATAGCCGACGGTGACGGTGTGCCGGTCGATCTCGACGTACGCCTCGTGGATGACGCCGTCGATCTCGAGACGGCGGGCTGCTCCCGGTCCGGCTATCGGTCGGATCCGCCAGGTACGGTCGGCGATCGCGACGGTGCCGGCGGCCCGGTCAACAGTGGCGACGAGGTCGTCGAGCTCGATCAGGATGGGCGCGGCCGGGCCGGCCAACCGCCAGCCATCGGCTACCCCGAACGGATGGGCCGGGTCGGCCGCCGTCTGCTGGTCGGCTAGCCACCACGCGGCGATGACGGCGATCTCGTCCGGCGTCTCGCGGGCGAACTCGTCGAGATGCCGGTCGAGCCAAGCGGTGTCGATCGTCGCGTCCCGAAACGCATCGGAGGCCGCGAGCTGCCGAAGGAATCCGACGTTGGTCGTCAGCCCCAGGATCGCCGTGTCGTCGAGCGCCTGAAGCAGCGCCCGGCGTGCCGCCTCCCGCGTCGTGCCGTGCACGATGATCTTGCCGAGAAGGGGGTCGTACGCGGTGCCGATCTCCTGGCCCGACTCGAGGGCGGCGTCGACCCGAGCCGTCTCCGGCCACACGACCGTCGACGCGATGCCGGCCTGCGGCAGGAATCCGTTGTACGGGTCCTCGGCGTAGACGCGTACCTCGATGGCGTGCCCGTCGGGCGTCGCCGGGCCTAGGTCAGGCGGCAGCGGCTCACCGGCCGCGATCGCGAGCTGGAGCCGGACCAGGTCGAGGCCGGTGATGGCCTCGGTGACAGGGTGCTCGACCTGGAGGCGGGTGTTCATCTCGAGGAAGTACGCCTGCTCGTCGGCCTCGTCGACCAGGAACTCGACCGTACCCGCGCCGACGTAGCCGACCTCCTTCGCGAGCGCGACCGCGGCCGCGTGCAGCCCAGCCCGGGTGTCGCCGGAGATGGTCGGCGCCGGCGCCTCCTCGATGACCTTCTGGTGTCGCCGCTGGGTCGAGCAGTCCCGCTCGAACAGGTGCGCGACGTTGCCGTGGGCGTCGGCGACGATCTGGACCTCGACGTGACGACCCCGCTCGACGTACCGCTCGATGAGCAGGGTGTCGTCGCCGAAGGCAGCGTGCGCCTCGCGTCCTGCGGCGGCAAGGGCGTCGGGCAGGCCGGCGGGATCGCGCACGATCCGCATGCCCTTGCCGCCGCCTCCGGCCGCCGCCTTCACGAGTACGGGGTACGCATCTGGGGAAGGTTGCGCCAACTCGGTTTTGGCGCGGGGGTCCCCAGTGTCAATAGGTTCGTCGTGGGGGACCCCCGCGCCAATCACACCGGCCGCCCCATACCGCGGCACCACCGGCACCCCGGCCCGCTCCGCGATGTCGCGGGCCCGATCCTTTCGGCCCATCGCCTCCATCGCCTCGGCCGGCGGGCCGACCCACACGAGCGCCGCGTCGACGACCGCACGGGCAAACTCGGCCCGCTCCGACAAGAACCCATACCCCGGATGCACCGCGTCCGCGCCCGATTCCGAGGCAGCCCGCAGCAGCGCGTCGATCGAGAGGTACGACTCGGCCGCCGGCGCCGGTCCCAGGCGGACCGCGGTGTCCGCCTCCCGTACATGCGGCGCCCCCCGATCGGCATCGGAGTAGACCGCCACCGTACGCAGCCCGGCCGCCCGCGCCGCCCGGATCACGCGCAGCGCGATCTCGCCCCGGTTGGCGACCAGCAGGGTCGAAAACTCACGGACCGGCACGCCATCTGGGGCGGATGGTCGGGCCATCTGGGGCGGATCGTCGGTCATCACATCCGCCAGATGCCGTACGTCGGCTCGGCGACCGGGGCGTTCGCGGCGGCGGCGAGCCCCAACCCGAGCACTCGACGCGTGTCGGCCGGGTCGATGATGCCGTCGTCCCACAGCCGCGCGGTCGAGTAGTACGGCGACCCCTGCGCTTCGTACTGCTCCCGGATCGGCTGCTTGAACGCCTCCTCGTCCTCGGCCGACCACGACTCGCCCTGGGCCTCGAGCCCATCCCGCCGCACGGTCGCGAGCACCGACGCCGCCTGCTCGCCGCCCATCACCGAGATCCGGGCATTCGGCCACACCCACAGGAAGCGCGGGTCGTACGCCCGGCCGCACATGCCGTAGTTGCCAGCCCCGAACGACCCGCCGATCACCACGGTGAACTTCGGCACCACCGAGCACGACACCGCCGTCACCAGCTTGGCCCCGTCCTTCGCGATCCCGCGATTCTCGTACTCCCGACCGACCATGAACCCGGTGATGTTCTGCAAAAACACCAGCGGAGTCCCGCGCTGGTTGGCCAACTCGATGAAGTGCGCACCCTTCAGAGCCGACTCGGAGAACAAGATCCCATTGTTCGCGAGCACCGCCACCGGATACCCCCACACCCGCGCGAACCCACACACCAACGTCTCCCCATAAAGCGCCTTGAACTCATGCAACCGACTGCCATCGACAATCCGCCGAATGACCTCCCTGACTTCATAGGGAGTACGCGGATCCGTCGGCACCACGTCGTATATCCCGGCAGGGTCTTCGACCGGCTCCTCTGGCTCGGCAGGCGAGGTGAACTGTCCGAGCGCGCGATCGGAGGA
>JBKOYM010000013.1:0-5749 GCA_046725375.1 Actinomycetota bacterium
AACCCTCTACACCGGTTCAATTCCGGTCCCCGCCTCGGCCCGGCGGTACCATGCCGGACTTCGGGCGCTTAGCTCAGGGGTAGAGCGCTTCCTTGACGCGGAAGAGGTCAGAGGTTCAAATCCTCTAGCGCCCACCGAGAAATCGCAGGTCAGAGCCCACGCTTGCTTCCTCAGTCTGCCAGGTGACCACGGACGCGCGCACATTCGCGCACATCCCGCGACAGGCGGCACCTCACTGAGCCCACCGCTTGGGTCGAAGTCGATCCGCGCCGGCATCGAGTGGATGCGATCAAGGAGACGGGTGAGCCGCTGGAGTCGGAGACCCATCTGCCGCTCCGCATCGCTGTCGACCTTCAGCTCGGTCACGGACTTCATACCGACGCGAACATCGTGGTCGGACAGAAACAACTCCGCCTCCGCGTCGCCCAGCCCAGCCGCGATGAGGTCGTGCACGTTCTGGACCCACGCCTCGAGCCGCGCGTCATTGTCGGGATCGGAGTGCAAGATCACTTCGCCCGTCACGATGCGCGCGGGCGAAGGTCGCACGCGAGAGAACAATCGTCGAGGTGGAACACCCGGGCGCCACGCTCTGGACAGCGGACTCGAAGCGACTGTCGCGGCGTCAGGTAGTTGGTACGAGTGAACGCGAGTCAGTTTCCGAGGAGATACCTGTGCACTCACGCCGATCCACCTTCCCTACGGGCACAGGCGAGCAGGTATGAGCACCGGTATTGGCGCATCGTCTGGCGGGAAAGGAAGAGGAATCGGTTCCACATGAGGTGCGATGCTGCGGAACTCGATCCGGAACCAGAAAGGTTCATCACCTACATCTGCCAGCTTGTCATCCAAGGTGACTGCTCGCTCTGGAGGAATCGTCGAATAGCCAAACCAGCCTACCGAACTACTGGCAGCTCGCTCGGTTCCGGAGAAGCTCACGCGAGCAGAACTTGAACAGGGGTTGAACACGATTGCGTCGCGATAGTCGGAGCAGGAGGTCGCGAGGAATCCAATTGCGATGAACACCATCGCCATCCATCTGGTTACCTTCAAGTTTTTCCCCAGGGTCGGGAAGCGATACGCTCGACAGGCTCCAGTTGCACCATTGGGTGTCCTCGTCAATCTCGTTGCCGACCATGACAATCGCGAACCCGCACTGCGCGGCTGATCGCGATACAACGGGAACTCGAGCAGGATCCCGCCGAGGATCAGGCGACAAGGCCGAGCGGGTGAACGCCTGCCAGCGTGTCTCAGAGGCGGACGTACCCATCACCCTCCGAGCGCCGCCAACACGCGCGGCGCCTGGGCGAACGCATCACGCAGTCGCGTGTTCTCGTCGCTGTCGGCCTCGGCGAGCAGCTCCGCCTCCGATGGCACGGTGTCGCGTTCCGCCGAAAGGACATCGTGGACAAGCTAGTCGGGTCGCCTCCGACGCCTGCGTTCCATCCAGGTACTGAGCGCGAAGTACGCGGCGGGGATGAGTCGGATGAGCCCATCGGCAGTTCCAACAGCTCCGGTGAGGAGAAAATACGGGGTGAGAATGACAACGGACAATCCCGCCCACATGAAAAACGAGAGCCAGGCGTCCGACATTCGGCTCCACATCCTCCGATAGGTGGGCGGCGGATGAGCTTTGGCGTCTGGTCGTTGCCCCCATCGGAGCTTCACGCCGACGACGAAGAGCGGCCAGGAAACCAGTCCGACGAGGGCGGCTGGATAGAGCTGTTCAGTACCGCCGATGATCGTGGGGTAGACGGCGAAGAACAGCGACACCAGTAGGCCGACGTAGAAGCCCGCCAGCCAAGGGTGGGTCTCTGCCCACTCCTCACGTTCCGCAAGCTTCCACGGTGGGAGCACCTTCATCTCATACACCTCATCGGTCTAGTGCCGACTGTCTTGAAGCCGCATCGGACGGGCACCCGCCTACAGACCATCGCACCAACAGAGCTTGTAGACGTCAGGTTGATTGCAGTCGTTTCAGGATCGGAAGCGATACCCATGGACCCGCCAGGCCACCCAAGACTGGGGCGATCGGGGTCGACGACATTCGGTCGTGAAGAAGGGGGCCCAGCAGGACGATAACGGGAGCATGGTCGATCGCCTGCACGAATCCTCCTCTGTGGCGGGCGACGCTCAGTCCGCAAGGCGCATCCCCGCTTCTCCGACAGGCCTTTGGCGCGGGCCGTCCGGATGTAGTCCTCGTTCATCGTCTCGATCAGGTTGCCGCGGACCATCCGGGCGTACAACGCCGCGGACGTGAGGGCCAACACGAGCCATGGCAGGTCCGATCCTCTCGCATTCGATCACGAGGACCAGACCGCTGGCTCGCCGTTTCTCGCCGAGACGCCGAGTCCCCTCGCGCGCTGAAGTGGCCGAGCACGTTCGCCGATAACGCCTGTGTCGTGACGGACGTGATCCGTTTCGGGGAGCGCTATAGCGCGGCGGAACACCGTGCATGGATCACGGCTCAGCTGACGGACAGCGAGCAGCTGCTCGTCGCTCGCGCGATCCTGGACCTACCTCCTGCGCGGTGGCGCATCCTCGGCAAACAAGGCTATGCCGTCGTCACGAACCGGCGAATCTTCATCGTTCATGCCGACGCTGCCTACTCAGGCCGGACACGTAAGTCTAGGTACCCCCACGTAATGAACTTCGACGCCGTTCCACCGCCAGAGATTGCCCGAGAAGTCGCCCTCAAGGACGTCACCTTGCTTCCGCGTAGCCCTGATGATCGCACCGTGAAGATGCTGATCCGTGGCGATCTTCGAAGGTTGAGATTCCGTAAGCCTGCTGACGCTGGAGACTTCGTGGACGCGCTACGCCGCTCTGGAGGAGCCTAACCCGCTCACCCACACCGCCGGCTCGCCCTTCGGCGCGAAAATTCGATCCGCCGATGAGTTTTCGAGAGTGGTGCCGTCCGGAGGATCGCTAGACCGAGAACTGAAGGCGGCCATGACGTGATCCTTTATCCGAGTTAGGAGGTGATCATCCGATGAGTGAACGAGCCTTCCCCATCATCTACGTCGATGACGTTCCGGCGGCGCGGGCATTCTATGAAGCCCTGGGGTTCTCCCAGACCTATCGGTTCCCGGCTGAAGGCAAACCCGACTACGTCACCATGTCCCGAGCGGGCTCCGGCATCGGCATCGGCGCTGTCCGCGCGGCGGGCGAGGATCGCTTCGGCTTCTGGGTTTACGTCGATGACGTGGATATCGTGTTCGAACGGCTGCGTGCCTCCGGTGCTCCGGTGGTCGGCGAGCCCGAAGACCAACCCTGGGGGGAGCGAGTTGCGCGGATCCGGGATCCCGGCGGTCACCTCGTCTACTTGGGTGCGGCACTATGAAGCCAAGCATGACTATCGACTGTGCGTGGAACTCGAGGGAGTCCACGATGGCGGCTGCGGTCTCCAGCACGCGCGCGAACCGAATTCGATGGTGCTCGGCCCGGCCTACGGAGACTCCGAGGGGTTCAACGCGTCGAGCGCATCCTCCGGGCGCAGGTCGACCGTCTTGAGGAGTACCCGCTCGAACCAGTGCGTGTCGTAGGTCGCCTGGCGGCGCCGCTAATACGCCTCGTGGAGGTAGATGATGTAGCCGCGTGTGGCCGTCGCGACGATCACGACGTTCGCGCGCGCGGCGCCGTGCCGTTCATCGCACACCGCTCGAGCACCCTCGTCATCGTCTCCTGGGCGATCTCCTCGGCCTCGAGCGCGTCACCGACCAGCAGGACGAGGGCCTGACAGAGCGAGCGGTACTCGGCTCGGAAGAACGACTCGAAGTCCGCAGACAACGTCCGAGCCTCGATCGGCAGTGTCACGTCGCGCATCTCGGACCATGAACCCCCCAAGCAGGGCGGGCGTTACGGACCCGTTAGCGTTGGCCAGGCCGCGTGGCTCGTCAAGCGGCAGACGAGCCGTCAGGGCATGAACTCGCGGGGCGGTGTCAAGACATCTACTCGTTCTTCCGACAGCACGGGCTGCAGCAACGACTCGCCACGATCGAGGAGGACCGAAGGCGGGAGGAGGTCGCCTCAAGCCTGCAGGCGGACGTCGGGGCGAGGTTCGAGAGCTACCTCTCGGGCACTACCCCCGCCCATACGAACTGTCAGCTCGTCCTCAGCAACGCCGGACAAGCCAGGGCGGAGGAAGGACCGTCGAGCTGGTCGGTCCGATCGAGGGCAACGCTCCCGATCTGATGAAGAGTGGGCACTCGTTCCCGATCTCGTTGGATCCCGGCCAGGAGTACGCGATCGCCGCTATGGTCATGGGGACGCCGCCCTCGGTCGACGTACTGCTCCGGTGGGAGGACGGGACCGGCTCCCGTGAGAAGACGCTCAACCTGACGCTGTTCGGTCGTTAGGGCCCCTTCCTATCTTCCGAGCACGGCCGACAAGCGCGCCGCGTGGCGACGCATCACGCAGCCGCGCGTTCTCATCGCCTGTTCGTCGACTCGCCATGCGGCGCGGGTTCTCTGTGAGCCCACTGACCGGGCCCTATCCCGAGCCCTGAGACCCAGTGAAGTCGACCAGCACCGCCCGCAGGGTCCGGTCCTCCTCGCAGTCGATGAGTAGCCCGGCGAAGGCGCGACTCTCCCGGGTAGCCCCAGAACTCGCGGATCCGGTCAGATCGCTCGAAGTCCTCGAGCACGAGTCGATCAACTCCCATGAAGTACTCGTGGCGATCCGGGCGACGGCTGTATCAGAGCGGTCCCAGGTGCCAGATTGACCTCGTGCTTGGCGACGTGCAGTACACGACAGTCTGGCTTCAGGTCGGCCTGTCCGCGGCGGTGGTCGTGGGGGCGGCAGTCTGGCCCGGTGACCGATTCACTCGTGTGGTCGTTGCCGTCTGTCTGATCGCGCTCGTGCTCGTCGGGTACTTCCTCTTGCCGAACGTCTTCGATGTTGATCAGCTCATCCGAGAGTAGGCCGCAGAAGTCGCCGGCATGAACCGTTCGACCGCAGCCCGTGGTGGACAAATGTCCTCCCCCTTGAGGGTCTACGCGTTCCGGTCACCCTCTCGCAACGTCCCGACCAGCACCGCCCGGAGGATCCGGTCCTCGCAGTCGATCAGGAGCCCGGCGAAGGTGCGGCTCACTGGGAATCCCAGAACTCGCCGATCCGCTCGGCTCGATCAAAGGCCGGAGCATGAGGACGTGGAGCAACTTGGCGCAGGGAGCCGGGCCGGGAGCCTCCGGGCGTTCGCGAAGCCGGCGCTCAAGCTCGTCGGGTCTCATGACCGCAGCTACGCGGTCGTACCGGCGTCACGCGGCCATGCGCGGTCTACTGGCCCCAGCCAACTGGAAGCAGCCCCCAGCCTCACTGCGGAGAATGTGGGGGGGGCGGCGGCAAAGAGCCCGGGGCGGCGGCAAAGGGCCCGGGGGCTGTACCGCTTGGGCACCAGGAGGCGGCCCGTATAGATTCGACCCTTTGTCCCCTTCGCTTGCCCAGAACACAATCAGGATGATCGAGCCGAAGGGAACAAGCGTGAGGAACCACCACCACCCGGGTTTTTCCCGGTGTCGTGTAGCCGACGAGTGCCCACCGCGAGGTACGGGATGAGTAGCGCAAGGAAGGCCGCAGACAGGATGAGTCCGAACACAAGCCCAGTCCCGTTCGTACCCGGATTGTGGAACGTCGCTTGGTTGAAGGAGTCAGAGTCCTCAGATATGAACAGGAACGCCACGACCGGCGCGAAGATCTCGAGGTAGTAGAGGAGCGCGAACCACCAGAACTCAGGTCGCGAGGCCCGGCCCCG
>JBKOYM010000027.1:0-21726 GCA_046725375.1 Actinomycetota bacterium
GTGTATAAGAGACAGGCGTGGTACGTCCGGTGAGCGAATGTCCCGGTCACCGGGCCGTGGTAGACGCCCGCCCAGCGGAGCCGGTACTGCAGCTCGCGGACATGCTCGATGTCACGAGGTGAGACGTCCCGGTCACCGCGCCGGGTGAACTCGCGGGCAAACCGCTTCCGCGGCTTGTAGACCTGACCACCTTCAGCGGCCTGGCCGACGCGGGCCGCGATGGTCGTACTGCCTGTCGACGCGGCCGAGGCCGTCGATGTGATGGAAACGGCCAGGCTCCCGGCGGCTAGGCCGAACGTCAGGATCGTGGCACCAGCCAGCCGCACGCTTTTCGACATGGGTCCTCCGTATGGTGTACTGCCACCTTATGGTGACGAAACCGGCGCATCTCGGTGACTGACGCATCGTAATGACGCAACGGTCCAAGGAAAGGTTGTCGCGGTCACGACATTCGCGGGTCCTGGGTTTCCGGATCACCAGGCGCTGCTTAGACTGGGAGTACGAGGTATCGAGGCAGACAGATACCCGATGCAGAGTGCAGGAGGACACCGTGCCGCTCTCTGAGGAAGAGCAGCGGCTGCTCGAGCAGATGGAGCAGGCGCTGGTAGCCGAGGATCCGAAGTTCGCCTCGGCGTTGCGCGGCTCGGCACTCGTTGCACGGAGTCGACGACACGCCATCTTGGCGGTCCTGGGGTTTCTAGCCGGCATCGCCGGGCTGATGGTCGGAGCGGTCGCTGCCCTGACAGCGGTGGCCGTCATCGGTTTTGTCTTGATGCTGGTCTCGGCCTACCTCTTCGTGACAGCGTGGCGCCGAGTACAGCAAGGTGGCGATGAGACGGCTGAGGCCGCGGGGTCCTCAGCAGGGGAGTCGTCAAGCCGTCGAGCTCGCTCACACGGATCGTTCATCGAGCGCATGGAAGAGCGGTGGCGTCGCCGTCGTGAGGACGGCTTCTAGCCTTCGGCTGACTCCGATCGCTCGTCAGTCCTCCACCGAGACCAACAGCTCTCCAAGCCGTTCGCTGCGCACCGTCGTCCGACGTCGCGCCCGGAACAGCGAGGCTGGCAGCCAACGGGCCAGGAAGCGCTGCCGGGGGGTCCGCCCGGCAGCGAGCACCTCGACCACGGTGTCGACGGCCTCCCGGAGATCGTCCGACTGCCGGATCGACCGTGCGTACCGGCCCTGCTCGATCGCGAGAACCAAGCGATTGAGGGCCGAAACCACGGGTCCGTGCGGGTCGAGGCCGTGCGGGAGGTGTTGGCGCAGAGAGCGCCCGATGGTCCGCGGAGTCGCTCCGGCGTCCCACTCCATGCGGAGGTCTAACGCACGGTCGCGCAGATCGGCCCAGGCTGCCTCGGCGGTCGCCGCGGGTCCGTCCGCGCGGGCCCATCGGCGGCGGCGGACGAGCGACCGCGCGATCCGGGGGAGACACATGAGTAACGCGCCGCCGAGCACGATCAGTGGCATGACCCACAACAGCGTCGTCGGACCGTCGGAGCCTCCGCCGCCACCGCCGCCCGCGGCCTCGGACCTCGGCTGGCCCGCGCTCTGAGGGGTCCGCGAGGGAGCCGAGAACGACGTGCCGCCAGACGATGTCGGATTGGTGCCCTCCGCACTGTTGGAGAATTCGAACGGTGTCGCACCGATGGTGTCGAGCGTCTGCGGCGTCGGCTCGAACCGAACCCAGCCAACGCCGGAGAAGTAGAGCTCCGGCCAGGCATGCATGTCGGTTCCCCTGAACTCCCACGTATTGCCCTCGACATGTTCCGGCTGCAGGAAGCCCACTGCCACGCGGGACGGAATGCCAAGCGTTCGGGCCATGATCGCCATCGACGCGGCGAACTGCTCGCAGTAGCCGGTCTTGTCGTCGGCGAGGAACGTGGCGAGGCTGTCGATGTTGCTGCCGGTGTTGACCTCTTCTGGCTCGATGGAGTATTCGAAGGTGTCACTGTTGTGGAAATACGACTCGAGCGCCCGCGCCTTGTCGAACGCCGTGTCCCGGCCGGCGGTGACGCGTCGGGCGGTGTCGGCGAACACGCCCGGCAGATCGGCGGGATAGTCGAGGAACTGCTGGTATTCGGGCGGAGGAGCGACCGTACTCCGCATCTCGAGCTTCGTCGGTTCGATGATGTCGGCAGTGAACCCGTAGGACATGCCGGCGGCGGACTCGTCCGATGTCGCATAGACGTCGAGGTGGGTTCGGTTGATTCGCCAGCTGCCCTCGCCGATATCCAATCCGGTGGGGACATATCGCAGGGGCAACCAGGTGGTCTCGAACGAGTCGGAGACCTCGACCTGGTAGGAGTAGGCGGACGAGCGGAGGGTCAGGTCGGCGTCGGCTGGCGCCGGGAACCCGCCGTCGGGCGAGGCGGCGTTGTCGTTGTCGCGCGCCCCGACGTCCCAGACCTCGCCGTCGAAGTAATCGAGGGCTGAGAGCCGGAAGTACTCGGGGTCCGGGTCGTCGGTCGTGACACGGAGCAAGACACTGTCGGATTGCTCGGCCAGGTTGCGCCGCAAGTCGAGCGCCGGGCTGGTCAGGTCGACAGTGCCGCCGCCGCCCCCACCCGGACCACCCGAGCCGCTCTGACCGAAGTAGTGCGGCGACAGCGTCGGGATGAAGGCCGGGAGAACGGCGGCGAGGGCGATCGCGCCGAGTCCGATGCGGGTGCCGTTTCGGCGCAGGCTACCCTCGTCGACTTCGTTCGGGCGATCCCACATCGAGCCCGCGGTCGAGATCTGCCGGCCCCAGTGGGTCAGGCGTTCTCGCTCGTCGGCGGCCAGCAAGAACACGTACCCCAGGGCACCGAAAGCGAAGGCGACGACGGAGATTCGGCCGCCGAGGATCGACACCGGCGTCATATAGATCGCGAGGAACACCAGGCCCAGCAGAGCGGCGCGCCGCCAGGACACCGCAACGACGTCGACCACGATCCCGAGGAGGACGAGCACGGTCGCCATCGCCATCGTGACGTCCGGATGCTGCGGCAGTGGCGCGGCGTAGTGATTGGCGACCGCGGCGTAACCGGACCATCGGTCGTGCAGATCGGATATCGCGTCAGGCCCGGGCAGGAAGCCCAAGACGGCCTCCGACCGGGCGAAGCTGAGCAACGCCCACTCGGCAGCGATGATCAGCTCGGCGAGCAGCACGAAGACGAGATGCACCCGTCGGGCTCGCAGCAGCGCGCCGGTCCCCGCCACCAAGGCGGCGCCGAATCCTCCGACGATCAGATAGCGCTTGGACTCGGTCAACGGCGCCAGCATCGCCGCTGCCGCGAGCGTCGCGAGCCAGGCCCAGACCGTCATGCGGACCTGTTCGGACCACAGCCGGCGGATCATGGCCTCGCCTCCGCGACGGTCCACTCGTCGAGGTGCTGCGCGCCAACCGGCGGACGGCTGGAACCGTGCTGCAGCTGCGCGCCGAGCCGTTGCCAGACCACGGGCGGAGACTGGTCGGGCCGTGCTGAGGTGACGCACCAGCTGTTGCCGCCGAGCGCCGCGATGAGGCGGCTGGTGGCGTCGCTTGGCCGGGCCGCGGCCGGTCCCCATCGCGCGACGTCGACGAGAATGGCGAGGACCGGGCTCCCGAGTGATGTCACGCGGGACAGCTCGGCGATGTCGGCCGAGTTCAGGTCGCCGAGGATCGCGATGACCAGACCGGGGCTCCCGGCAATGGCATCGATTGCCTCGGACAGCGACGCGTTCGACGAGTGGGTCATCACCGCGAGCTCGTCCAGGATCGGTCCGGACTGCTCGGCGTCACGAGTGGTCTTGTCGTGCCACGGGTGCGCCTCGACATCGTGCCGGTCGGTAACCATGCGGACGGAGAAGCCGACCTGGCTGAGGTGGACCGCGATCGAGGCCGCCGCGGAGATCGCCCACTCCAGGGACGATGCGAGGCCGCTGCCGCGATGCGCGATCGACCGCGAGTCCAACAGCACGGTGGCGCGGCTCTGCCACGGCTGCTCCTCGCGGCGCACCATCAGCTCGCCGGTCTTGGCCGTCGACGGCCAGTGCACCCGTCGCAGGTCGTCACCGCGGCGGTATTCGCGCACGGTGACGTCCTCGGCGCTCCCCATCGCGAACGCCCGTGGCCGGTTTTCGCCGGCGCCGGTCCAGTCGCCGCTGATGCCGATCGAAGGGAGCGGATAGACCTGGGGAACGACGATCAGGTTCGCGGTGTTGTGGAACGAGCGCACCAGCTCGATGAGTCCGAACGGGTCGGACACCCGAATCGTCAGCGGCCCGATGTCGTACTTGCCGCGGACCTCCGAGCGAACCGCGTACGACACCTCCTCATGCCAGCGCGGACCGGCGTGGTCGAGGATGAATCGAGCGCGGGTGCCCAAGACGTACGGCACCTGATCTTCGAGGAGGAGCAGTCCCATCGGCATCGCACCCTGGTTGGCGAGGGCGAGCGTGACGGTCGCCGGCTGGCCGGCCGAAACCCGGGTCGGTGAGATGTAGCGGCTGGCCATCAGGCGGTAACGGGCCCGACTCACCAACAGCGCCGTGAGCACCGGCATCGCCATGGCGAGGAGCCCGACGCGAAGCAGGGCGTCGAAGCCGGCGATGATGGCGCAAAGGGAGATAGTGACGCCGGCCGCGAGGAAAGCCCGCCCCCGGGTCGTCAGTGCCGACAGTGCCTCGCGCATCGTCAGGCCAAATGAGGCTGCTGGCCGGCTCCGCCGGCGGTGTCGGGCACCGGGATCGCTCCGAGGATCGCGTCGAGAACCCGATGCGCCGTGCGACCGCCCATCGCGGCATCGGCCGTGAGCAGCAGCCGGTGTCCGAGGACGGGGTGCACAAGACGCTGGACGTCGTCCGGGATGACGTAGTCGCGGCGGTCGAGCGCGGCGGCCGCCTTGGCGGCGCGGATCAGATGAAGCGTCGCCCGCGGCGAAGCACCGAGTCGTAGGTCGGGGGACCGGCGGCTCGCCGTGGTCAGGGCCACCGCGTACCGCTGGACCGCGGGTGACACGAACACCGCGCGCGCGGTGTTGATCAGCTTCGCCATCTCCGCCGCGTCGGTGACCGGCGCCAGGGTCGACAGCGGGTCGGAGTCGGAGTGTGAGTCGAGCATCGCGAGCTCAGCGGCCTCGACCGGGTAGCCCATCGAGACCCGTGCCATGAACCGGTCGCGCTGGGCCTCGGGCAATGGATACGTGCCCTCCATCTCGATCGGATTTTGCGTCGAGATGACCATGAACGGGTCGTCGAGCTGGTAGGTCGTGTTGTCGACTGTGACCTGGCGCTCCTCCATGCACTCGAGCAGAGCCGACTGGGTCTTGGGCGAGGCGCGGTTGATCTCGTCGCCGACGACGATGTTGGCGAAGACGCCGCCCGGCCGGAACTCGAACGTCCGGAGCTCCTGGTTGTAGATCGACACCCCGGTGACGTCGCTCGGGAGCAGGTCCGGGGTGAACTGGATGCGGCGCACCGTGCCGTCGATGGAGCGGGCCAGCGACTTGGCGAGCATCGTCTTGCCGACGCCTGGTACGTCCTCGATGAGGAGGTGCCCGCCGGCGAGCAACACCGTGATCGTGGTCCGGACCACGTCGGTCTTGCCCTCGATCACGGTCTCGATGTTGCGCTGAACGCGGCGTACTACCTCGGTCAGCGCCTCGAAGTCGCCACCAGGCCCGACGGCGCTCGGCTGCGTTGTCGTCACCCGATCCTCCCTCTGCGCCCACGGCGCACTCCACATATGTGGCCGAGCGCCCCGTTCCGGCCGTCGGTCGATTCTCAGCCGACAGGCAGGTGGACGCAACGTTCACTCATAACGATGCCGTACCACCTATACGTCGCCAAGCATTCGGGGGGATCGATCTGACTGCCGCCGGCCGATCACACCCGAACCGGGTCGCTCGACCCGGTGCTCCATCGTCCCCCACGTCGTCCCTACGACTCCCGACCGCGGCTCTGACCTGCGGCTATTCGTATCAGATCGACCGGCCTCCGGGGGGAGCGCGGGCCGACATGCGTCGTTTCTGGATTGCGAATGGGGGACAGTGGGGTAAAGTGGCGCGCAGTGGTGGACGCTGCGTGGGAGGTGGGTCATGTTCCTCGGCACCCACACCCCGCGCCTGGACGACAAGGGCCGGCTGTTCTTGCCGGCGAAGTTTCGCGACGACTTGCAGGGAGGGCTCGTGATCACCAAGGGTCAGGACCGCTGCCTGTACGTCTGGTCGCGTGCCGACTTCGAGGCGTTGACCGAACGGGTCCGGCAGGCGCCCTTCACCAACAAGTCCTCCCGCGACTTCCTGCGGGTGCTGTTTTCGGGGGCCTCGGACGAGATCCCGGACAAACAGGGCCGGATCACGATTCCGCCGGTCCTGCGGGAGTACGCCCGGCTGCAGCGCGACTGCGTCGTGATCGGCGCCATGGACCGGGTCGAGATCTGGGACGCCGAGGCGTGGGCTGCCTACAGCGCCGAGCACGAGGAGAACTTCGCGTCGATGTCGGAGGAGGTGATCGACGGGGTCTTCTGACGCGATCGCGCGAGGCCGGTAGCCGCCACGTTCGGCCAGGTCTCCGCTCCGCTTCTCCCGCCAGCTGGCATTACTTCCCCGATGCCAGACGGCGACTTCCCGGACAAGCGGACGGGGACCTGACCGAACGAACGGCACACCTGCAAGTCACACGAGGGGAACAGATGACAGAGGTCGCCATTGGCTGGCGCTACACACCGGGTGCTGTCCGTTCCACAGCGTGGGCGGTCTGCTTGACGATGCACGTCCGCCCATTAGTGCGGGTGGATTGATTCGCCATGGAACCCGCCGCCCATGTCCCGGTGCTGTTGCAGCGGGTCGTCGACCTGGTCGCCCCCGTGCTCCAGCACGAGGGTGCCGTGCTGGTTGACGCCACACTCGGACTCGGCGGGCACACCGACGCGATCCTGCGGCAGTGTCCGCAGGCCCGGGTCGTCGGAATCGACCGCGACCCTCAGGCCCTCGAATCCGCGCGCGAGCGGCTCGGAGACCTGGCCGCTCGAGTGACGTTCGTCCACGCCGTCTACGACGAGATCGAGGCGACGCTGCGACGGCTCGGCATCGAGCGAATCGACGCCGCGTTGTTCGACCTTGGGGTGTCGTCGATGCAACTCGATCTGGTCGAGCGTGGATTCGCGTACGCCACGGACGCTCCACTCGACATGCGCATGGACACGACCAGCGGCATCCGGGCCGCCGACGTGCTCGCCACGTACTCGCAAGCCGAGCTCACGCGGGTGCTTCGGGACTACGGAGAGGAGCGGTTCGCCCAGCGCATAGCGGCGGCCGTCGTACGGGCGCGTCGCGACACACCGCTCGAACGGACCGGCCAGCTGGTCGAACTCGTACGGGACGCGATCCCGGCACCGGCCCGACGCCGCGGCGGGCATCCCGCCAAGCGGACGTTCCAGGCGCTGCGCATCGAGGTAAACCACGAACTCGACGCGCTGCGCCGGGCGTTGCCGCAGGCCATCGACGCGATCTGCGTCGGCGGACGCCTGGTAGTCCTGTCGTATCACTCGCTCGAGGACCGGATGGTCAAGCGCGCGCTCGCTGCCTTGTCACGCTCGTCGCTGCCGGAGGGGCTTCCGGTGCGGTCGGACGAGGCGCAGCCCGAGTGGCGGCTGCTCACGCGAGGGGCGGAGCAGGCCAGCGACGAGGAGATCGCCGCCAACCCGCGGGCCCAGTCGGTGCGGTTGCGGGCCGCCGAGCGACTCCGGGAGGCTGCATGAGCTCCCCAATGGGTGCGGTCCGCTCTCGGGTCGCCAGGCTTCGCACCGAGACGCGGTCGATGCCGCGGCTTTCTGTCGTGCCGCCGCGGAGGACGAGCGCCCGCAGCGGCCCGTTCGTGCTGTTGATCAGTGCCATCCTGGTGATCGGCCTGGTCGGGCTTCTGCTGCTCAACCTGTCGATGCAGAAGGCGTCGTTTCGGCTGGCCGCGCTGGAGTCGCAGGCGTCGCACCTGCAGACCCGTGAGCAGAGCCTCGACACGAAGGTCGATCGGCTCTCGAGCAGCGACCGGCTGGCGGCCGAGGCAAGGCAGCTGGGCATGGTTCCCAACCGCAACCCGGTGTTTCTCGACCTCTCCAATGGCTCGGTGATCGGCGATCCGGCCGTGGCCCAACCCAGGTTGGAGCCGGTCCCGCAAGCCACGCCGCCCCCGGATTCGTCGGATTCGGCGTCGCAAGCCCAGCAGCCGGAGGAGTCCGGCGACGCCGAGCCGTCCGGCGACGCCGAGCAGAACCACCCAGAGCAGTCAGGGGACGGCAGTCCCTCCGGCGACACCGAGCCGTCCGGCGATCCGAACACGCATCGGCCCGCGGAGCGGCGATGACGCGCCGTCCGCCGCCCCGGCGCCGTCCGCGCTCGGGCCGGACGCGGCGTTCGTACTCGCGTCTGCGACTGTCGATCCTGTGCATCGGCTTCGTCCTGTCGCTGTTCGCCGCCCGGCTGTTTCAGCTCCAAGGCGTCGATGCCGACGCGTATGCCACGATGGCCGAGGACGAGAGCACCCAGACGGTCGAGCTGCACGCGCGCAGGGGCGCGATCCTCGACCGCACCGGCGTCGAGCTGGCGTCGACCGTCGACGCGGTCGCGCTGACCGCCGATCCCACGATGACCAGCGACTCGGCGACGCGAATCGCCGCGATCCTGCAACGGAAGCTGAAGCTCGACTACTTCGACACCGTCAGCCAACTGCGGACGCCGGACACCCGATTCGTCTATCTCGCCCGCCAGGTACCGATGTGGAAGGCCGACGCCGTCATGTCGGCGCTGGACAAGGCCAACCTGGTCGGTGTCTTCACCGAGCGTGATCCACTACGCACCTATCCCGACGGCGACGCGGCGTCCAGCCTGGTCGGTGTCGTCGGAGCCGACGGAGTGGGGTTGTCGGGCCTCGAGTACGAATTCGACGATGAACTGTCCGGCGAGGACGGTCACGCGACGTACTTCTTGTCGCCGTCGGGCGAGCGCATCCCGCTGTCGGACGAGGTCGTCGACGATCCGGAGCCGGGCATCGGGCTGCAAACGTCGATCGACCGCGATGTCCAGTGGTGGTCCGACCGCCGACTCACCCGGGCTGTCCGCGACACCGGCTCCGACTGGGGCACGGCGATCACGATGGATGTGCGCACCGGCGAGATCGTGCAGTTCTCGCAGTACCCCGGCTTCAACCCCAACGGGATCGGGTCGCTGGACGAGGACGACATGGTCAACCGCGGCGCTCAGTACGTCTACGAGCCGGGCAGCGTCGAGAAGGTGCTGACGTACTCGGCGCTGGCCGATGCCGGCAAGGTGACGCCGCGGACCCGCATCCGGGTGCCGGGCTCCTACAACGTCGACGGCTACGAGATCAACGACGACTGGTCGCACGGCACGATCAGGCTGACCGCCACCGGTGCGATCGCGCTGTCGTCGAACATCGCGGCGATCCTGGCCTCGCAACGGATCTCCGCGAGCGATCTCTACGACTACCTCCGGTCATTCGGCCTCGGTGAGGAGACCGGGTTGGGGCTGCCGGGGGAGTCGGCCGGGATCCTCGCCGACGCCGACTCGTGGAGCGACTCCCAGCACGCCACGATCGCGTTCGGCCAAGGATTGTCGGTGACGGCCGCGCAGATGGCAGCGGCGATCGCGGCGGTCGCCAACGGCGGCGTCTACATCGAGCCGCGGCTCGTCACCGGGTTCGTCCAGCCCGATGGCAGCGTCGAGCCGGCCCCGGAGCCCGAGACGCATCGGGTCATCAGCGAGCGAGCGGCGCGGATCGTCGCGAAGATGATGACCGCGACGACGCAGGACGGCGGTACGGCGCCGATGGCCGCCATCCCCGGCTATCGCGTCGCAGGCAAGACGGGGACGGCGCAGCGAGTCGACCAGGACACACTGGGATACGTTCCGGGGCAGCGGACCATCTCGTTCGGCGGCTTCGCGCCCGCCGATGACCCGCGTTTCATGACGTATGTCGTGCTCGACAACCCGAAGGACGGCAGCTTTGGCGGCACCGGAGCCGGACCGGTCTTCCAGGACATCATGTCGATGGTGCTGCAGCGGTACGGCATTCCCCCGACCGGAGCCGGGCCGGTCCATATCCCGCTCGAGTGGTGACGGCGACCCGACGCCTCGGGTCGCCACCCACTCTTAGTAGCCTCAGCCGGTGCGCTCCGAACCGACGATGCGGGCCTCGGATGACCCGGGAGCCCGGCCACAGCGGGTCCGGCCCGTCACGCTCGCCACGGTCGCGAGCGTCGTCGGGGCCGAGTCCGACGGCGGCGACATCACCGTCGGCGGGATCACGCTGCGATCGCAGTCGGTTCGGCCGGGCGATCTGTACGCGGCGCTGCCCGGCGCTCGGACGCACGGTGCCCGATTCGCCGCGGACGCGGCCGCCCGGGGCGCGGTCGCGTACCTCACCGACCCGACCGGCGCCGACGCCTGCCGCGAAACCGGCCTACCGGTGCTCGTCGTCGAGCGCCCCCGCGACCGGCTGGGGGCGACCGCGTCGGTCGTCTACGGCTCACCGAGCGAGCGGCTCGCGACGATCGGAGTCACCGGCACGCAGGGCAAG
The DNA here is from genome assembly GCA_046725375.1 of Actinomycetota bacterium. Lineage (GTDB taxonomy): Bacteria > Actinomycetota > Actinomycetes > Propionibacteriales > Nocardioidaceae > DATFRX01. The sequence continues at coordinate 10,553 of JBKOYM010000027.1, forward strand.
ACCACGGTGACGTTCCTGATCGAGGCTGGGCTGCGAGGCGCCGGTGCGACCGCAGGCGTGGTTGGCACGACGGGCACTCGGATCACCGGACGACCCGTGAAGTCGTCGCTCACCACACCGGAGGCGCCGGACCTGCACGCGCTGCTCGCCGTGATGGTCGAGCAGGGCGTCGACGCCTGTGCGATGGAGGTGTCGAGCCACGCACTCATCCAGGGCCGGGTCGACGGAGTCGTCTTCGACGTCGCCATGTTCTTGAATCTCGGCCGCGACCATCTCGACTTCCATGGCGACATGGCGACGTACTTCGAGGCCAAGGCCGCCCTGTTCACCCCTGAGCGGAGCCGACGGGCGGTGGTCGACATCGACGACGTGTACGGCCGGCGGCTCGTCGAGCGGCTCGAGATCCCGTACTCGACGCTGTCGACCGGCGGTGCCGCCGCGGACTGGCGGGCCGAGCGCATCGAGGCGACGGCCCAAGGCACAGCCTTCGGCGTCATCGCCCCGGACGGTGGCCGGCACGACGTACGGCTGCCGCTGGTCGGCACGTTCAACGTCGCCAATGCGCTGGCGGCGCTCGCGAGCCTGGTCGATGTCGGCTATCCCATCGACGGTGTGATCGCCGGGCTGGCCGACGGTCCGTCGGTGCCGGGACGGATGGAGTCGGTCGACGCCGGACAGCCGTTCGCCGCGATCGTCGACTACGCCCACAAGCCGGACGCGGTCCGGGCCGTCCTCCAGTCGCTGCGTCCGCTCACGGCGGGTCGGATCCTCCTCGTCATCGGCGCCGGGGGTGACCGTGACACCGGCAAGCGTCCCCTGATGGGCGAGGTCGCCGCATCGCTCGCCGATGTCGTCGTGGTCACCGACGACAACCCGCGTACCGAGGTGCCGGCCGCGATCCGGTCGGAGGTCCTTGCCGGGGCCCGAGCGGCTGGGACGCCGGCCGAGCTCATCGAGATCGGCGATCGCCGGGAGGCGATCCGGCGCGCCGTGTCGTCGGCCCGAGACGGCGACTGCGTGGTCGTCGCCGGCAAGGGACACGAGACCGGTCAGGATGTCGGTGGCGTGGTGCATCCGTTCGATGACGTGGTCGAACTGCGGGCCGCGCTCGAGCAGATCGGATCGGACGGAAAGTCGAGCCCATGATCGAGACGACGTTGGGCGAGCTCGCGGCCTGGGCTGGGGGGACCCTCGATCTCGCCGATCCCGCCACGCAGGTGACCGCGCCGTCGACCGCGGACTCGCGTCGGGTCGAGCCGGGCGGACTCGTCGTGGCGATCGCGGGAGAGCTGGTCGACGGGCTTGACTACGCGCGACAGGCAGTCGAGGCCGGTGCGGTCGCCTGTCTCGCGGCGCGGCCGGTCGGGGCGCCGGCGATCGTCGTTGACGACCCGACCGCCGCCCTCGGACGAATCGCCGCCGCCGCACTCGGGCGGCTCGACGGGTGTACGGTCGTCGGCCTCACCGGATCGCAGGGCAAGACCACCACCAAGGATCTCCTCGCCCAGTTGCTTGCCGTGCACGGGTCGACCGTGGCGCCGATGGGGTCCTACAACACCGAGATCGGCGTGCCGCTCACCGTGCTTCGCGCCGATCGCGAGACGCGCTACCTGGTGATCGAGATGGGTGCGCGGGGCAAGGGGCACATCGCCTATCTCTGTGACATGACACGGCCCAGGGTCGGTCTGGTGCTCAACGTCGGGCTGGCCCACCTCGGCGCGTTCGGCAGCCGGGAGGCCGTCGCAGCGGCGAAGGGCGAGCTGGTGGAGGCGTTGCCATCCGACGGCGTCGCGGTCCTCAACGCCGACGATCCGCTCGTACGCGGGATGGCGAGCCGGACCAGCGCCGGTGTCCTGACCTTCGGCGAGCATCCCGACGCCGACGTCCGGATCGGCGGCGTACACCTCGACCCGATCGGACGGCCCCGGTTCACGCTGACGTACGCCGGCGCGACGGCATCGGTCGGCCTGCGCCTGCTCGGTCGGCATCAGGCCGGCAACGCCGCCGCCGCGGCGACTATCGCGCTGAGCCTGGGCATGGAGCTAGCCGACGTCGCCGCCGTGCTCTCGGACGCCGGAGCCCCCTCGCCATGGCGGATGGAGCCCCACGAGCGGCCCGACGGCGTGCTGGTGCTCAACGACGCCTACAACGCCAACCCGGACTCGATGCGGGCCGCGCTGGACACGACCGCCACCATCGTTCGGAGCCGCCAAGGACGCGGCATCGCCGTCCTCGGACCGATGCGCGAGCTTGGGTCGGCGTCTGCCGAGGCGCATCGCGCAGTCGGTGGCCTGGCCATCGAAGCCGGCATGGCCACCGTCGTGGTCGTCGGCGAGGACGCAAGGCCAATCCTCCAAGGGGCCGAGGCGGCCGGTGCGGGCGAAGCCGTCCTCGTGCCGGACGGGCCGGCCGCCGTCGCTTGGCTCGACAAGCGGCTCGAAGCCGGTGACGTCGTCCTCGTCAAGGCGTCTCGGGCCGACGGTCTCGAGCGCGTCGCGCGCGCGTTGACCGCGTACGGCGGGGATACTGCCCCGGTGACCGATGCGGCGGCGACGAAGGGTGAAGGGAGCGCGGACGCTCAATGAGCGAGCGGAGCGAGCGAACAGTTCAACGCTGCGAGCGCTCTCACGGGCGTTGTCCGGCGCGGGGAGGTCGCCCGTGAGAGCGATCTTGCTGGCCGGTGGCCTGTCTCTGCTGGGGACCCTGCTCGGCACCCGCCTGGCGATATCCATCTTGGTGTCGAAGGGCTACGGCCAGCTGATCCGCGACGACGGACCGACCTCCCACCACACCAAGCGCGGCACGCCGACCATGGGCGGCCTGGTCATCATGCTGTCGGTCGGTGTCGGCTATTTCCTCGCGATGCTGCTGACGCAGACCGAACCCTCGGCGTCGGCGTTGCTGCTCCTCTTCCTGTTCTTCGGCCTCGGTCTCGTCGGGTTCGTCGACGACTACATCAAGATCGTCAAGCAGCGCAGCCTGGGATTGCGCAGCAAGGCGAAGATGGCCGGCCAGACCGTGATCGCCCTGATTTTCGGCTGGTTGGCGTTGCAGTTCGAGGACGCGAACGGGCGGACGCCGATCTCGTACGGCGTCTCGTTCATCCGGGACATCAACGGGTGGGAGTTCCCGACCGTCATCGTCTTGATCTGGGTGCTGTTGATTGTCGCCGGCACGAGCAACGGGGTGAATCTCACCGACGGCCTCGACGGTCTCGCGTGCGGTTCGTCGGCGATGGTGTTCGCGGCGTACACGCTGGTCAACATCTGGCAGAACAACCAGTTCTGCGGCACCCATCCCGGGCCGAAGTGCTATGAGGTACGCGACCCGCTCGATCTCGCGGTGGTCGCGGCGGCGCTGACCGGCGCCTGCTTCGGCTTCCTCTGGTGGAACGCGGCGCCGGCCAAGATCATGATGGGCGACACCGGCTCACTCAGTCTCGGCGGCGCCATGGCGGGCCTGGCGGTCATGACGCGGACGGATCTGCTGCTGCTGATCATCGGCGGTCTCTTCGTCATCATCAGCCTGTCGGTCATGCTGCAGGTCGGCTGGTTCAAGGTCACCAAGCGCGCCACGGGTGTGGGCAAACGGATCTTCCGGATGGCGCCGATCCAGCATCACTTCGAGTTGGCCGGCTGGGCCGAGATCACCGTGGTGATCCGGTTCTGGATCATCTCGGGCCTGTGCGTGGCCGGAGGTCTCGGTGTCTTCTACGCCGAATGGGTCGCGGGCGCATGACCGATTCGCCGGTCGACGCCTTCGGATCGGATCCGGCGTGGGACGGCGTCGACGTCGTCGTGGCAGGACTCGCCGTCTCAGGTGTCGCGGCCGCGCGCGTACTCCTGGGGCTCGGGGCGCGGGTCACGGCCGTCGACGCCGCCGACTCGGAGGCGGTAGGACGACGTGCGGCCGACCTCGAGGCATCCGGGGGTCGTGCCCTGATTGGGGCCGAGGCGATCGAACGCCTGCCCGACACCACCGAACTCGTCGTGACATCCCCCGGATGGACCCCCCGAGCCCCGCTGCTGGTCGACGCCGTCGGCCGCGACGTGCCGGTCTGGGGCGAGGTCGAGCTCGCCTGGCGGCTACGGCGTCCGGGTGCGGCGCCGTGGCTGTGTGTCACCGGGACCAACGGTAAGACGACGACGGTCCAGATGCTCGACTCGATCCTGCGGGCGGCCGGACAACGATCGGCCGCCGTCGGCAATGTGGGTGCGCCGGCCGTCGAGGCGGTCGTGGCGGCCGAGCGCTACGACGTGCTCGCGGTCGAGCTGTCCAGCTTCCAACTCCACTGGGCGCGGTCGCTGGCGCCGCGAGCCTCGGTCATCCTCAACATCGCCCCGGACCACCTCGACTGGTACGCCGGGTCGATGGAGGCCTACGTCGCCGACAAGGCCCGGATCTACGAACGGGTCGAGGTCGCGCGCATCTACAACGTCGCCGACGAGCGGACCGCACGGCTGGCGACATCGGCGACGGGCCCGGCTCGCGCCGTCGGATTCTCGCTCGACTCGCCCGCTCCGGGTGCGATCGGCGTCCTCGACGGGACGCTGGTCGACCGGGCGTTCGGATCCGCCCGCGGCCGCGGCGTTGAGCTGGGGTCGGTTTTCGACATCAGCCCGCCGGCTCCCCACAACGTCGCCAATGCGCTCGCGGCGGCGGCGCTGGCTCGCGCCCACGATGTCCCGGCCGATGCGGTGCGTGCCGGTCTCACCGGATTTGCACCCGATCGGCATCGGAACGAGACCGTGGCGAGCCACGCCGGCGTCGCCTGGGTCAACGACTCCAAGGCGACCAACCCGCACGCCGCCGAGGCCTCGCTCGCGGGCTACCCGTCGGTGGTGTGGATCGCCGGCGGGCTGGCGAAGGGAGCCACTTTCGACCAGCTCGTCGTCGGCGTTCGCGATCGGCTCCGGGCGGTTGTCCTGTTGGGGCGCGACCGTGCCATCGTCGGCGAGGCGCTGTCGCGACACGCACCGGAGGTCCCGGTGTTCGAGGTCGCCGAAGGGGAGACTGGCTCCGACGTCATGGAGCGTGTCGTGCAGGCGGCGGCATCGGTTGCCGAGCAAGGAGACACGGTCCTGCTCGCACCTGGATGTGCGTCGCAGGACCTGTTCGCTAACTACGGGGACCGAGGAGACGCCTTCGCGGCCGCGGTAGACCGGCGCATCGCCGCCGATCATTAGGGAGGAGGGCCCGTGGCGACCGCGACCAAGCAGCCTCCGCGGGCCGCACGCGACTCCCGCGACGAGGATCGCGCGGCGGTCCAACGATGGCTGGCGTCGGTGCGGCACGTCCTCGAGCGGCCCATGATGTCCTACCAGCTGGTCATTGGCGCGACCGCGCTGCTGCTGGGTTTCGGCCTCGTCATGGTCTTGTCGGCGAGCTCGGTGCTGTCCTACGAGCAGTACGGGTCGTCGTACTACATCTTCGGCAAGCAGGCGATGTGGGCCGGGATCGGCATCCCGATGGCCTGGATCGCCTCGCGCATGTCGGTCCGGCTCATGCGATGGTTCGCCTATCCCTTGATGGTCGGGTCGATCGCGCTGATCTGTCTGACCTACATCCCGGGCGTCGGAGTCGAGGTCCATGGCAACCAAAACTGGCTGAGTTTCGGCGGGCCGGTCACCATTCAGCCGTCCGAGATCGCCAAGCTCGCGATCGTGATCTGGGCCGCGGACCTCTACGCCCGCAAGGAGAAGCTTCTCGACGACTGGAAGCACCTCCTGATCCCGATGGTGCCGGCCACCGGACTGGTGGTCGCCCTCGTCGTCGGGCAGCGCGACGTCGGTACCGCGCTCGTGCTCTTCGCGATCGTGCTGGGCATGCTGTGGGTCGTCGGTGCGCCGGCCCGATTGTTCGTCGGCACCGCGCTCGTCCTGCTCGGCGTCGCTTTCTACCTCGCGAGCAGCGACGCCGAGCGGGTCGAGCGGCTGACCACGTTCGTCGACCCGATGAGCGACCTTCGCGGCGACGGATGGCAGGCCGCGCATGGGTTCTTCGCCCTCGCCACCGGGCAGTTCTGGGGTGTCGGACTCGGTGCCAGCCGGCAGAAGTGGGGGAGCCTGCCGGAGGCGCATACCGACTTCATCTTCGCGGTGATCGGCGAGGAGACCGGGTTGTTCGGGACCATGGTGGTGCTGGGGCTGTTCATGATCCTCGGCTACGCCGGCTTCCGGATCGCCAGCCGGGCTCGCGAGCCGTTCGCCCGGTACGCGGCGGCCGGCATCACCGTCTGGTTGCTCTCCCAGGCGCTGATCAACATCGGGATGGTGCTCGGTCTGTTGCCGGTCATCGGCATCCCGCTGCCGCTCGTCTCATACGGTGGTTCCGCACTGCTTCCGACCCTGATCGCACTCGGCATGCTGTCGGCGTTCGCCCGAGCCGAGCCCGGCGCCCGGGTCGCGTTGCAGGCGAAGTGGGTCCGTCGACAGCGTCGGCGGTCCACAGCCAACATGCCGAAACGACAGCAGAAATGGTGAGCAATGCCACTGTCCGTCCTCCTCGCCGGCGGCGGCACCGCCGGCCACACGTCGCCGCTGCTCGCGACCGCCGAGGCGCTGCGTGACCGCAACCCCGACGTCACGCTGACCTGCCTGGGCACCGAACGCGGCATCGAGACTCGGGTCATCCCGCAGGCCGGGCTCCCGCTCGAGCTCATTCCGCCGGTGCCGCTGCCACGGCGGCCGAGCCTCGACCTCGCGCGCGTTCCCGGTCGGCTGCGTGGCGCCGTCCGCAGCGCCGGCGACGTCCTCGATCGCATCCGCCCCGACGTCGTCGTGGGCTTCGGGGGATACGTGGCGCTACCGGCGTACTTCGCGGCCCGCCGCCGCAGGGTCCCGATCGTCATCCACGAAGGCAACGCGATGCCGGGCCTGGCCAACAAGATCGGCGTCCGGTTCACCCGGCATGTGGCCACAAGCTTCCCCCACACGTCGCTGCCGCACGCGGTGTTCACCGGCCTGCCGATCCGCCGCCTGATCTCGGACATGGATCGGCACAAGCAGCGTGCCGAGGGCCGTGCCGAGTTCGGGCTCGACCCGGAGCGGCCGACGCTGCTTGTCACCGGCGGATCGCAAGGTGCCCGGCGGATCAACCGTGCGGTCGCCGGCGCCTCGAGAGCGCTCGCGGACGCCGGCGTCCAGGTGCTGCACCACGCCGGCCGGGTCGAGGAGGCCGACGTCAGCCCGCGCGACGGCGACCCGGCCTGCATCGTGACTGCCTATATAGAGCGCATGGACCTCGCGTACGCCGCGGCCGATCTGATCGTGTGCCGGGCCGGTGCCAACACCGTCACCGAGGTGGCCTGCGCCGGCCTGCCCGCGGCCTTCTGCCCGCTGCCGATCGGCAACGGCGAACAGGCCCGAAACGCCCGCCCGGTCGTCGAGGCCGGTGGCGCGCTGCTCGTCGACGACGACGCCATGAGCTCGGACTGGGTCGCCCGGACCGTGCCGGAGGTGTTGTCGGACCCCGACCGGTTGGAGGCGATGTCGCGGGCCATGACTGACCTGTTGCCACGCGACGCCGACGTACGGCTCGCGGCCATGGTCGAGGCGGCAGCGGCAGGTGAGGCATGAGGATCCCGGTGCCCGACGACATCCCGAGTGCGACCGAGCTCGGCCGGGTGCATTACGTCGGCATCGGCGGCGCCGGGCTGTCCGGCCTGGCTCGTCTGATGCTCGCCCGCGGAGTCGCCGTCAGTGGGAGCGACGCCCAGGAGTCGCCGACGCTCGACGCGCTGCGGGAGTTGGGCGCCACGTGTTACGTCGGTCACCGCGCCGAGCAGGTCAAGGACGCCGACACGGTCGTCGTCTCGACCGCGATCGACGAGTCCAACCCCGAGGTCGTCGCCGCACGCGACCTGGGCCTGCGGTTGTGGCCGCGTGCCGCCGCGGTCGTGTCCGTGATGATCGGTCGTACGGTGATGGCGGTCACCGGTACACACGGCAAGAGCACGACCTCGTCGATGCTGGCCGTCGCACTGACCGAGGCAGGCGCCGACCCGTCGTACGCGCTGGGAGCCGACCTGGCCGCGACCGGCAGCAATGCGCATGAAGGAGGGGGCGACGAGTTCGTCGTCGAGGCGGACGAGAGCGACGGCGCGTTTCTCGCGTACTCGCCGACCGTCGCCGTCGTCACCAACGTCGAGGCGGATCATCTCGACGTCTACGGCACGGCCGACGCGTATCGGGCGGCGTTCGACACCTTCCTGGAGCGGATCGTGCCGGACGGCTGCCTGGTCGGCTGCATCGACGATCCCGGCGCGGCGTCCCTCGTCGACCAGGCCCGTCGGGCGGGTCTCGACACGATCGCTGTCGGATTCGGTGCGGCGGCCGATCTCCGCGGCGTCGACGTGACGATCGAAGGCGCGAGTACGAGCTGTGTCGTGGAGCACGACGGCCGTCGGCTCGGACCGTTGCGGATCGCGCTGCCTGGGCGGCACTACCTGCTCGACGCGCTGCTCGCGCTCGCGGCCGGCCTTCGGCGCGGCTATCCCTTCGAGGCGCTGGCGACCGGACTCGCTCGATACACCGGCAGCCGACGGCGCATGGAGCTCAAGGGCGAGGCGGCCGAGGTCCGGGTGTTCGACTCGTACGCCCACCATCCGACGGAGATCGCCGCCGACCTGGCCGCCGCCCGGTCGCTCGCCGGCGCGGGCCGGGTCGTCGTCTGCTTCCAGCCGCATCTGGTGTCGCGGACCAAGGCGTTCGGCGCCGCGATGGGTCGGAGCCTCGGCGCCGCCGACGTCGCGATCGTGGCCGACATCTATCTCGCCCGCGAGCAGGCCGAAGAAGGGGTCGACGGGCGGATCGTCGCCGACGCGGTGCCGCTGCCCGCCGATCGGGTGCGCTACGTGCCCAACCGGGCCGACCTCGCGACCGAGGTGGTGGCCGTGACGCGGCCGGGAGACCTCGTCCTCACGCTGGGAGCCGGCGACATCACGACAGTGGGGCCGCAGGTACTGGCGCTGCTCGCCGAATCCGGAGGCCCGCCGGCCGATGTCTGACCCGGTGATTCCGGGCCCGTTCGCCCGGCGACGGCTCGCCCGATGGTTCGGCCGGCGGCAGATCGCCGCGCTCCTTGTCATCGTGATCGTCGGGTTCGGCGCGTGGGTCGTCTACTGGTCGACGTGGCTCGCCGTCACCTCGGTGGAGGTCGAAGGCACGTCCTATCTGACTCCGAGCGAGGTTCGACGGGCCGCCGCCATCGAGGTCGACACGCCGCTTGCCCGACTCGACTTGAACGCCGTCGAGGACCGGGTGGCCGAGCTACCGGCCGTCGCCGGTGTCGATGTACGACGGGATTGGCCGGGCGGCGTACGCATCGTGGTCGAGGAGCGTGATGCGGTGGCCGTGGTGCGTCAGCACGGCGAGTATCAGGCGATGGATGCCGAGGGAGTGGAGTTCCGCACGTACCGCCGGCCACCGCACCGACTGCCGCTGGTGCGGGCCGGCCAACTCGACGAGCGCGGGAGCGAGGACGCATTGCACGAGGTCGCGGATGTGGTCGGGTCGCTCGACCCCACCATCGCTCGCAAGGTCGACCACGTCGAGGTGGCCAGCATGGACGCGATCGAGCTGGTGCTGGCCAACGGCGACGAGGTGCGATGGGGGAGTTCGGCGCAGTCGGATCTCAAGGCCCGCGTCCTCGCCACGCTGCTCGGTGTCGACGCGTCGATCTACGACGTCTCGGTCCCGGAGCAGCCGACGACCCAGGCGTGATGCTGCGGGCGTCGGTTTCCCATGAGCTCATGGGAACCGCACCTATCACGGGTTGCATCCCATGAGGAGTGACAAAGCACCGAGGGGAGTGCGCCGCAAACCTCGCGATCTGGGCTGTAGCGCTCGACACAGCGGCGAATTCGGCACGCGCTTCTGCGACACGCGGACGGGTGATTGAACCGCTGGGTGACGCCACGTACGTTGCTGCGCAGTCGGCAGGTTGACATAACTATAACCCTCTACTTGAGGGTGAAGGTTTGGAGGTCGGTCGATCAGTACCGGCAACACCGAAATCGCCGAACCAAACACGGGGCGGCCAGCAACCGAGGAGAGGTGCGCGTAGTGGCAGCGCAAAACTACCTGGCGGTGATCAAAGTCGTCGGCATCGGTGGCGGCGGCGTCAATGCGGTGAACCGGATGATCGAGGTGGGTCTGAAGGGCGTCGAGTTCATCGCGATCAATACCGATGCCCAGGCGCTCCTGATGAGCGACGCCGACGTCAAGCTCGACATCGGTCGCGAGATGACCCGGGGTCTGGGCGCCGGCGCCAATCCGAGTGTGGGAACCAAGGCCGCCGACGACCACGCCGAGGACATCGAGGAGGTGCTCAAGGGTGCCGACATGGTCTTCGTCACCGCTGGGGAAGGCGGTGGCACGGGGACCGGCGGCGCACCCGTGGTCGCGCGGATCGCCCGATCGCTTGGCGCCCTGACCATCGGCGTGGTGACCCGGCCGTTCGCGTTCGAGGGACGGCGTCGGGCCAATCAGGCAGAGGACGGCATCGCGGCGCTGCGTGAGGAAGTCGACACGCTCATCGTGATCCCCAACGACCGGCTGCTCTCGATCAGCGATCGCAACGTGAGCGTGCTCGACGCGTTCAAGCAGGCCGACCAGGTGCTGCTGCAAGGTGTCTCGGGCATTACCGATCTGATCACGACGCCGGGCCTGATCAACCTGGACTTCGCCGACGTCAAGTCGGTGATGTCCGATGCCGGCTCGGCACTCATGGGCATCGGCTCGGCCCGCGGCGACGACCGGGCGGTGGCGGCCGCCGAGATGGCGGTATCGAGCCCGTTGCTCGAGGCGTCGATCGACGGGGCGCACGGCGTCCTGCTCTCGATCGCCGGCGGCTCCGACCTCGGGCTGTTCGAGATCAACGAGGCGGCTGCGCTCGTCAGCGAGGCGGCCCACACCGAGGCCAACATCATCTTCGGCGCCGTGATCGACGACGCACTGGGTGACGAGGTCCGGGTGACGGTCATCGCCGCCGGGTTCGACGGCGGCATGCCGAAGCGGCGCGACGCCGGTCAACCGGCGCTGCGTCGGCAGGCGCCGGCCCCACCTCCGTCGGCTCCGCCGTCGCAAGCTCCGCCGGTTGCGGCGACACCCGAGCCGTCCGCCTCGACGGAGCGCGCCGACTCCGGTGGCGGCGAGCCGGAGCGTCCCACGACC
>JBKOYM010000090.1:0-9563 GCA_046725375.1 Actinomycetota bacterium
CTCGGTGCCCATGTCGGGTGCCAGCGGGGTTCCGGTCGGGATTCGCTTGGGCTGGACCTCCACTTGGGCGGTGGACACGTAGGGCGCCGGTTGCAGCAGCGCGACGGTGATTGCCCCGATGACCGTCAGAATCGTGACAGCGGCGATGAGTAACGCATGCGTGCGCAGCAACCCAGCTGGCCTCGTTTGAGCCTGCATGAGACTAAACCCTCCCCTGAACGTCAATGTTGCTAGTGTGCGCCAAGTCGCCTTGATCCGAATCAATTTTCGGCGGATCGCCTCTAGTTCTTCCGATGACCGTCAAAGCCAGGAGCGCGAAGAAGCAGTCCGCAGATCCGCGGTACGTCAGGTGTGGGTCGAAGAACATCAGTCCCACCACCACGATGAGGGCGACGAAGGTCGCGAATGCCGCCACCCGCGTGTACTCCGAACCCACCCGCAGCTGCGTATAGCTCAGCCGGAAAGTGGCGGCGGCGAAATAGACGAAAGCGAGTAGCAGGGGAATCCCCCCACCCCACAGCAGCCACGTATAACCGCTTTCGATCCACACGAACCCGGTGATCTCTCCGCTCACCGGGATCCGTGCCGATGGGCGAACGCCCAGCAGCATGTTGGGCCCGGACCACAGTTCGGGCCAGAAATAGGTCTCGAGGTTGTGCAGGCGCCCGATCCAACTGGCCGGCAGCCCGTTCACCGACGCGAACCCCTGAAGCCGGGTCGACACCACCGGCCACATGACCAGGATTGCGAACGACCCGACCAGAGGCATCGCCATCAGCAGCCGGATCTTGCGCAGCACGATCGCCGCCGCGACGACGGCGATCACCAGCCCGAGCGCGCTGGAGAACTCACCCGCCGCGAAGACTCCTACCACGAAGAGGCCCGCAGCCACGGTGTACCACCCGGCGTCGCGGCCCTTTCGGAAGTACATGCCCAAGGCGATCATGAGGTTGAAGATCAGCAGGTCGGCGGTCGCCGCCGGTAACGTCAGCGTGGAGCTCGCGCGCGGCCCGCCCTCGAGTTCCGCTCCGTGCCCTTCTGGCACATACAGGCTCATCGGCCAGGTGGATTCGTTGACCACACCGACGACCTGCAGAATTCCGATGATCGCCACTATCGAGGCCGCGATGACGGAGATCTGCAGGCATCGATGAATGTGATCCTGGGTCTTGACCGTGAGCCGTATCAGTGCGTAGACCGCGAGAAACTTCCAGAGCACCAACGCGTAACTGACGTCGTCCCCGGTCAGATCGCGCCCACGGGCGAGCAGCCAGACGACCGGGATGATCGAACTCGTGATCGCCAACGCCACGAAGCCCTTCTCGACCGGGTGCAGGCTGATCCGGAGCGCTTGGCTGGCGGGGAATCGGAGCAGGGCGCGAGTCGTCAACACGGCCGCGAGGAAGACCGCCAGCGCCTCGTGCGGCCGTAACAGCGGAATCAGGGTGCCCCGATCGATCCCGCCCACCAACGGTGTGATCCCGATGATGAGGTACGCCGCCCGCTCCGGTCGCGCCCAGACCAAGACACCGACGGTTCCGAGGACGAGCGCGCCCGCCGCAGCGATCGGAAGGACGGCGACGAGGGCACCGGTGCCGACGGCGGTGGTGACCGCCACGGCGCCACCGACGGACACTTGAGTTGCCCGAAGGGTCTCACTGGTCATGGTCGGTCCCCGATCTCCGGCCCCAGCGGCCCGGCCAGCCATCGACTCGGACGACGATGGCGGCCTCGCCCCTGCATGCCACCCATCACCCAGGCAAGCTCGGGTGTGCGCATCAGCAGCTGGACCACCCCGAAGACGGCGAGCCCCGTCAAACAGGCGACGACCAAGGCGATGGTCGCGCGGGCATGCCCCGGATCGTCGCCGGAAAGGACGGCGACGGTCAGCGCCGCGGCACTTGCGAAGGCGGCCGAGCCGACCAGGATCCTGACGATCGACGGCATCAGGCGCTCGGTCCCCGGCCCGAGCCGGCGCTCGGTCCAGGCGACCAACAGGCCGGCGCCGAGGAGGTTCGCCATGGCGAATGCGGCCCCGAGCACCGCAATCGTCGGGCGACCATCCACGCCGAAGGCGAATCCGCACAGCGCCAGACAGACCGCCGCCTGGATTCCCATCGCGTGCAACGGGGTATGGGCGTCATGCCGCGCGTACGACGCCTGTGTCGCGAGGAAGAAGACGGCCTCGCCGATGAGTCCGATCGACACCGAGGCGATGGCAACCGCGACGAGTCCGGCCGCCGCCGCCGAATCCATTCGGCCTACTGCGACGACATCCGCAATCGGGTCGGCCAGTACCAGGTATCCGCACGCGGCAGGCACCGTGAAGAACAGCACCAGGCCGATCCCGCGGCGAAAGGTGTTGGTGAACGCGAGCTCATGACCTTCGTGGTGCAATCGCGACAGCCGGGGCAGCAGCGAAAGCGCGACCGGTGTCGCGGCGACCGCGATCGGGAGCGCGAAGAAGTTGATCGCGATCTGCATTGCCACGATGCCGCCCTCGACCCTTGACGCGATCAAGAGCAGCGTGAGGACCTGCAGGGCGATGAGACCCGACTGCATCAGGGCCCTGACGGCCCGGCGTACGACGGCAAGAACCTCCGGGTCGCGCCATCCCGGCAGCGGACGGAGCCTCACACCGGCTCGCTGCGCGCCGAACCACTGGACACACATGTGCACGGCCACGGCCGCCGTCGAGCCGAGGCCGAGGAACAGCAGCTCTCCACGCGTCCCGTCGCTCGCGCCTTCGCCAGCCACGAAGAGGATCTGGAACAGGACGAGCACGACGATCAGGGCACAGTTCTCGATCGCCGGGGCGGCGGCCGTCAGGACGAACCGATGCCGGGCATTCATCGCGGCAGCCGAGACACCGATCACGACGTAGCCGAAGACCTGCGGGATCATCAGCAGGATCAGCAGTTGGGTGAGCTCCGCCTGATCGGCACCGGCCGACCCGTCCAGACCGATGGACGCCAATCGGAGCGCCTCGGGCAAGGCGACAACGGCAATCGGCGCGACGATCAGCACGACGAGCAAGGCGAATCCCAACAGACCACCGGACACCCGGGCGGTTGCGCGGAAATCGCCCCGCTGCAGGTGTCCCACCAGCGAGGGCACCAGCAGCGTCGAGAAGAGCGAGCCGGCGAGGAACCCGTAGTAGATCAGGTTGGGCAGCGTGTTGGTGAGCTGGAAGCTGTTGCCGAGCGCGGTCGGCCCCAAAACCGCGGCAATCAAAAGGACCCGGACGACGCCGGTAACCCGGCTGACCGCGGTCCATCCCCCGATCCGGAGAGAATCACGAGCGGCAGCGGTCCCGCTCGTCAGCTCGTGCTCCCCTGGGGTCCAGGTGTCGACGGCGGATGGGCTCGCCCGGGACGCGCTCATCGGGCGACTCCTGCCACGAGAGCGATCGGGGTCTTGGCCAGGATCCGTACATCCAGCCAGAGGTTGCGCTGGTCGACGTACTGAACATCGAGCTCAAGGCCCTGCAGCATGGTGAGGCGATTGCGTCCGGTGACCTGCCAGAGTCCGGTCACGCCTGGGAGCACCTCGAGTCGCCGGTATGCCCACGCCGGGAACATCCCCAGCTCCCACGGCAATGACGGCCGTGGGCCGACCAGGGACATGTCACCCCGCAGCACATTGATCAGCTGCGGGAGCTCGTCGAGGCTGAGCTTGCGCAAGAAGCGGCCCAGTGGCTCGATCCGCGGATCGTTGTGCAGCTTGAACAGTCCGTCCTGCTGCATCGCCGCGCCATTGAGCAGGTCTTTCACGTACGCCCGGTGGAGGTCGTCGGCGCACCCGTTCCTCATGGTCCGGAACTTCAGCATCACGAAAGTACGGCCGCCCGCGCCGATCCGGGTCTGCCTGAACAGCACAGGTCCGGAACTAGTAGCGCGGATCAGGAGCGCGATCAGCAGGAGAATCGGGCCCGTGAGGACGAGCGCGATGAGGGCCATCGTCATGTCGAGGACCCGTTTGCTCCATGCTGTCCGCACCGTGATCGCGGTGCCTTGCTGCGTCATGGCAGGCCAGCGTCCTCAGTGACGGGCTCCGTTGCGGCCAGCCGGAACCTCGATGCGGAGTCGGTCTGCTGCACGCGGGTCGTGATGTCTTTGAGGTCGTCGACGAACCCTCGGACAACCGCGGGATTTCCGTAAGCGACGGTCCCTGGCGGCAGATCGCGGGTGACCACGGACCCGCCGCCGACCAGACATCCCGCCCCGATACGGACGTATGGCAGCAGCGTGACGTTGACACCGATCTGGGCGCCCGGGCCGATCCAGGGGCCTGACATGGCGTCCCGAGAGTCTTCCCGACCCGGGTACAGATCGTTCGCGACGGTGACACCCGGCGCGAGAAAAGCGTCCTCCTCGATTTCGGTGAACTGCGCGATGTAGCAGTTGCTGTGGATCTTGACGTGGTCGCCGATGCGGCAGCCGTAGTCGACGATGCTGTTGCTCCAGATCGCGACATCGTCACCGACGACGCACTCTTCGCGGATGATGACGTGATGTCCGGTCTGCAGCCGGTTGCCAATCGTCGTGCCCGCGTAGAGCACCGTGCCGCTACGGAGTCTGGCGTCGCTGCCGAGGATGATCCAGGGCTCTGCCACGCGGTCGCCCGGATAGCCGACGACGACATCGTGATCCTTCTTCAACCCCGATCCGACCTCGCTCTGGGTCATGCAGCAGCCACCCTCTCTGCAGCGTCGTTGAGCTCGGCCGCCACACTCTCGACCTGGGCGGGAGTCATGTGGGGGTACATGGGCAACGAGATGATGCGTTCGGCGGCGGCCTCGCTCACCGGGAGTTCGCCGGTGCCGAAGTACTTCTCGTACGGCGGCATGCGATGGCACGGCGTCGGGTAGTGGATGCCGGTCTCGATGCCGCGAGCCAGCAGCGTTTCCCGCACCTCGTCGCGGTTTTCGACCCGCGCGACCGCCAGATGGTGGATGGCCTCGGCCTCGGGTGCGACGGCCACGAGTCGGACCGCGTCGGGATCGATGCAGCGTCGATAGTGATCCATCAACTGCCGGCGCTTGGCATTCCAGCCATCGAGCCGCGGGAGCTTCGCGGTGAGTACGACGGCCTGGAGGGCGTCGAGGCGGCTGTTCATTCCGAGTCGGTCGTGCTGATACCAGCCGCCCCACGACCGGCCATGGTCACGCATCGATCTGAGCCGCTCGGCGACGTCGTCATCCGATGTGACTACCGCACCGGCGTCGCCGAACGCCCCCATGTTCTTGCCCGGGTAGAAGCTGAAGCAGCCCACTCTTCCCCACGCGCCGGCTCGGTTGCCTCGCCAACGCGCGCCCTGCGCCTGTGCGGCGTCCTCGATGATCTCGATGTCGAGCTCGGTCGCCACTTGGGCCATGCCGTCCATGTCGGCCATCTGGCCGTACAGATGCACAACGATGACCGCGGCGGTCGCCGGCGTGACAGCGGCTCGCAGCGTATCGGGCGTCAACAGCAGAGTGTCGGGGTCGACGTCGGCGAAGCGCGGAACTGCGCCGGCGAGCACGACCGCCTCAGCGGTGGCCACGAACGTGTTCGTGGGCAGCACGACCTCGTCGCCCGACCCGATGCCCATCGCGCGGAGCGTCAGATGCAAGGCGTCCGTGCCGTTGGCGACACCGATGGCGTGCTTGGTCCCGCAGTACTCCGCCCAGGACTGCTCGAACCCCTCGACCAGCGGACCGCCGACGAACCGGTTGGAGCCGACCACCTCTTTCCACCCGGAGACGACCTCGGGCGCGATCTCGGTGGTCGTCGAACTCAGATCAAGGAATGGGATCATGATCCGCGAATCCCATCCATGACGAAAGCGGACGCCGGAGGCACCGAGTTCGCACGTTGGACAGGTATCACGCCGTCGCGGTCGACCAGAGAGACCGATTTGCCTTCGCGCAGCGAGCGTTGGGCGGCTTCGAGAACCTCCACGACGGCCAGGCCGTTCTCCCCATGCGTCTGGGGCCTTTCACCCGAGATCACGCAATCGGTGAAGTGCTGGTCCTCCACCTTGAGGGGCTCACTGACCGTGAGGTACGGCGAGATGACGTCGCCGTACCGGTAGGACATCGGCGGTTGGGTGTCGTTGCCGTCGGACTGGTCGTGGCTGACACCCTTGTCATGCACCCGGATGCGTTCGTCGGTCGCCAGATCGTTGTAAACGACCATCTTCTTGCTGCCGACCACGGTGACCCGGCGAACCTTGTGTGGATCGAGCCAGCTGACGTGGATGTTGGCGCAGACGTCGGGATCTGAGTAGTGGAGCCGCAGATAGGCGACGTCCTCCAAAAACGGATGTGCGTTGCGCGATGCCCAGGCGTGCACCGCGGTCGGCTTGCTCCCCAGAATGTGGTTGAGGATCGATATGTCGTGCGGAGCGAGGTCGTAGATCACATTGACGTCGCTCTGATACAGACCCAGATTGAGCCGCGCACTGTCGACGTAGTAGAGATCACCGATGTCGCCGGCCGCGATCATGTCGCGCAACATCCATACCGCCGAGTGGTACTCGAAGGTGTGACCGACCATGAGCACGACGTCACGGGCCTCGGCCGCCGCGATCATCCGGCGGGCGTCAGCCGACTCCGCCGCCATCGGTTTCTCGACGAGGACGTGCTTGCCCGCCTCGATCAGTCGCATCGACATCGACGCGTGCGTGGTGGGTGGAGTGGCCACCACCGCGGCATCGAATTCGTCTAGCGCGTCATCGATGTTCGTATAGCCAATCGCGCCGGGGAGACTCGCACAAACGCGGCGTACTCGCTCGGCATCGGAATCAACCACTACGAGCTTCTGCACGGACTCCAGGCCGTGCAGCACGCGCGCGTGCTTCGAGCCCCAATATCCGCACCCCAGGACCGCAACCCTGAGAGTGCTCGAGCTGTTGACGATCGTCACTGGTGTACCTCCTGGCGGCGATGTCCGCACGGCGTTGGGGGTGACGGCAATCGCGAGGGCTGGGCGATCCCGCGGCCACCTGGCCGGCGGTCAGCATCGGGTCGTCTGCGAATCTATGGACGATTCGCAGGCCGTGGATCACATGAAGTGGTGAGATCGCCTACGCAACAAGGGCGAGGGCGTCTGCGGTCTATCGCCCCCTTTCACGCCTCGTCGAGGGAATAGGCATAGCCCGCCGCATCCACCATGCGGGCGAGCCCGTCCTCGAGTCCGACGGCAGGCGCGTAGCCGAAGCCCTCGCACGCCACCGATATGTCGGCAGCGGTATGCCGGACGTCACCGCGCTGCGGCTGCAGCCGCACGACGTCGACCGGCCGCGCCAGTGCGGAGGCGGTCTCGATGACCTGGTTCATGGTCGTACGCGTGCCACCGCCGATGTTGGCGATGCCGGTCCAAGGCGAGAGCGCGGCCTGACGCATGGCGGTGACGACGTCTCCGACGTAGGTGAAGTCGCGACTCTGCTCGCCGTCGCCGTAGAGCAGGAACGGCTCACCGCCGAGCGCCGCGTTCACGAGCCGGAAGAGCGCCATGTCGGGCCGCTGTCGCGGTCCGTACACGGTGAACAGCCGCAGCGATACGGTCGGCACACCGGAAGCGACTCGGTACAGCTCACACAGGTTCTCGGCGGCCAGCTTGGTCACGCCGTACGGCGACACCGGCTCCGGCCGGATCCGCTCGCTCGCCGGGTACGCCGCAGCGTCGCCGTAGACCGCCGCGCTCGACGCGTAGACCAGCTTCCAGAGGGACACCTCGCCGGCCGCCTCGAGCAGCCGTTGCGTGGCGAGAACATTGCGCTGGACGTACGGGTCGAATCCACGACCCCATGACTGGCGGACACCGGGTTGACCGGCGAGGTGGTAGACCACGTCCATGTCCTCGAGCAGCGACGTGAGTGGCGCCGCGAGCAGGTCGACCCGCTGCAGCGTGAACCCGGGCCGATCAAGCAGCGCCGCCACGTTGGCCTCTTTGCGACGCGGGCTGTAGTGGTCGGTGAAGCAGTCGATGCCGGTCACCTCGTCGCCCTCGTCGAGGAGGTGCTCACACAGATGGGAGCCGACGAAGCCGGCAGCTCCCGTGACCATCACTCGCATCGCGTCTCCGATTCGTCGGAGTCGGGTGGAAGGGCACTCGTCGCGGTCGCAAGCAGTCCGATCTGGTCGGTCTGTCCGTACTCGAGCGACGCCACGGCTCGCTCCGCCTGGGTCAGCACGAGCACGTCCCGCCAGCGATCGGGCGGAGCTCCGGCGGCCACCAGACCGGCGCGGACGAAATCGCTCGCCACGTGAGCCCGCTCGGTTTCGTCGGCGATGACCTCGGGGAGCAACGGCCCCGCGATCCGCACCGCGAACCCGCCGAGGTCGCGCAGCGGCTCACCGTTCGGGTTGGCCAGCCCCCAGTCGTCGACCCCGATGACGGCGCCGTCGCGTACCCGGACGTGACGGCTGCACAGGCAGCCATGCGTGGCCGTCCGCCGGATCCGCAACCCCTCGACTCGGCGCCGGGCCCGATACACCGCGCCGAGGGCCGGTGCCAGCTGGCGGGACCCGAGGTAGCGGGCCAGGAGCTGGTCGGCCGCGTCGCGCCCCAGCTCGACGGGCTCCGTCAAGCCCGCGGTGCTCCGCCACAGGTCCCTGAGCCACGAGCCGACAGCGTCGAGGTAACCGGCATCCGGCGGGCCGACCGGTCGGAGTGGGCGGTCCGGCCGCAGACCGGGCACCGCCGTCATCACGGTGGCCGGCCGGTCGCCGACGCTGACCTGGGCGACGATGTGAGGCAGCGTGTCGAGGACGGATGGCAGGGCCCGCTCTCCGAGCTCGGCGAGCAGCCGCGCCTCGATCGCGATCGCCGACGCAACGCCCGGACGATCGGCCACCGCCACCGCGTACGAAACCGAGCGGCTGTCTGGCTCCCCCAGCAGAAGACGTCGGGTACCCGTCGCCGCACCGCGCATCACGTCGACGACCGATACGTGGGCCGTGGCCAGAAAGTCGTCAAGACGCTCCACGCTGTCGCCGCGCGGATGGGTCGCCACCCCGTCGGCTTGTCCGGCCCCCACCCACCCGTCCATCAATCGTCGTCCACGTACATCACCGGGCGAAAACACGGCACACCGTCGATCCCCATATGTCCCCTCGGCATTTCGCAGGGCGGATTCTGGTTCCTAAACGGTTGCGAATCTATGGACGATCGGCCGCTCCCGAATCAGCCGAAGTGGTGAGATCTACTACGCCACAAGGGCTAGTCGTTCAGACCCGCATGGCGGGCGATCGACACCGCCGCCAGCGTGCTGTGGACATGCAGCTTGCGGAGCAGGTTGTTGACGTGCGTGCGGACCGTGTGCGGCGACAGAACGAACCGCTCGGCGATCTGCTGGCGGGTCATCCCGTTCATGAGACATTTCAGGACTTCGAGCTCCCGACTCGACAGCGACTCCAGCTCCCCCCATGCCTCGCGCCGCTGCCGTTCCCCAGCGAGCAGGTCGTCCAACAACTTCGTCGTGAACGCCGGTGGGAACCACGTCTCGCCCCGATGGACTCCTCTGATGACCTTGACCAGATCGTCGACCGACGCGTCCAGGCCGACCCAGCCCCGTAC
>JBKOYM010000194.1:0-8196 GCA_046725375.1 Actinomycetota bacterium
GCGTTGGACGACATCGCCGATGTGCCGCTCTGGTCGCTGCCCGACGACGAGGTCGAGACCCTGCTAGCTAAGTCACACCGCTTGGAGGCGCGGCTCCATGAGGTGACATTGCGGTTGGTCGCAGAGGCGGATCGCCGGCGAGCGTCCGACCGCGCGGCGGCAGCCTCGACGATGGCGTGGTTGCGTAGTCGTCTGCAGATGTCCCCGGGTGAAGCGAAGCGGCACGCGACGCTGTCCGCGGCGCTGGCCGGGCGGCTCGAGACGACCCGGAAGGCGTTGGCCGAGGGGACCATTT
This sequence comes from Actinomycetota bacterium, assembly GCA_046725375.1. GTDB lineage: Bacteria > Actinomycetota > Actinomycetes > Propionibacteriales > Nocardioidaceae > DATFRX01. The sequence goes on from JBKOYM010000194.1 coordinate 296, forward strand.
CGCGAGAGCACGCTCTTGTCGTGTCGAAGATGATGGACTCGTTGACGACGGGCTTGGGGACGCACCTCAGAGCCGATGCGGAGAGGCAGCTCATCGACTGGTGTCGTCAGTTCAATCCCTCCGACGTCGCAGGGCTTGGCCGCAAGCTGCTGGAGGTCGTCGATCCGGACTCCGCCGAGGAGCGAGAAGCCAAGCTGCTGGACAAGCAGGAGCGAGACGCGGCACGCCAGCGCCACTTGACCTTCGGCTCCGATGGGTTCGGCGCCCATGTCCTGCGCGGGAAGTTCGACTCGGAGTCGGCGGCGATGATTGCCGCCGCACTGGATCCGTTGGCCCAGCCGCGACCGTCCACCGCAGAGGAGCCGGACACGAGGCCGCCAGGGCAGCGGTACGCCGACGCCTTCGTGGAGCTCTGCCGCCGGCAGTTGATGTCCGGCGATCTGCCGACCCGCGGCGGCGAGAAGCCTCAGATCATCGTCACCATGGACCTCGACAACCTGCGGCGATCGGTTGGGTCCGGCCTGCTCGACAACGGCCACCGGCTGTCCGTCGCGGCAGTACGCAGGCTCGCGTGCGATGCCCAGATCATCCCCGCGTTGCTCGGCGGCGACAGCCGGCCTATGGATCTCGGTCGTAGCAGTCGGACGTTCGCGGCGGCACAGCGCCGCGCGCTGGGCCTACGGGACGGGTATGGCTGCGCGTTCCCCGACTGCGACCGGCCGATCGCGTGGTGCGACGGCCACCACATCCGGCACTGGGTCGACGGCGGACCCACCGATCTCAGCAATGGTGTGCTGCTGTGCGGCTACCACCACACCGTGCTCCACAAAGGCGACTGGGCGGTCCGAATGGCGGTCGACGGCAGACCCGAATTTCTGCCACCCCGCTGGATTGACAGCGTGCGAAAACCGAGACGCAATAACCTTCGTCGACTCGAATAGTGCCCGCGCCGATATTCGCATTCACCCCTGTCCGGCCGCGGTCGAGAGCCAATATTCGCGTACGCCGAGCCGGGTGGCAGACACTGCACGAGTACGTACGCACCTGATTGCCTGGCCGGTCGCTTAGTCTTCTGCTGTGACCTCCGGCGAGTCCACACCTGCCGTCCGACCGGCGACGCCGGCCGACGCCTCCCGAGTGGCCGAGATATGGCGCTCGGGTTGGCGAGACGGCCACATCGGCAACGTCCCGCGGCAGCTGATCGACGCTCGTACCGACGAGTCGTTCGACATTCGGGCGGCCGAGCGCGTAGGAGACACGACGGTCGCGGTCATCGACGCCGACATCGCGGGCTTCGTCATGGTCGTCGACGACGAGGTCGAACAGGTGTACGTGTCGGCGGATCATCGCGGCTCGGGCGTCGCCGACGCGCTGATGACGGAGGCCGAGCGGCAGGTCCGGGCGAACGGCCACAACGAGGCGTGGCTCGCGGTCGTGGCCGGCAATGCGCGCGCACGACGGTTCTACGAGCGGAGTGGGTGGGTCGACGAAGGAGAGTTCGTCTACGAGGCGTCCGATCGCACCGGCCCGATCGCGGTGCCGTGCCGCCGGTATGTCAAGGCGCTCGACTGACTCCTACGCCGACGCGTCCCGCAGCGCGAGGTTGGGGCCGACGGCGCGTTCCGCCGCTTCAACCCGGCTGCCACGGAATTGTCACCGGACCATTGGCCCGGATCGGGGCGTCCATCGCCCGGCTGTTGGCCGGCCGTTCACGCGTCGTGCACCGTCGCGCAGCGCCGGCCGGTGAGCCTGGGCCTCATGACTGAGCTATCCCGCCGTACTCTCCTGCGCACCTCGGCCGCCGGCGTCCTCGCTGCCGGGCTGGCCCCAACGGCGTCCAGCGCCCAAACCCGATGGGGTGCCGCGCTGGTGCGGTCCGGTCGGCCCGCGTTGACCCATGGGGTTCAGTCCGGCGACGCCACGACGCGCGCCGCGACCGTCTGGGCCCGAGCCGACCGGCCCTCGCGACTGCTGGTCGAAGTGGCGAACGATCCGTCCTTCGATCGGGCCCGCGAGGTGTGGGGGCCGACCGTCAGCCCCGACTCGGACCTGACCGGCAAGATTCGGTTGACGGGGCTGCCGGCCGGTGAGCAGGTCTACTACCGAATCGCCGCGGCAGACCCTGGCGACCTGCATCGGGTCGGTGAGCCGGTCGCGGGCCGGCTCCGCACGGCGCCGGACCGTCGGAGTGACATCTCTTTCGTCTGGTCCGGTGACATCGCGGGTCAGGGCTGGGGCGTCAACCCCGATCTCGGTGGCTACCCGATGGCCGACCAGCTGCTCGCGCTCGAGCCGGACTTCTTCCTGTGCAGTGGCGACACCGTCTATTCCGACGGCCCCGTTCAGGAGTCGGTGACGCTGCCCGACGGGCGGGTGTGGCACAACCTGGTCGTGCCGGAGAAGACCAAGGTGGCCGAGACCCTCGACGAGTTTCGGGGGCAGTTCAAGTACAACCTGCTGGCGGACAACTGGCGCGAGTTCTTGTCGCGTACGGTGCAGGTCAACCAGTGGGACGACCACGAGGTCGCGAACAACTGGTACCCGGGCGAGATCCTCTCGGACACCCGCTACACCGAGCGCGACACGCGAGTGCTCGCGCCTCGAGCGTCGCAGGCGTTCCACGAGTACGTCCCGATCGAGCCCGGTCAGCGCGACGACGCCGGCCGGGTCTATCGGGTCATCCGCTACGGTCCGCTGCTCGATCTCTTCGTTCTCGACATGCGGACGCACAAGGATCCCAACACCGCGAACCTCGAGCTGGAAGCCGACGGCGGCGTGCTGGGTCGAAAGCAGACCGCCTGGCTCAAGGCCGAGCTGCGACGGTCGCAGGCGGTGTGGAAGGTGATCGCGGCCGACCTCCCGATCGGACTCGTCGTGCCCGACGGGCCGCTGCAGGAGGGTCTGGCGAACGGCGACAACGGTGCGCCGCTCGGACGTGAGCTCGACATCGCCGACGTGTTTTCGTTCCTCAAGCGCGAGGGCATCCGCAATCACGTCTGGCTCACCGCCGACGTGCACTACACGGCAGCCCACCACTACTCGCCCGAGCGGGCGGCGTTCACCGACTTCGATCCGTTCTGGGAGTTCGTGTCCGGGCCGCTCAACGCCGGCGCCTTCGGGCCGAACACGCTGGACGGCACATTTGGCCCGGAGGCCGTCTTCTTCGAGGCGCCACCGGTCGGGAACGCATCGCCGATGGAGGGCTTCCAGTACGTCGGCGAGGTCGCGATTGACGGCGAGACGACGGAGCTCACCGTACGTCTGATCGGCATCGACGGCGGAACCCGCTGGTCGACGACACTCACGCCCGCCGGGCGCTGACCGCGGGCGGGTCAGCTCGTCACGGTGACGGGATGGTCGACGACCGCCCAGTACAGGTAGCCGCCGTCGTTGAAGGGCACCGTCTCGGGCTGCTCGCGGCCGATCGCGTCAGTGGCCCGGGCTCGCAGCGTGAAGGCACCGGGCTTGGCCGGCCGCCACGGGAGCTCCCACCGCACCCAGGCGTTGCGCGGGTTGGGATCGCGCAGCCGGGCCTGCCGCCAGGTCGAGCCGTCGACGCTGACAGTCACGGAGCGGATCGGAGCGTGGCCCGACCATGATCGTCCGGTCAGCATCACGGGTTCACCCGCGTTCAGTGTCGCGCCCCACGGCAGCTCGAACGCGCTCTTGACCTCCTGGTTGGTGATCGGCGGCTCGTCCGGTGGATAGCTGGGCCCGGTGAGCCGATAGAGCTGGGTGTTCCACGGCGAATGCAGGGGCACGTCGGACACCTCGATCTGGCCGACCCACTTGATGCTGGCGATGCCGATCCAGCCGGGCACGACGAGGCGCACCGGAAAGCCGTGGTCCGGTGGGAGCGGCTGGCCGTTCATCTCGTACGCGAGCAGGGCGTCGTCGAGCGCCTTGGCGACCGGCAGCGGACGACGTACGTGGCCCTGGTCGACGCCGTTGGTGACTACCCGGTCGTCGAGCCCCTGCGGCATCACGTCGACGGCCTCGTCCCGGACGCCGGCACGTTGCAGTACCTCGGCCAGCCGTACGCCGCGCCAGGTGGCGACGCCGATCGCCCCGAGACTCCACTGCGTCCCCGCCGCCGGTGTGCCCTGTTGGGTGTCGAAGAAGCGTCGGCCGTTGCCCGCGCATTCGATGAAGGCGTCGATCTCGGTGCTGGGGAGCGAGCGGAGTTGGTTGTAGGTGAACTCGACGGCGTGGTCGAGATCGGGAGCGCCACGCAGCCCCGACCCGAACACGCGCAGCCGCCAGGATTGGGCGTTGATCAGTGGCGTGGCCGTGTGGTCGCGGACGAAGAACCGGTCGTTCGGGATACGAAAGCCGAGCTCGGCGGCCGACTCCCAGCGCATCTCGGCGTTGCTGCCGTAGTCGATGAACCACTCCGGCGGGAGCGGCTTGACGATGGGTGAGCCGGTGACCGGACGCCGTTGGGTGGGGCTGGGGCGACCGCGGCAGCCGCGGCGAGCGGTCGACCGAGCCCGGTCAGCAGAGGGACACTGGCCAGGCTGAGCTTCAAGATCCGCCGTCTGGATTCGTCAAACCTCTCGTGTGTCGGCATGCACGCCTCCCTCGCGGTATTAAGTCGATAATCAAACTAGACTTTAACACTCGTCGAGGTCGAAACGATATGGCGAACCTCGCGGCCGAGGCCGAGGCGCGACGCAGCGCTCCGTGGCGTCGGTAGGGTCAGGCGGCGGCCAAGGCTTCCGCCGCGCTCTCGAGCTCCGCTACGGCGGCCGTGATCGTTGCGGCGCTGCGGCCGCCGCGTCGGGTCGCGGTCAGCAGTTGTCGACAGGGTGCCGGTCGTCCGATCGTGGGGACCTGGACAATCGGCAGCTCCGGTGGCAGCTGGGCGAGCCGAGGCACGAGCGCGACGCCGAACCGATGGGCCACGAGCGTCGCGACGGTCGCCCAGTCCTGCGCCTCCTGCGCGATCGTCGGGGTGAAGCCCGCGGCCGTACAGGCGGCGGTGACTTCGTCGCGACACGGTGAGCCGGGCCATCCGGTGATCCACTGCTCGGTGGCGGCCTCGGCCAGCTTGATCCGGTGCCGACCGGCCAGCCGGTGCCCCGTCGGCAGCAGCAGGTCGAGTGGGTCGTCCATGAGCACCTGTTGGTCGAAGCGACGGTCGGTGGCTTCGGGGATGTCGGAGAACGCCTCGACGACGGCGAGATCGGTGTCGCCGCTGAACAGCAGGTCGAAGCACTCGGCCGGGTCGGCTTCGCGGAGGCGTACCTGCATCGCCGGATATCGGTCGCGAAGCGCCGCCGCTGCCGGCGCGATCAGGGCCGACAGCACGGTCGGGAACCCGCTGATCCGGAGCAGGCCGGCCGGTTCGTCGCCGGAGCGGCGAAGCTCGGCCTCGGCCTGCTCCCAGCGGGATTCGATCTCGTCGGCGTGAGCCAGCAGATTGTGCGCGGCCGGCGTGAGTCGGACTCCGCGACCGTGCGGTTCGAGCAACACGACCCCGAGGTCACGGCCGAGCTGCCGGATCTGCTGGGACGCGGCTGACGGAGTGAAATGCAGGGCGTCGGCCGCCGCGGAGACCGTCCCGTAGTACGAAACCGCGCGCAGCACGCGAAGGCGGCGAAGATCGATCATGTAGTCCATGCTTCACAACGAGATCGAAAAGTTCAACCTGGTGCTTCCCTTTTGATCCCGGCACTCTGAAGGTACGACTCATTGGAGAGGACGAAACCGTGAAGCGTTGCCCGTTCTGTAGATGGCCCGACGACGAGTACGACGTGGCGTCTCGACACCGTACGAGTGAGGGACAGACGGTCTGGACTCGCTGCGTATGCGGATCGCTGCAGATGCGGATTGTCGAAGCGGCCGGCACTCGCGTCGTCGCGCGCGGCCGCAGCCAGGACCGGCTTGTCGCCGGCTCCGTGGCCTGCGAGTTGGGCTCCTGACGGTCCCCGTCGGTCGGCCGCATCGGCGTCTTTCGCGACCTCGTCAGTCGGAGCCGCGGCTGCGAGCTCTGGACGGTCCACAGAACTTGAGGGATTGGGGTAGCCCGCGCAGCCCAAATCCCTCAAGATTCGTCGGCCGGGGCGCCGTAACCTCCACCGCCAGGGGTCTCGATGACGAAGACGTCACCGGCGGCCGCGTCCTTCGAGTCCGATCCCTCCATCGGCGTGGTCGTTCCGTCGGCGCCTTCGAGCCAGTGCTTGCCGAGTGAACCGGGATCGCCGCCGGCCATACCGTACGGCGGGACCCGACGGTGGCTGGTGAGCGTCGTCACCGTCATCGGCTCCAGGAACCTGATCCGACGGGTGCCACCGTCGCCGCCCCGCCACCGACCGTCGCCGCCGCTGCCGCGCCGGATGCGGTAGCTCTCGACCCGGACGGGGTAGCGCCACTCGAGTACCTCGGGGTCGGTCAACCGCGAGTTGGTCATGTGGGTCTGTACGACGTCGGCGCCGTCGAATCCGTCGCCCGCGCCCGATCCGCTCGCGACGGTCTCGTAGTATTGGTAGCGCTCGTTGCCGAAGGTGACGTTGTTCATCGTTCCGGAGCCTTCGGCCTGCACTGCCAGCGCGGCATACAGCGCACCCGTGACAGCCTGCGACGTCTCGACATTGCCAGCAGCAACCGCCGCGGGGTACTCCGGCGCCAGCATCGAGCCGGGCGGGATCGTGACCCGGATCGGCTCGAGACAGCCCGAGTTGAGCGGGATCTCGTCGTCGACCAGGGTCCGGAAGACGTAGAGCACGGCGGCCATGACGACTGACGACGGCGCGTTGGCGTTGCCGTCCTGCTGCTCCGACGTACCGGTGAAGTCGATGTCGGCGGTCCGAGCCTCACGGTCGACTCGTACTCGCACCTGGATCCGCGCGCCCGAGTCGAGCTCGTAGGTGTACGACCCGTCGCGCAGCGCCGAGATGACCCGGCGGACGGCCTCCTCGGCGTTGCGGCGCACATGCCCCATGTAGGCGCGGACGACGTCGAGCCCGAAGTGGTCGACCATCGCCCGCAACTCCTCGACGCCCTTTTCGTTGGCCGCGATCATGGCTCGCAGGTCGGCGATGTTGCTCGTCGGATTGCGGGAGGGGTACGGCGCGGACGTGAGCAGCTCGATCGTCTCGGTGTCACGTAGCTCGCCGTCCTCGACGAGCAGCCAGTTGTCGATGAGTACGCCCTCTTCCTCGATGCGCTTGCTGAACGCCGGCATCGATCCGGGAGTCAGCCCGCCGATCTCGGCATGGTGTCCGCGCGCCGCGACGTAGAAGAGGATCTCCCTGCCGGCCTTGTCGAACACCGGCGTCACGACCGTGACATCCGGCAGGTGCGTCCCACCGTGATACGGATCGTTCAACGCATATACGTCGCCCGGCTTGATCGTGTCGCCTCGGCGGTTGATCACCATCTTGATCGACTCACCCATCGACCCGAGATGCACCGGCATATGCGGCGCGTTCGCGATCAGGTTGCCCTCGACATCGAACAGCGCACACGAGAAGTCGAGCCGCTCCTTGATGTTGACCGAGTGCGATGTGCTCTGCAGCCGCACCCCCATCTGCTCGGCGATCGACATGAACAGATTGTTGAAGATCTCCAACATCACCGGATCAACATCGGTCCCGACAGCAGTACGGCCAGCTCGCGGCGCCACCCGCGTCAGCACCAGATGCTCCAGCTCATTGACCGACGCCCGCCATCCGGGTTCGACAATCGTCGTTGCATTCTCTTCAGCAATGATCACCGGCCCATCAACTTCGTCCCTGGCCCGAAGCGAGTCCCTCCGATACAAGTCGAGAGGCGTCCATGACCCATTGATAAAACTCTCCACGCGCGCGCTGGGCTCAGGGCGGGAAGGGTCGGCAGATCCCGCGCCGTCCAACCAGCCTCGCTCCTTCGTCGCTCGGTGGCCAGGCCCATCCACGAAC
>JBKOYM010000180.1:0-7512 GCA_046725375.1 Actinomycetota bacterium
GCCCCGCCCCGCCGGCGCATGAACCCCAGGCCCAAAGCCGCGTCGCCTGACCGCGATCGATGCGTTCAACCCGGCCAGGCGCCGCTGCGAATCCGCCCGTCTCGAAGTGGCAGCTGGTCCCTCGCCAGGACACGCGTCACACCGCCGCGTGCCGCCCGATCGGCTCGGCCCGGGCGCTTGGCGCCGCGTAGCCTCATCATCTTGTCCAGCCATGATCCGGACGCGGATCGCGCCTTCTTCGCCGATGTCCTGGGACAACCGAACGTGGACGCAGGCGGTGTGTGGCTGTCTTCAAGCTGCCTACCAACGAACTGGCTATGCACCCCTCGGAGAGTTCCACCGGGCACGAGTTGTACTTCATGTGCGACGACGTGGAGACGACGATGCAAGACCTGCGTAACAAGGGGGTGGACTTCACGCAGGAAGTTACCGAGGAGCGGTGGGGACGGGTCACTCGCTTCCGCTTGCCCGGTGGTGGAGAAGTGGGGATGTACGAGCCACACCATCGCCGCGATCGACCTCTGAACGCCGATGCGAAAGGGGGCGACGGTCGTTGCGTCCGGTGTTCTCGGTGTCGCGTCATTCCGCCGCCTGTCGGTCGGCGACACGACCGGATCTAGCCGTTGACGGGGCGTCGCCGTCAGGCACCAGCACTGGCGGCGTCGCTCGCAGGCGACGTGTGTGACATTCGCGGCTTAGCAGCGAGACTATGTGATCAACGAGGTGGTCCACCACTTCGGCGTGCACGCCTTGGTTGGGGAGTCCCACCCACGCGAGGCGGCGGGAAGGCATGGCAGCCGGACTGCGGACCGCCCTGATCAGACGGAGAGGGAGGCCGAGAGATGGCTGCACGGATCGTTGTGACCGAGTTCGTATCGCTCGACGGCGTAATGGAGGCGCCGGGCGGGGAGGACTTCAAATACCCCGGATGGAGCTTCGAGTACGACCGCGGCGAGGATGGCAATCAGTTCAAGCTCGACGAGACGATGCAGGCCGACGCGCTGCTGATCGGCCGGCGCACGTACGAGAGCTTCGCCGGCGCCTGGCCGGAGCGTACCGGTGAGTTCGCCGACAAGTTCAACTCGATGCCGAAGTACGTCGTCTCGACGACTCTGAAGGACCCGGAGTGGCACAACACCACGGTCCTCGATAGCGGTGACGCGACCGCCCAGGTGCGCAAGCTGAAGGAGGAGTTCGACGGAGAGCTGCAGGTGCCCGGCAGTCACCGGCTCGTGCAGGAGCTGATCGAGAGCGATCTGGTCGATCAGATCAACCTGATGGTCTTCCCGGTGATCCTCGGAACCGGTAAGCGGGCCTTCGACGAGACACCCGAGTGGCGCAAGCTGAAGCTGAAGGAGTCGAAGGTCGTCGGCGACGGAGTCGTGGTTTCGATCTACGAGCGAGCCAGCTGAACCGACCGCGGCGATCGCCTCAACTTCCCGGTCCTCGTGAGGACCTGAAGCGCCCGCTCTAAGCCGCGATGAGGGTGTGTCATATCGCCGCGACAGCGGCCACGTCATGGCCGCGAAGTTGGCTGGGGCGGTAACCACGATGGGGAATCGAGCATTCCCGAACCTGGACCGCCCATCCTGCTCGGCGCAGTCGAAGACCGGAACGACGCCGAAGGGCTCACAGGAGCACGAATCACGCTGAGGCGTGTGACTGCCTGCACCCCTCCGCCGACCAGTTCGAAGCGCAGTGGATGTCTCGGCACGAGGCAGAGGCGAGAGCGGTAGCCGCCCTCGGTGATCCCGGAGTTCCGCTCCAGGATTCCGACGACCGACTCAGCCGGGAGACTCGTCGATCACGAGCTCAAGGCGGGCGAATGCGGGCGGTACGCCGGCCCGATGCTCGTCGCGAAGCTCGGCGGTCGGGAGGCCTCGCTGGATCATCGTCATCAGCGTCTTGCCGTCGCGCGCTTCGAAGATGAACTCAGTCTGGTACTCGACGATCGACCCGTCCGGCCGGCTCTCGGTCGTATCGACGACGAGGCGGCTGGGCCGGTCGATGACCCGGAAGACGTGGTCGTGGCGGTAGACCTCGTCGCGTGAGGGCCCGAACGTCACGGTCCAGACACCGCCGACGCGCAGATTGCACTCGGATTCGACGATCCAGCCCGGCTCCCGGTAGAAGGCCTCCTGGCCGTCCTGCCCAGTGAAGGCGTCGAATACCGTCTCGCGCGGGGCGTCGATCACCCGCGCGAACGTGACGTCTTCGCTCATCGACCGGTGTCCCTTCGCTCGGTGTAGGCGCCAAACCGGTCAAGCCGGCGCTGCCAGGTGCGCCGATAGTCGTCGATCCAGCTCGTTGCATCCTCGAGCTGGGCGGGCCCGAGCTTGCACTCGCGGGCGCGTCCGACCTTCGTCGTGACCACGAGGTCGACCTCCTCGAGGATCCCGACATGCTTCTTCACCCCGTTGAGGGTCAGCCCGAACGGCTCGGCCAGCTCACCGATCGTCGCCGGCCCGCGTCCGAGGCGCTCGAGGATGCCCCGGCGGGTCGGGTCCGAGAGGGCGAAGAACGTGCGATCGAGGGTCGCTTGATAGTGCACCGATCGGTACACTATCACGAGCCCCCGATCGCAGATCACCCTAGGAAGTAGAACAGATGGGAAAGATCGCCCTGAGCCAGAACCTTTCGCTCGACGGTGTCATGCAGTCGCCGGGCCACACGGACGTCCCGTTCAAATACCGGGGCTGGGCCGTGGACTTCGACGGCGGTCCGGACAGTGACCGGTTCCAGCTCGAGCAGGCGCAAAACGCCGAGGCCCTCCTGCTCGGACGAATCACCTACGAAGCCATGCAGGCTTTCTGGCCGACAGCGGAAGGCGAGTTCGCCGACAGGCTGAACGAGTTGCCGAAGTACGTCGTCTCCTCGACGCTCACGGACCCGACCTGGAACGCGACCGTCCTGAGCGACAACTGGCTGAAGGAAGTGACCAGACTACGCAACGAGCTCGACGGCGAGAGCCTCATCTATGGCAGCCGCAGCCTCGCGCAGGCACTGATCGAGAGAGGGCTGGTCGACGAGCTGCGCCTACTGGTCTACCCGGTGGCGCTCGGTACCGGAGATCGCCTGTTCGGAGATACGCAGGACAAGATCGCGCTCCGCCTCGTCGAATCGCGCCCGTTCGAAGGCGGCCTGGTTGGCATGATCTATGCACCTGCCACGGCGAACGGGTGATGCGGACCCGAGATCATCTCTCGCGGGAGTGCCTCCACCGAACGAGTGGCCCCTGGTTGAAGATCACCGCGGCCGCGTCATTTCGGCTCGCCTCTGTTGTCAACCGGCTGGGATGGCGTGGCCATTCGGCCTCGGTGGGTCGGTTGTAGCGTCGGCGCTGCCGGTCCGGGAAGTGGCTGATCCGAAGTGCGGACGTTCCACATCGTCCAGGTCGTCTTCGACGTGTCGAGCTCGGTGTGGGCAGCGTCGGTCATCTGGTCGACGGCTCCTGTGGCGTGGAGGTCGTCAACGCGAAGCAGCGGCTGCCGTCGGCGGCCAGACCAGCGAGTCAGCTGGCGGCCACCTTCTGCGGGTCGCCCCAAGGCCCCAACGGCCCCGGCACCGAGTACGGGTCTTGCCTGCTGGAAACTGACACCGGCACCCGGTTGTTCTTCTCCGGCGGCGGCTCGGTCGGAACCAACACGCAGGACATCTACATAAGCCGTCACGGAGCCGACGGCGGCTTCAGTCCGCCCAAGCCGGTGACCGTACTCAACTCGGCCTATGACGACGCGATGCCCAACGTCAGCAGGGACGGTCGGGAGATCGTGTTCCCGATCGAACCGGCCAGGCGGCGCGGGTGCCTTGGACACCTGGACCTCGACCCGCAGCAGCGTCCTCGCCCCTGGTCGGCGCCGGTGAACCTTGCCGCCACCATCAACACCGCGGTGCCGGAGACACGGCCATCACTGTCCTGGGACGGAGAGCGCCTGTACTTCGGCCACGCCGGCGACATCTACGTGAGTCACCGCACAGTCCAGTAGACGCATCGGCCCGAGTTCTGAGGGAGTGTCCGATCGACTGCCTGTTCAGCCTTGACGCGGGTGGGCGGCGAAGAACTCCCACACCAGTTCGGTCGCGTCCACTCCTACGTCCGGCGCAGCCATCGAGCCGGCGGTCGCACCAGGCCAGGCGTGGCCCATGCCCCCGACCATGTAGACGTCGAGGTCACTGCCGTCCGCACACGTGAACCGGCTCAGCGCCACGTTGTTGGCCGGGCGCTTCGGGGCCGGCGTGGTCTCGACGCAGCGCAGCCGCTTCCGCCAGCTCTGCACGCCGTTCTCGAACTGGCCGGAGTACTGGTCCTGGTCCCCGATAAACGTGATCACCGACACCGGGCTCTTCGGCGCGTACGTCTCCTTCGCCGGCGCGTCGCCGATGAAGCCACCGCTTACGGCGCCGATCGCAGCGAAGACCCCTGGCGCCTCGACCGCAGCGCGGAAACTGAGGTCGCCGCCGTTGGAGATGCCGGTCAGGTAGACCCGGTCCGGGTCTACGTTCCACGTCTCGACGAGATGCGCGCTCAGTGCCTGCAGGAAGCCGACGTCGTCCGCCTCGCCGCAGCAGACGAAGGCGTTGAACCCGCCGTTGATGCCATCCGGATACGCCGCCAGGAAGCCCTCCCGGTCGGCCACCGCGTCCAGACCGATCATCTCACTCATGTCGTGGCCAGTCCCTGGGTACGGGTGCAGCGCGATGACCAGCGGCATCGGCTCCGCGACGTCGTACGAAGGTGGCGCGTGGAGCAGGTAGGTCCGCATGGTGCCGTCGTGCTCGAGGGTCAGCTCATGCTGGCCGGGCGCGGGCTCCCCGGCGGAGGCGGTAGGTGAGGCCGAAGGCGCCGCGCTGGTGTCCTGGGCCGGGTCCTGTTCCGCACACGCGGAGAACCCCAGCATCAGGACGGCCACCACGCTGCCTTCCGCAACCCGTCGCATGATACGGATCCCTTCCCGACGTGGCGACACTCTGCGACCGGTCGATCGTGACGGTTACGAAGCAGGATCGATGCAGGTCAGGGGAAGGACGGGGGAGTGTCCCAACATCTTCGGGTCCGACGAAGAGGAATCGGAAGGTATTCGGTTCGAATCCGAGCGTCGGGTTTTCTGTTCTGGGCGCGCCGTTCGCCCGCTCTGGTCGTCAGGTTGTCGGGTCGACGTCGACCTTGTCGGGTGGGGGTGCCGCCTGTGGCGGTGCGGGGGCTCGCTGTTCGGCGAGCGAGTCTCCTTCGATGTCGAGGTTCGGCAGCACCCGGTCGAGCCAGCCCGGCAGCCACCAGGCCCGGTCGGCGAGGAGCGTCATGACCGCTGGCACCAGGGTCATGCGGACGATGAACGCGTCAATGAGTACGCCGACCGCGAGCGCCAATCCGATCGACTTGATCACCGCGTCGGGACTGATCACGAACGCGCCGAAGACGGCGAACATGATCAGCGCGGCGGCCGTGACGACCCGTGCGCTCTGCGCGAAGCCGGTCTCGATAGCCCCGCGGGCGTCGCCGGTGTGCACGTAGGACTCCCGCATCCGCGAGACCAAGAACACCTCGTAGTCCATCGCGAGACCGAACAGGATTCCGATCATCAGTATCGGCAGGAAGCTGACGATCGGACCGGGCTGGGCGATGGCGAACAGGTCGGCCAGGTTGCCCTGTTGGAAGATCCAGACGGTGATCCCGATCGCCGAGGCGATGGTCAACAAGAAGCCGATCGCGGCTTTGACCGGAACCAGGATCGATCGGAAGACGACCATCAGCAACAGCAGGGCCAGACCGACGACCACCACGATGTAGCTCGGCAGTGCCGCGCTGAGCTGATCCGACGTGTCGATGTTGATCGCGGTCTGGCCGGTGAGGTAGATGTCGATACCGGTGTCCGCCTCGACCTCGGCGGCCCTCGCGCGCAGCGCCTCCACCAGGTCCTTGGTCTCATCCGACGCCGGTCCGCTGGTTGGCGTCACCTGGACGACCGTCAGCTCTCCGGTCTCGTTCTGGACGGGCTGGCTGACCGCGGCGACGCCGGGGAACTCCGACACCCCGGCGAGCAGCCGCTCGCCGAGTTCGGTCTGCTCCGCTTGCGTCAGGCCGGGCGCGTCCACGACGCCGGTTAGAGTGCCGTTGAAGCCGGGGCCGAACCCCTCGCTGAGCAGGTCGTACGACTCGCGCTCGGTGTCGCCGCTGGGATGCGAGCTGCCGTCGGGCAGGCCGAGCTTCAGGTCGAGCGCCGGTAGCGCGATCACAAGGAGCGCCACCAGGCCGGCCGCGAGGACGGCGAGTGGGCGCCGGGTGACGACCTTGACCCAGCGGGATCCGAGGCTCGGGTGCGCGTCGCGTTCGTCCGCCTTGGGCCGCCACGCCACGACGCGGTTCGTACGAGCCATCCGCAGGCCCGCGAAGCCGAGCATCGCTGGCAGCAAGGAGAGCGCGATCAGGACCGCGATGGCGACGGTGGCCGCGGCGGCAAGCCCCATGACGGTCAGGAACGGGATCCCGACCACCAGCAGGCCCACCAGGGCGATGACCACGGTCGCGCCCGCGAAGACGACCGCGCTACCGGCGGTGGCGATCGCGAGCGCCGTGGCTTCGTGCGGCTCGCGACCGTCCCGGAGGTTCTGTCTGTATCGCGAGATGATGAACAAGGCGTAGTCAATGCCGACCGCGAGCCCGAGCATCGTCGCCAGGATGGGCGCCGTCTCGGACACGGTGATCACACCCGACAAAGCGGTCAGGCCAGTCGTCCCGATCACCACCCCGATCGCCGCGGTGACCAGCGGCATCCCGGCCGCCAGCAGCGACGCCAACGTGATCGTCAGGATGACGAAGCCGACTGTCATGCCGGCGGCTTCGGAGTTCACCTCCGACTCTTCGGTGATCACCCCACCGCTGAACTCGACCACCAGTCCGGCCTCACGGCCCGGCTCGGCCGACTCCTCGAGATCCTCCTTGGCGGCGTCGTCGATCTCCGCCGCTGACTCGGGGTAGATGACGTCGGCATAGCCGATCCGGCCGTCCGGCGAGATCGTCCCAGACTCATACGGGTCGACGACCCGCATGACGTCGTCGCCCTGCGCGGCCAGCCTCAGCGACGCCTCGACGGCGGCACGATTGTCCGAGGACTCCAAGCTCTGCCCCTCGGGTGCTGCGAACACCACCCGGGCCGTCGCCCCGCTCGCCTCGGGGAACTTCTCCTCGAGCAGGTCCTGGGCATCCTGCGACTCGGTGCCCGGAACCGTGAACTCGTTGCTGATCGGCCCACTGAACGCGGCCGCACAGCCGCCGACGATCACGAGTCCGGCAAGCCAAGCGCCGAGTGTCTTCCAGCGATTCTCGAACGCCCACCGTCCGAGCCGATACAGAAACCCAGCCATGGAGGTGTCCTCTCCTCTGAGACCGCGCTCCTAGCGGAACCCGACCAGGCGGAGATACATGCAAATTCCATCAACGAAGTCGCCGGCCATCGCCCCGCCAATCAGCGAACGCAACTCGGCTCCCAAGATTCTTCCCTGACAGTCATGGGA
>JBKOYM010000075.1:0-13577 GCA_046725375.1 Actinomycetota bacterium
TGACGGCTACCTCACCGGACGCAGCAATCGCTCGGGCGCCGACATCGTCCTGCGCTACGTCCGAGACAACCTCGACGCCCTCGGCCTCAGGACGAGCGACATGCGCACGTTCCACCTGCGCTCGAGCTACCGCGACCCGGCTGGCATCCGCCACCTCTCGTGGGTCCAGACGATCGACGGCATCCCCGTCTTCGGTAACGGCCTGCGCGCCCATGTCGCGCCCGACGGCCGTCTGATCGCGCTGCAGGGCGCTCCGATCGGCGGGCTCGCCGGCCTGACGTCCGGCGTCGCCACCAGTCCGGATGTCGCGGCGACCGAGGCCCGCGAGTCCGCAGCCGACGACGTGGGCGGCGAGGTCGACGGTGATGCGGTCGAGCGCGACGCGCGTACGGGCGGTGCGACCAGGTGGTCCAACGGCGACTACGCCGAGCCGGTCTGGTTCGTCACCGCCGACGGAGCACGGCTCGGCTGGTCCACGTACACGAAGGCAGGCGACGGACTGTCGTACACCCACGTCATCGACGCCGAGACCGGCGACGTGCTCTACCGCAACGACCTGGTAGACCACGACCGGGGCGACGCCAGCGTGTACGACTACTACCCCGGCGCAAACAAGGGTGGCACCGCCACGACGGTCAACTTCTTCAAGCAGGGCTACCTGAAGCGCGGCGCCAAGTGGCTCGCCGGCCCGTACGTCTCGGCCTTCGCCGATCTCAACGACGACAACGCCGTCAACGACCGCGAGACGACCCCGGTGCCTGGCACCAAGAACGAGGCGCAGCTCGATCTGAAGCGGTTCGGCGCCAACCCACTGTGCTCGCCGCAGTTCGTCTGCGCCTGGAACCCGAACGTCAAGTTCTCCTGGCGCGAGAACAAGAAGGCGGACGTCACCAATGCCTTCTACCTCGCCAACAACTTCCACGACTACCTGGCGCGCAAGCCGATCGGGTTCGATGCGCAGGCCGGCAACTTCGATCGCGCCGACGGCGATCCCGTTCTGCTCAACGCGCTGGACGGCGCCGACACAGCGGGTGGCTTCCCGGACGGCGCCCACATCGACAACGCGAACATGTCGACGCCGCCGGACGGCACACCACCCACGATGCAGATGTACCTGTGGCACTTCCTGAAGACGCCCAACGCGCTCGAGCCGTACGTGCCGACGAGTGGCTCCTTCGACGCCAGCATCCTCTACCACGAATACACCCACGGGCTGTCCAACCGACTCGTCGTCGACGCGTCCGGCAACTCGACGCTCAACAGCATCCAGGCCGGGTCGATGGGCGAGGCGTGGAGCGACTACTACGCGATGGACTACCTGGTGACCAAGGGATTCCAGCCCGACAGCACGGGCAAGGACGGGCAGATCCGCGAGGGCAAGTACGTCATGGCCGACCAGTTCCCGTTCCGCACGATGGCGATGGACTGCGACCCGGGCTCGACGGACGCCAACTGCACCCAGCTCGACGGCACGACCAGGGGTGGCTACACCTACGGCGACTTCCCGACCATCGGCGGCAGTCCCGAGGTGCACTCGAGCGGTGAGGTCTGGGCCCAGACGCTGTGGGACATCCGCGAGAAGTACGGACACCGGATCGCCGACATGCTTATCACCCGTGGCATGGAGCTGTCCACGGCCGACCCGTCGATGCTCGACATGCGCAACGCGATCATCCAGGCCGACCAGGTCGTCTACGGCGGCGCGCACACGCCGGGCCTGTGGAAGCTGTTCGCCAAGCGCGGCATGGGCTGGTACGCCGGCTCGATCGACGGCGGCGACGTCTTGCCGGCCGAGGACTTCCACGTGCGGCCGCCGGCCGAGGCGGTGCCCGGCTCGATGAGCGGCACGGTGACCGACCCGGAGACCGGCGAGCCGATCGAGGGTGCGATCGTGTCGATCACCGGCCACGACTCCGGATACGTCGGCTCGTTCTCCGCCAAGACGGGCGCGGACGGGACGTACAGCATCGCCAACATCCCGCCCGGCACGTACAAGAAGGCCGTCGTGGTCTCTGACGGTCGCGAGATCCTGAGCCGACAGGTGGACATCCCGAAGGGTCGCGACCACGAGGTCCCCTTCGAGCCACGGCGTGACTGGGCGGCGTCTTCCGGCGGCGGCCAGATCACCGCGTTCGACGAGCCGGACTACTCGCAGTTCGGCTGCGGCCCTGGCGGCGCCATCGACCTGTCGCAGGGCACCGGCTGGGGCAGCGACACCGCGGGCGAGGAGGGCTCCGACTACCCCGACCCGAAGAGCATCACGATCCAGCTCCCGCAGCCGATCGACATCGCGTCCGGTGACAAGGCGTTCGCCGTCGAGCCGACCGCGACCTGCGGCGACCCGGGCAGCTCGTCGACCGGCGAGTACACGATCGAGGTCTCGACCGACGGCGACAGCTGGGAGACTGCCGTCGACGGCACCGGCGACGCGGCGTTCACGGCGAACGACCGCTACACGTACACCGACGTCGAGTCGGCGATCTCGATGGACGACGTGGAGTACGTGCGGTTCACGATCGTGAGCCCGCAAGTGCCGGACTTCGACCAGAACTGCCCGGACGGTCCGTACGGCGGCTGCGAGTTCATGGACCTCACCGAGGTGCAGGTCTTCGGCACCGCGTCGGAGTAGGCGCACGGGCGTGCGGGTTCGCGGCCCTGACGGTTTCCCATGAGCTCATGGGAAACCGCACGCCTCATGGGTTGTAACCCGTGAGGCGTGACAAATTGCCGTGAGGAGTCGGGCCGCTGCCCGCCACGACCCGACCCACGGCGCTAAGCATGTGCCCGCTGCGTACTCGCCTGCCCGCCGGTAGGAGCAGCGTCACACCGTCGTACGCTGCTCGCACGGGGTCGAGGCCAATAGGCTCAGAAGCCGCACCAGGGCGCCTCACCTGCGTTGGGAGTGACCATCGTGGCCGTCAGGCTGATCATCGGGCTCGGGATGACAGCGGTCGTGCTGCCGCTGGCCGTCAAGCGGGTGCTCTGGCTGTATCGAGTCGCGACAAGTGGTCAGCCGGCTCCCGAGCGCACTGCGAACGCCGGTCAGCGACTGCGAACGGCACTCAAGACCCAGGTCGTCGAGGTGTTCGGACAGCGCCGGCTGCTGCGGTGGTCGGCGCCTGGCGCGGCACACTTCTTCGTGTTCTGGGCCTTCGTGATCTTGGCGTCGGTCTACGTCGAGGCCTACGGAGCGCTGTTCGACAAGCACTTCCACATCCCGATCATCGGCACCTGGCCGGTGGTCGGCTTTTTGCAGGACTTCATCGCGATCGCGGCGCTCGCCGGCATCATCGCGTTCGCGATCATCCGGCTGCGCAACGCCCCGAGCAAGCTCGACCGCGAGTCCCGGTTCAAGGGCTCGCACCTTGCCGGCGCCTGGCTGATCCTCTTCATGATCTTCAACGTCATCTGGACGCTGTTTCTCTTCCGTGGCACGGCGATCAACACCGACACGTTCCCGTACGACACCGGCGCCTTCGTGTCGGAAGGTGTGGCCAACCTCCTCGAGCCGCTCGGTGAGGACGCCAATGAGGTGCTCGAAACCGTCGGCCTGCTACTGCACATCGCCGTGATGCTGGTGTTCTTGCTGATCGTGCTGCACTCGAAGCACCTGCACATCTTCATCGCGCCGATCAACGTGGCGTTCAAGCGCGACCCGAAGGCGCTCGGGGCGCTGCAGCCGATCATCAGCAACGGCAAGGAGCTCGACTTCGAAGAGGCTGATCCCGACGAGGACATCTTCGGACGCGGCAAGATCGAGGACTTCACTTGGAAGGGCATGCTCGACTTCGGCACCTGCACCGAGTGCGGTCGGTGCCAGAGCCAGTGCCCGGCATGGGCCACCGAAAAGCCGCTGTCGCCGAAGCTGCTCATCATGGACCTGCGCGACCATGCGATGGCCAAGGCGCCGTACCTGCTGGCCGACGAGGACGACCGCGAATCGCTGCCGGAGGCCGTACGCGCCGAAGCCGAGCGCCCCATCGTCGGTCCGGAGGAAGCCCACGGCGTCATCGACCCGGACGTGCTCTGGTCGTGTACGAGCTGCGGCGCCTGCGTCGAGCAGTGCCCGGTCGACATCGAGCACGTCGACCACATCGTCGACATGCGGCGCTATCAAGTGCTCGTCGAGTCGAACTTCCCGACCGAGCTCAACCAGCTCTTCAAGGGCCTCGAGACCAAGGGCAACCCGTGGAACATGGCGCCGACGGCCCGGATGGACTGGGCCAAGGGCCTGCCGTTCGAGGTCAAGCAGGTGGGCTCGCAGGTCGACGATCTGACCGAGGTCGAGTGGCTGTTTTGGGTCGGCTGCGCCGGGGCGTACGAGGACCGCGCCAAGAAGACCACCCGCGCCGTCGCCGAGCTACTGCATCTCGCCGGCGTCGACTTTGCGGTGCTCGGTGACGGGGAGACCTGCACGGGAGATCCGGCCCGGCGCGCCGGCAACGAGTTCGTCTTCCAGATGCTCGCGCAGCAAAACGCCGAGGTGCTCAAGGAGGCCAAGGCGACCAAGGTCATCGCGAGCTGCGCGCACTGCTTCAACACGCTCAAGAACGAGTACGGCCAGCTCGGCGTCGAACTCGAGGTGATGCACCACACCCAGGTGCTCAACGCCCTCGTACGGGACGGCAAGCTGACGCCGGTCGCGCCCCCGGACGGAGCCGTCAACGGCCGCACGATCACCTATCACGACCCCTGTTACCTCGGTCGGCACAACGAGGTCTACACGCCGCCGCGCGAACTGCTCGACGTGCTCCCAGGCACCGAGTTCGCCGAGATGCCGCGCAATTCGGAGCGGTCGTTCTGCTGCGGCGCCGGTGGTGCCCGCATGTGGATGGAGGAGACGATCGGCCAGCGGATCAACGTCAACCGCACGACCGAGGCAGTGGCGACCGGCGCCGACCAGATCGCGGTCGCCTGCCCTTACTGCAACGTCATGCTGTCCGACGGGCTCACCGAGAAGCAGTCGCAGGGCGAGGCCCGCGAGGAGGTCGAGGTCCTTGACGTGGCGCAGATGCTGCTGGCCTCCGTACAGCGCGGCAAGGCCGGGTCCAACGGCGACAGCGGCGCGACCTCTGTCGAGGGCGCACCGTCGTCGGATTGACGCACCGCATGGCGACGTGACCAGCCGATACGTACGAACTAGCCTCAGGGTCCAACGGGGGCGTTGACGACCTGCTGGCATCGGTCCGCACCAGTCCCTCATCGCCGCAGACGGAGGTGGGTCACGTGGATCAGAGCGGCGACTCTCGGGGCCCGGCCGCAGCGGATGCCGGCCGACCCGAACCAGGCTGGCGGTACGGTCGCGGGGCCTTGGAGTTCGATCGGGTGTCGTTCTTCACCGACGCCGTGTTCGCCATCGCAATGACCCTGCTGGTCGTCTCGATCGAGCCGCCGACCCTGACGGGCGACCCCAAGTCACCGTCGGTCATGGGCGAAGCGTTGCAGGAGCTCTGGCCGGAGATCTTCAGCTTCTTCCTCGCGTTCCTGCTGCTCGCCCGATATTGGCTCGCCCATCACGCCCTCGCGTCGACCCTCGACCATATCGACCGGACCCTGGCCGGCCTCACGCTGTGCTACCTGGCGTTCGTCGCATTCCTGCCGTTCCCGACCGCCCTCGTCGGCGAGTACGAGTCGAACGCCGTGTCGTCCATGCTGTTCGCGGCCGGTCTCACGATCATCAGCGGACTCGAGACGGTGATGCTGTGGCATGCGATGCGGTCCGGGCTCACCAGGACCTGGCCGGTTCCCCGACCGGCGTACCGCCATGCCCTGCTGCAGTCGGCGCTGCCCGTCCTGCTCCTCGCGGCATCGGTCCCGGTCGCCGTCGCGAGCACGATCGCGGCGACCGTCATGTGGATTCTCGCCATCCCGCTCGGATGGGTGATCGACCGTCTCTCGCCCGACGGCGCCCGGGCATACGCCCGAGCCTTCCGACCCGACAGCGCCTCGGAGGGTTGACGGGCGCCCGCGCCGACGGCCGGCTGGCGGGCTCCCTCGCCGCGGAGTTTTGGCGTGAAATACAGCCCAGCGACGCCGCCAAACCTGGATCTCCCGCCAATACTCGCTCTGCTGCTGGCCCGCCTGGCACCACGTGATGTCGGATGATGCTTGACATGACGTCTCGATGACGTCATAGTGATGTCATCGCATCGCCACAACGACGCCGGAGGACATCATGAACGCCACCACGTACACCGACATCGAGCGCCTGGCCCGCCTGCAGATCCGCGACCGCACCGCCGAAACCGCCCGCTACCGCAGCCCGCGCACCATCCGTTGGATCGCCGCATCTGGGCGGCGCCACCTGACCGACGCGATCGGCCGCTAGACCGAGCACCGGATCGCGCCGATGGATCGCCAACCGAGCAGCCTGGTCGCCGACGCACTGCGAAGCTTCCATCTCGACGACCGGCCGCGGTCCGCCGAGCCGGCTGGGCTCGCGAGCTATCTCCGCTGGTACAGCACGCCCGGAGTCAGCATCGCGGTCGTGGACGACGGATTCCCCGCCGCCACCTGGTGTGCCGGGGTCCGCGACACCAACACCGAGCAGCCGGTCGACCCGAACACGCTGTTTCAGGCCGGCTCGATCAGCAAGTCGGTCGCCGCGGCCTGTGCACTCCGCCTCGTCGCCGAAGGCGTCGTCGGACTCGATGACGACATCAACGACCGGCTCCGCTCATGGCGACTCCCCCACAACGACGGCTGGCTGCCACGCATCACGCTGCGCCAACTGCTGTCACACACGGCCGGCCTGACAGTGCATGGCTTTCCGGGCTATCCGGCCGGGCAACGCGTCCCGACGCTCCCCGAGGTGTTGGACGGCGTCGGCAACACGCCTCCGGTCTTCGTCACCACCATGCCCGGTCTGCAGTTCAGCTACTCGGGCGGCGGCTACTGCATCATGCAGCAGCTGCTGATCGACGTAACGGAGATGCCGTTCTCCGAGCTTGCGTACGAACTCGTCCTCGACCCGGCCGGCATGCGTGACAGCACGTACGAGCAGCCGCTCCCGCGCAACCGTAGCGACGCGGCGGCGTCTGGGCATCGGTTCGGCGGCCGGCCCGTCTCGGGTCGTTGGCACACGTACCCCGAGCAAGCCGCCGCCGGCCTCTGGTCCACCCCGAGCGACCTCGCGCGCTTCTTCGTTGCGATCCACGACAGTCGCGCCGGCCGGCCCGACGCGCTGCTGCCACCCGAGCTCGCCAAGCAGATGGCGACGCCGTACGCGTCCAACGTGCCCTACGGCCTCGGACTCCAGCTCGCGCCCGACGACGACCCGCCCTCGATCGGACACAACGGCAGTGACGAGGGCTTTCGGGCGCACGCGGTGCTCTACGACACGGGGCAGGGCGCCGTGATCATGACCAACTCCGACCTCGGCGGTGAGCTCATCGGCGACGCGATCCGGCCGGCGCTGGCCGAGCATCTCGGATGGCCAACGCCGACGACCCAACCGGCTGCGGCGTCGGCGGCGGGCAGCCATGTGCTGGCCGGCCGCTATCACACCGAGCAAGGATCCATCGAGCTGCGGACCTGCGGCGACGACCTCGAGATGTACGCGCTCGGCCAGCCGCCGGTCCGGCTGGTGCGCGATGGCGACCGGCGCTGGCGCTGCGTCACATTGCGGCACGACGCCACGTTCCCCGACCTGCGTACCCTCGTCCTCCACCAGCACGCCCAGTACGTCGACGACGTCACCGCGACCCGCATCGACTGAGATCCGTACCGCTGGGAGCCACCCCACCGAGAGGACCCAATTCGCGCGACACACCGGGCGTGTCGCGCGAATTGGGTCCTCTCAGCGCTTGGCGAGCCGTGCACAGTCAGCCTCATGACCGAGCCTGACGCCGTGTGACATCACTTCGACTTGACATGACATCATCATGGTGTCAGGATGGCGTCATGGACATCACGACCTACGTCGACGCCCTTCGGGCCGACCTGATTCGAGCCGCCGAAGCGCTCGGCCCCGAGAGCCGCGCAGCCGCCGAGCGGCTCGAGGTCGCCCTCGAGCCCTCGACCCGGATGGCGCTGATGGAGGCATTGTCCGACGCGGCAGCCGAGATCACCCAGGACCTGCCGCATGCCGCAGTCGAGGTCCGGCTCAAGGGTCGCGAGCCGCAGTTCGTCGTCACCGCCACCGAGCCCGAGATGCCTCAGCCAGAGACTGCAGAATCCGAAAGCGTTGACGATGCTGACGGCAGCGCGGTTGCCCGCATCACGGTCCGGATCCCCGAGGGACTCAAGGCCCGTGCCGAGCAGGCCGCCAGCGACCTCGGCCAGTCGCTCAACTCCTGGATCGTGCACGCAATCCGGCGGGCTACCCGATCCGGCTCGATCAACGTCGACGTCGACCTCGGCAGCATCCCGTTCGGTCCACCGACACCACCGCCCCCCGGCCAATCCTGGGGTGGCCGCTCCCGGCGGATGAAGGGCTGGGCCCGCTAGACCACGATCTTCTGACCACCTCTACCGCACGCCACCCGGCCGCTGCGGCAACCGGTTACACCCGAAAGCAGGTTTGCCATGTACGAGTTCTCGACCCCCGAGCCGGTTCGCTTGCGCATCGAACTCGGCGCCGGCGACATCGAGATCGACGCCGTCGACACCGACACGAGCACGGTCCAGATCGATGCGTACCGCGACGACGACGCCTCCCGCGACATCCTCGAGCGCACGACGGTCGAGCAACGCGGCAGCGAGATCCGCGTCGAGTCGCCGCGCAAGTCGTCGTTCTTTCGCCGCGGCATCAAGCTCCGGGCCCGTATCACCGTGCCGACAGGCTCGAGTGTCGAGGCCAAGAGCGACTCGGCAGATCTGAGCACGTCGGGTAGTCTCGCCAACGCCATCGTCAAGACCGGCTCCGGCGACATCCGACTCGATCAGATCGATGACGAGACCTCGGTCGCCACCGGTTCGGGCGACGTCGACCTCGCCAGCGGAGGCTCGAACACGCGCGTCGAATCCGGCTCGGGAGACCTCTCGATCCGGCACGCGCACGGGCGCGTCAACGTCTCTACCGGCTCCGGCGACATCCGGGTCGGCGCGGCAGACGACACGGTCCAGGCCAACTCCGGCTCCGGCGACATTCAGGTCGGCGAGGCCCACGGCGACGTCTCACTCAACACCGCGTCCGGCGACCAGCAGATCACCCGGGCCGAGCGCGGTCGAGTCCGCTGCAACGCGGCCTCCGGCGACATCACGATCGGCATCGCTGACGGCACCGCGGCCTGGCTCGAAGTCAACTCGATCAGCGGATCAATCCAGTCGCAGTTGGACGGCTCGGAACCACCCGGCGAGGACGAGGAAACCGTTCAGGTCAAGGCCAATTCGGTCAGCGGCGACATCGTCCTCGTACGCGCCTGACGCCAGCAATTTCGGTCAAGGAACTGTCAGTCCCCCCGACCAGAATGAGTGTCGATAGGACCGGAGGAGATCATGCGAGGCACGAGCTACAGCGACATCGAGCGACTGGCGCGACGACACATCGACGAGCGCGTGTCCGGCGCTCATCGGCCGCTTCCGACCAACGAGCGGCGGCAACCGCGGCGGCAGTGGGCTCGGGTCGGCACGGCGAAAACCCTGCGGCGGCTGGCCAACGCGCTCGACGCCGATCACTGACCAACACCGATCTCGCGCCAAGATCGCAACCAGGTACGGTCCTCATCGCCCCATCGGCGGTGAGGGCCGTACTCGCACACCTTGGGCCGGAAGGGGACGCAATCACAGCGGCGTGCGGTGGAAGTTCGCGTACGACCGGCTCGGCGTCGGCCCCCGCTGGTCCTGATAGCGCGAGCCGTACACCGCAGAGCCGTACGGATGCTCCGCCGGCGAGCTGAGTCGGAAGAAGCACAGCTGCCCGATCTTCATTCCCGGCCACAGCTTGATCGGCAGGGTCGCGACGTTGGACAGCTCCAACGTGACATGCCCCGAAAACCCGGCGTCGACGAAGCCCGCCGTCGAATGGGTCAGCAGCCCGAGTCGGCCGAGACTCGACTTGCCTTCGAGACGGGCCGCGACGTCGTCGGGCAACGTGACGACCTCGTAGGACGACGCCAGCACAAACTCCCCCGGATGCAGGATGAACGGATCGTCGCCAGCGGGCTCGACGAGGCGCGTCAGCTCCGCCTGATCCACCGAGGGGTCGATGTGGGGGTAGCGGTGGTTTTCGAAGACGCGAAAGAACCGATCGAGCCGGATGTCGACCGACGACGGCTGGACCATCGCCTGCTCGAACGGCTCGAGCACCACGCGGCCCTTGTCGATCTCGGCCCGGATATCGCCATCGGACAGCAGCATGGACCAAACCTAGTCGGCCAACGCCGGCACACTAGCCTCGGATCATGCATCCGCCGTACGTCGCGGTTATCGGTCCGGGAGCCGGTGCGACCGAGGACGACCGCGCCAACGCCCGGGCCGCCGGTGAGTGGCTGGCCCGACAGGGGGTCGTCGTACTGAGCGGCGGCCTCGGCGGCGTCATGGGCGCGACCGCCGAGGGAGTACGCGATGGCGGCGGCACGTGTGTCGGCCTGCTCCCCGGCTCGTCTCGCGCCGAGGCGCATCCGGCGCAGACGATCGCGATCCCGACCGGACTCGGCGAGCTGCGCAATGGACTGCTCGTGCGCGCCGCCGACGCGGTCCTCGCGATCAACACGAGCTGGGGCACGATGAGCGAGATCGCGCTCGCCGTGCGGACCGATGTGCCGGTCGTCATGCTCGGCGGTTGGCCGATGCCGGCGTCCGGCGTCGTTGTCACCGACTCCCTCGACGAAGCACTCGATCAGGTCGCCGCCCACGCACGCGCCCGCGCCACCTGACCCACCACTGACGGACCCAATTTGCGAAACACGCCCTGACGCGTCGCGCAAAGTCGGTCCTCCCAGCGGGGAGGCCCCCGTTCGCGGCGAGGGTCGGAACAAAGCAGACGGTGGCAGCGCTTCACCACCCGTCCACGCGCACCACGAGCAGACTCCGGAGTCCTGATGGCGAACCAATCTCACGCGATCGACATCGCCGGACGGACGATTACGACCCCACGGCTTCGACTCCGTCCATGGGCCAAGTCCGACGGCGAGGCCGCCATGGCCATCTTCGGCCGCGACGAAGTGGCCCGCTGGCTGGCGCCCGCGATGAGCCGGGTCCCCAACCTCGCAGCCATGCACGACCTCGTACGCCAGTGGGCCGCCGAACCCGAAGATTCGACCCGGCCGACCGGACGATGGGCCGTCGAGACCGCGTCCAACGGCCAGCTGATCGGCGCCGGCACCATCCGTCGCCTGCCCCCGATCAACGACGATCTCGAGATCGGCTGGCAGCTCGCCCCCGAGGCGTGGGGCCAGGGCTTCGCGACCGAATCCGGCCACGCCCTCGCACACTACGCCTTCAGTCGCGGCGAGGAGGAGCTCTTCGCCGTCGTACGCCCCCGCAACACTCGCGGCATCGCCACCGCGCGTCGGGTAGGCATGGAGTGGGTCGGGGAGACCGACAAGTACTACGGTCTCGAGCTCCAGGTGTTCCGGCTCCGCAAGGGCGACCTTGACATCTCGTCTCTCACGCCTCGACCGGTCTAGCGCTCAACCCAGCCCGCTCTGTCGGCCGCCTGACCGGTGATAGGGTCCGATGCGTCTGGCCCGCGCGGCCGACCTGCGGGTGTAGTTCAATGGCAGAACTTCAGCTTCCCAAGCTGACAGTGCGGGTTCGATTCCCGTCACCCGCTCCATCAGCAAACCACCAGGTCAGCAGCACTCTCGCCATTGACCCGGAGCCATGCCGACGGTCCTGTACGTCCTCCGCGTGCCACGAGCGTGCCACTCAGCTACGCCGTCCCGCACCCACGAGCGGCGGATCGTCGCCGTCCTCATCGTCGGTCGCAGACCGTGCTTCGCGCAGTTTCCGGAGCTTCCTCGCCTCATCGATCAGGGCATCGAGCCCATCGGCGATCTTGCGGTCACGCTCCTCGCTTGCGTGCTGGAAAATCAGCGCCGCGCGAGGCGTGCTGTGTACGAGCCGAGACGCACGGACCCGCCGATGAGGGTGTGCCGCCACGACGAGAGTCAGCGAGTCTGATCGAGTGGAACTGCTGCGTCCGCGTGCCGTTTCTGACCGGGGGTGGCCCATGTGCTACGTGTGCGCGGCGCTAACTCGTCCATGAACAGGAGGCCGAGAGGGAAGCGTGTGCGGAAGATCGCCAGAACCTAGCGGGAACACGAGATGTTCACGCATTGACGCGGATCCCCGTTCCCGCTGGCGCGGTTGCCGCCGCCGTCGATCGTGCCCCTGACGGCCTTGATGCCGAGACGGCCGTTGTACCTGGCCTCGTTGCGGGTCACTGTCGTTGTGGGATTCCCTACGAGGATGCCGTGGACCTCCGCTCCGAAGACATGATCGCGCTTGACCACGGTGCGCTCGATCGCCCGGTCGATCGATATCCCGTTGTGGGGGGCGCGACGCACAACGTTGCGACGCACGACGTTGCCCACCGCCTGAGCACCCTCCGTGAAGAGCGTGACCGTGATGGAGTTGCGCACCACCCGGTTGCCGGCGATCACGTTCCGGTTGCCTTCGAGGTTGATCCCATCCACCGAGTTGCCGCGTACCACGTTGTTCGCGACGTAGTTGCGGTTAGACCGGATGAGGATGATGCCCGAGTCGGCGTTGTGAAACAGCCTGTTGTACGCGATCCGGTTGTTGTGGGACTCGAACAGCGTTATCCCGGAGCTGTCAGGACCGGCGTTTCCGACGGCCTTGCTCCAACGCACGCTGCTACCCGCGGTCTCGGCCAGGACGATGCCGCTGAAGACGTTTCCGGACGTGGCGAGGTCGCTCAGGCCGTTCCTTCTCGCCCCGAGGAGAAGCACGCCGACACCGAACTGCCTGATATCGCCATCCTTGATCCTGACATCGTTGTGGCCGTCGTTGACAACCCCGACGTCGCAGATCCGAGGGCACCGCTCCACCAACGCGTTGTCACCGTCGATCCTGTGGCCGTTCAGATCGAGGGTGATGTCGTCGGCCCCGATCACGATGCCATTATTTCGGCAGCCCACAAGATCCGCATGGAGCGTCGTATCGACGGTGATCCGATCGCCGCACCGAAGCGGGGCAGCCAACGCCGCCTGGCCAACCACCAGCACGTCAACCGCCAAGACAGAGGAAGTGGCGGCCAGCAAGACAAGGATTACGCCAATAACGTGGGGCCGACGCTTGACCATCTTGTCCTCCACAACACGGAGGCGCTAAGTGGCTACCAACGCTACGCCCGGCGCTCCCAAACGGGCAACAAGGCCGGGCAGCGATCGCAAACTGCACGCCCGGCACCGTCCGATCCGGCAGCCGCGATCCGTGCTCCGGCATCAAGCGTGACACCGTGCACGCCAAACCGCTGTCGTGCATCAGGTGGCGAGCAACTGTCGCGCACCAGGTGGCACAGGACACGACTGCCCAGCGCTTGTCGTGACTCACCTGATGCTTGACGGATCTGTGTCGGCTGATGGTTGACACTCTGGCCTGGGGGATCCGACCTATGCTGCCCGGATCTGCCGATGAGCGTGCTAGACGTTCTGTTCCGCGACCTCGGC
>JBKOYM010000153.1:0-18395 GCA_046725375.1 Actinomycetota bacterium
CGACTACACCGTGCCGGGCGCCAACTGGCACCCGTGGGACACCGACCTCGCGACGGCCTGCGGCGGTTACAGCGCCCTGTCGGTGCGGGAGGTCCTCGACGTCGGGTCCGGCGACACGTACTCGCAGTGGCGGGCCGGTCAGGCCTTCCGCCTAAAGGGCCTGCCGAACGGCACGTACTACATCCAGGTCTGGGCGAACCCGACCGGGAACCTGTACGAGACCGACAAGGACAACAACTCGTCGTACCGGAAGATCATCATCGGGGGCACACCGGAGCACCGGACCGTCCGCGTCCCCCCGGTCGGCCTTGTGGACGTCAAATGACCCGACCGAGATCGACGTCAAATGATGTGACCTGAGGGGGAGGCACCGATGCCGGGAGTTGCCACTGTTCGCGAGCGTCCGTGGATGGGCCTGGCCGCCGAGCGAGGAACGAGCGAGGCTGGTTGGACCGAGCGGGCAGAAGCCGCCTCCCGGCGTTCCCGCCTCCCGCTACTTCACGTCCACCATGCCGACCGGTGGCACGCGGACGGTGCGGTGCTCCGGCGTTCCTCCGATGATGATCTTCCGGTACGACGAGTTATTGGACTTGTCGGTCTCGTAGAGGTTCCCGGTCGGGTTCGCCCAGACCTGGATGTAGTACGTGCCGTTCGGCAAACCCTCGAGCCGGAACGCCTGGCCGGCCCGCCACTGCGAGTACGTGTCGCCGGACCCGACGTCGAGGACCTCGCGTACCGAAAGGGCGGTGTAGCCGCCGCAGGCCGTCGACAGGTCAGTGTTCCACGGGTGCCAGTTGGCGCCCGGCACGGTGAAGTCGATGGCGTCGGTGTTGGCGAGGCAGAACGATGCCTTGCGGCTGCGCAGCACGGACTGCTTGTCTGCGTCCAGCTGTCGGTAGCGAGCGAAGTCGAGGAAGTGCCAGTGGTGATGGCCCTTCGCATCGTGCCAGTTCATCGTGCCGATCTGCGCCGAACCCGACGGCTCACCGTGCTCGTCGTAGAAGTACTGATAGGCGTCCATGGTGTCCTCGCCGTCTCGGCGGAAGCCGTCCACGACAAGAGTCGACGGACCGGCGTTCCACACGTTGGCGCTGAAGTGCAACACGTTGCCGTTGTGGACTCCGATGTGCCAGGCCGGGATCGCGCGCAGGTCCGGCAGCGGGTCGCCGGACTGAGGCTGGCCCTTACCGGCCGGCTCGTTGACCCTCGGCTGGTAGACGCGGGCCTCGTCGGCAGCCAGTCCGTCAGCGCCGCCGCGGCAGCCGCCGCATTCGTTGGTGCCCTTGACGACTCGCAGGTTGATCCGAGTGAAGGCGGCGTCGTTCGGGATGCCGAGAGCCTTGCGATAGTCGTCGTCGATCCGAACCGTCGCGACGTACCGCCCCAGCGGCAGCTTGTCCCGGCCGGCCGGGACGGAATCTGCCCATCCGGCCTGCAGCCCCCAGAAGCTACCGAGAGTCCACGGTCCGCGACCACAGGAGTCTGGGTAGGGCGATCGATCCGGCGCGTCCGGCCGGCTGCGCGTCACGTCCCAGCCGTTCGGGCACCAACTGCGCTCCTGGTCTGCGACGAGCTTGCCGTCCAGATCCCGTACCCGAATGTGGAAGAACCCGCCGAAGCTCCGGAAGTTCGTCGGGTTCAACTCGTCCGGCATCGCGACGTCGCCGTCGGGACTCAGCCAGGTCGCTGTGATCGGATCCGAGTACGACGCGCGCTTGACAGCGACCTCGAACGGCGCGTCGCCGGCGACGACGTACGCGCCGAGCCCGCCGAGCCGCACCCGCTCGTTGGACCTCGGCAACGTCACGCTCTGGGTCGCGGCGACGATCGCGAGTGTGGGTCGCGCCTCCGCGTCGGCCGCGGCGCTCGACTCGGCCGAGGTCGGCATCGCGACGGCGGCTCCGATCGTCGACGTCGCGGTCAGACCGAGCACGGCCAAGGAACGGTGAAGAGGCATAGGTCCCCCATCTGATTGAGACGAGTAGGTGACCCATAGACGCTCGCACGCGCCCGAAAGGTTGTCCGGCCGCTCGATTTCGTCCCCGCCGTCCGACATACGTCAGGGACGGCCCGGCTGCTGCCGAACCGCCCCTGACCGTGAAGCGTGGTGAATCAGACCGCGCGGACGTTCTCCGCCTGCAGACCCTTATCACTTTGCGTTGTGTTGAACTCGACCCGCTGACCCTCGTCGAGGGTGCGGTAGCCAGTGGAGTCGATCGCCGTGAAGTGGACGAAGACGTCGGGCCCGTCGTCCTGGGCGATAAATCCAAAGCCCTTGTCGGCGTTGAACCACTTGACTGTGCCTTGAGCCATGCTGGGCTCTCCTTCGTAATGTGTCGTTCGAGACCGGGTTCAGCGTCTCGGGTCGCGCCGTGGCGCCGCGCTGCCGGGAAAGTCCCATAAACAACACAAAGCGCCCGCGTCAGACTTGGCGGGCGTTTGATGCAAACGAGCCGAAGTACAAACCGCAACCGTCCAAGACGGTACGTCTGTGCGTACAGCCAGGTCAACCCAGGCGCGCCGGGACCAGGGCCCAAAGACCTCATGCGTCGGGCGGTCGGTTGTGGATTGAGCGGCCAAACGCGCCTATAAACGTGGTGTGACCACACACGAGTCCGTCAGCGTCTTCCTCCTCGACGACCATGAAGTCGTCCGCCGCGGCATCCGTGACCTCCTCGAGGCCGAACCCGGCTTCGCCGTGGTGGGCGAGACCGGATCGGCGCAGGAGGCCGTCCGTCGCATTCCCGCCTTGCGCCCGGACGTCGCGGTCCTCGACGCCCGCCTACCCGACGGCAGCGGCATCGACGTCTGCCGCGAAATCCGCTCGGTCGACCCAGCCATTCAGGCGCTGATCCTGACCTCGTACGACGATGACGAGGCGCTGTTCACCGCGATCATGGCCGGAGCCGCCGGCTACATCCTCAAGGAGGTCAGCGGCGGCGACCTGATCGACTCGATCCGTCGCGTAGCGGCCGGGCAGTCGCTGCTCGACCCGGCGGTCACCCAGCGCGTGCTCGATCGCCTCCGGAAGGGCGACGACGAGCCGTCGGAGCTGCGCAACCTGACCGAGCAGGAGCGCCGCGTTCTCGCCCTGATCGCCGAGGGGATGACCAACAAGCAGATCGGCGAACGGCTCTTCCTGGCCGAGAAGACGGTCAAGAACTACGTGTCGAGCCTGCTGTCGAAGCTCGGACTCGAGCGGCGTACGCAAGCCGCGGTGCTGGCCGCCAAGCTGCTCGGCCGCTGACGCAACGGTCAGCGCCCCAGATCGAGGGGTACCCGCCAGTCGACGACGGTGCCTCGACCGCCGTTGGACCGCAGCTCCAGCGACCCCCCGAGCTGCTGAGCGCGCTCCCGAATGTTGCGCAGCCCGCTCTCGTGATCGATCTCGCCGATGCCGACGCCATCGTCGGTGACGACGGCCGCCAGCTCCCCTCCGAGCACCGAGACACTGACCTTGACGGCCGAAGCCTCGGCGTGCCGAGCCGCGTTGGACAGAGCCTCCCGGACCACCGCCAGCAACTGCGGCCGCACCTCAGACGGGACCGCGCTGTCGACCGGCCCGCGCAGATCGACCCGGGGCGCGAATCCGAACGACGACACGTACTCCCGCGCCAGCGACCGGATGTCGGCTCGCACGTCATTGCGATCCGGCCGGTGTTGGAGCTCGAAGATCGTGGCGCGGATGTCCCGGATCGTCGTGTCGAGGTCGTCGGTGAGGGCAGTGATCCGGTCCTGGATCTCGGGCTTCTTGGCAAATCGGCTCATGCTTTGGAGCTGGAGCCCGGTCGCGAAGAGCCGCTGGATCACCAGGTCGTGCAGATCACGAGCGATCCGGTCCCGATCTTCGAGGACGGCGACCAAGGCGCGGTCTTCTTGCGCTCGTACTCGCTCCAGCGCCAGCGCTGTCTGGTTGGCGAAGGTCGCGATCAGCTCGACGTCGAAGAACCCCTCCGGCTGCTGCGAGTCGCGAGCCAGCGACACGAGCAGGACGCCGGCGCCACCGTCCGGGGCGCTCAGTGGGACCAGCAAGCTGTACGCGAGATCATCGACGATGTCGCTGGGGAGATCGGTGTTGCCGTTCTTCGACTCCTCGGCCAGGTCGTCGACGACGATCGGATAACCGTGCCGGAGTACTCCAGAGAGGAGCCCGTCGTCCCGGATCGCCATCCGGAGGCCAATCGCGTCCTCCATATTGTCACCCTCGACGACCTCGACGACCAGATCTCCGCCCTCGTCCTCGAGCAGGACCGCCGCCACGTCGCAGCCCGAGACCTCACGGGTCTTGCGTGCGATCAGCTGGAGAGCCTCTTCGCGATCGACCCGGCCCAGCAGCACGTGAGAGATCTCGGTCGTGGCCTGAAGCCATTGCCGACGACGGTCGGTGACCTCGTAGAGGCGGGCGTTGTCGATCGCCACGCCGGCCGCGGCCGCCAACGCGACGACGATCTGCTCGTCCTGCTCGGTGAACTCGTCGGCGCCGATCTTCTCGGACAGATAGAGGTTGCCGTAGACCCGGTCGTGGACGCGGATCGGGACGCCGAGAAACGAGTCCATCGGCGGGTGGTTGGCCGGGAAGCCGTACGACTGCGGATGATCGCCGATGTGCGGCAGCCGGATCGGATGCGGCTCGGCGATCAGCAGGCCGAGGACCCCGTGGCCACGCGGCGGCGGGCCGATCCGGGCGCGAACCTCGTCGTCGATCCCGTGCGTGATGAACTGGGCCAACATGTCGCCTTGGCCCATGACGCCAACCGCGCCGTACCGTGCACCGGCCAGCTCGCACGCGGCGACGGTAATCCGACGGAGAACGCGGGCGAGGTCGAGGTCGGTGCTGAGGTCGACGACGGCGTCGAGCAGTGCACGGAGACGCTCTTGAGTCGCCGTCACCTCGCCTACGCGGTCGAGGAGCTCCTGCAGAAGCGTGTCGAGACGTACTCTCGACAGCGAGGTGAACCCTAACGCGTCGTCCCAATCCCGCCTCTCAGGCGGGCCACCATCCGCCATGGCCGCAATACTACGCATGTGCGGACAATGGCAAGTCGAGAGCGATACAATTCCGGCAATTCACGCTCGATGCAGCGGGCAAACCGAACCACGCAGAGACTCAGAGCTTGACGACGGGATCGCCGCGGCGGACCTGGCCGGATCGGACGACC
The DNA here is from genome assembly GCA_046725375.1 of Actinomycetota bacterium. Classification (GTDB taxonomy): domain Bacteria; phylum Actinomycetota; class Actinomycetes; order Propionibacteriales; family Nocardioidaceae; genus DATFRX01. The sequence continues at coordinate 5,160 of JBKOYM010000153.1, forward strand.
CGCGCATTGAGGCCACGTAGCCGCTGCCGCCGGCCCTCTTTCGTGCTCACGAACCGGACGGCCTCGACGCCGAAACGAACGGAAAACTTCTTGCAGGTCTGATGTGGCGCGTCGGTCACCTCGACCTCGGCCGCTCCGATCTGAAGCCGCGAGCCGGTCGGGAGATTGTCGAAGGACAGGTCGAGGTCGACGACCAACTGGTCACCCGACAGGTGCCAGCGCTCGGCCGGACCAGCGATGGCATACAACACACGCGCGCTGACGACCGTGACCTGGCGCAGCGGATCCCGCTTACCTTCGGGCGTCTCGGCCACCGGACGCACGTCGTGGTTGTCACCGACGAGTCCGTCGGCCACCGTGAGTTCGCCGACGTCGACCACCTCGCGTTCGAACACCGCAGGACGCCGAACGATCAGCTCGAGGCTGCCGTCGACGAGCGGGGCGGACGTCACGGCGAACGCGGACTCGATCTCCGTCAGCGTGCGGTGATAAGGTAAATGTTTAGCAAATCCGACATTAGGGCTGTCGAGTTTAGAGGTCATCGGGGCGCTCCTGCTCCCTCGGAGTCGAGACCTGTCACTCGTCACCATATGTCGATCTGGCCCCAAATTGGGCGTCGTTTGCCGACGGATCGGACATCGAACGGGCCGACCCGACGGTGCGGTGGCCTCACGTCGTCGCGGTCGCTGCCCGCGCGTCGGCGATCTCGAGCTCGTCGAGGTTGGTCACGACGATGTCGGCACCGGTCGACCGCAGTTGCTCGCCGTTGCCCTCCCGGTCGATCCCGATCACCAAGCCGAACCCGCCGCGGACGGCTGCGGCAACCCTCGACGCGGCGTTCTCGACGACGATGGCGCGATCCGGCGGGACGCCGAGCCGACGAGCGGCCTCCCAAAACACCGCCGGGTCCGGCTCGACCGGCAGGCCCAGTCGGTCCGCGTCGATGCCGTCGACCCGTACCGGGAAGAGCGCCGAGAGTCCCGCCGCCGCGAGCACCATCCGACAGTGCCGGCTGCTCGACACGACGGCGGCCTGGACGCCCTCGCGCCGCAGATCCGAGACCAACCGCACCGCTCCGCTGAACACTCGCAGCCCCCGCGCCGCAAGCAATTCGACGAAGTACCCGTCCTTGCGCCGGGCGAAGCCCCAGATCGTCTCCCGCTCCGGTGGATCCGTCCGGGCGCCGCGGCGAAACCTCATACCGCGCGAGGCGAAGAAGTCGCGGGCGCCGTCGTGGCGTGGCTTGCCGTCCACATAGGTCAGATAGTCCTCGTGACTGAACGGCCGACCGGCTTCGTCGGTCCGCTTGACTCGGTGCCGCAGCACACCGTCGAACAGGCGGCGCCACGCAAGCTCGTGGACCGCGGCTGTATCGGTCACGACACCGTCCAGGTCGAGGATGATGGCGTCATAGCGGGCCGTGTCCAGTCGCACTGTCAGTCAGGCCTTACGTTGCCGCCGAGGTCGAGCTTGAAGGGTGGATAGGTGTCGGTCATGCCCTCGACTCGTACCGGCGATATCGACATCGTCGTCATGCGGATCGCTCCTTACGCCATCGAACGCCAGGAATCGCCCAATTGAATGGTCACGCGCCAAGGTCCTCCCGCCCAGGGTCGAAGGGCCCTGTCCGGGTCGAAATGGACAGGGTCAAACGGACCGCGAATTCCGTACGGACCCGACGCCAGGGCCGTTTGTCGCGAAAAGGCGACCTGCGACCCGGTCGCACGGGACCAAAGGACCTGGTGAAAACGGGTTTTCGACGCGAGAGTTATCGACATACGACATGCTCAGTTGTCTGAAACGCGGACAACTGATAACGAATACCTTGAGGCGATTGATGACGGGGGAGGACGCGATCCGACTCGGCGGTGGTACTACGTGGCGAAGCATCGCGTACGTGGTTGCGTCTCCGTCGATGGGGGATGGCCCGCGTACGACGATCGCCCACACCCAGCCACCTCGACATCACCTGGGGGTGACTCGTGTCTGAGCTCTTCTTGATCGGAACGTTCCTCGTCGTCCTGACCCTGGCTCTCGGTGGCTGGGTGATGGTGCGTTGGTCACGCGAGCAGGACGAACGCGTAACCGTGAAGCGCAGACGCGAGGACATCCTCGACGCGTTGACGCGAGCCGGTGACCAGGCGCTGGACCCCGATCCCGGTGAGAGTCTTGACGGGCTTCGCGCGCTCGGCGCCATGCACGACAGCAAGATCCTGGACCCGATCGACGATGAATACATCGAGGAAGTCGCGGATACCGTCATATCGCGGCAATTCCATGCGGTTCCAGCCAACGTCACGCTGACGCTGGCTACGGATACCGCGGGGCATGATCGCCCGGATGCGCGGATGGTGCTGCCCCACGAGCTGCTCGCCGCGATGCTGGTTGTCGACGTCGCCTCGAATCAGGGCCGAGAGCCGAGCGAGCTCGCACGTCGGATCGCTGGCGCATCTCCCGCCGTGGAGACGCCGGAGCCAGCCGAGTCCGAGGCACCGCCACTCAAGCGCAGCGCCTGATCGCCCCAAACCACCCGGGTAGGAGGTCATATCGAATCGGGACCATGGTCCCTAGGCACGCCGATCGAAACCGCGAACCCTCAAAGGGTCAGATGTCGCTCCCGGCAGACTCAACGCGGCATCGAGTGGGTTTCGTCTACGGACGGACACACACGGCGGACCGAGCGGTGGGACCGCAGTTGCGCACTGGATCACCTCCCCTACCGCTTCGGTCCGCCAATTAATTTCTCCGGCGGCGGTCGCGGTGAGGCCGGCCGATGCGAAAATCGAAGTCGACGGCAGACAAGAGGGGCCGGTCCCATTGGTCGGCTCAGGGCCCAGGCGCGCCTCCGAGGGCAGGCGCCGCGGCAACGCTAGGCTGGCAGCGCCGTCCCTGGATGCGCTGGCGGGAAACCGCCGACAGACGGCGAGCCCGCTGGTTCGTGGCAGTCGAGCTTGGGTGACGCGAGGGTTCGATTCCCTCGACGGCACCTCGCAGCGCGGACGGTTCCGGACGCTGGGTAGGCGGCGACAGCGGGCTGCCGCCGGATTTTCCAGGTGATCGGGAGCCTTCCGTCCCCAGGTTAGGGCCATTGGACCCTGCTGACACTGGCACCGGCACGCCAACCTAGTCATGCGGGCCCCGTTACCCGAAAGGGGACGGGAATCTCGGAGGGAAAGAGTCGATCCCTCTGGGATCGCTGGCCCACCGGGAAGGCGAGTAGTCGGTGGCTCACGCCACCAGACTCACCGTCGTCAAGACGGGGGAGCCTTCCCGGTGGGACAGCGTGATTTTTTTTGGACGCGCTCATCATCTGGCGCAGACCATGCGCGCGTCAGCAGTCTACGGCCAAGACGGGTCGAATCGTGCATCCCGGACCGCCCAATCCGACGGTAGGGGCTTTCGCCCCTATGTCGTCCGGGTCCACATGCCGTGCGATGGAACGCACGTGGTCTCAGCATCAGCGATGTGGATGACTTCGTGCGCGCGTGCGCAGTGAGGAGGCTTTGGCGGCAATGCCAGCTCAGGGGAAGCTGCGTGACTTACTCGAGGACGAAGCCATCGAACTCCTCGCGAGCGTGCCGGTGGGACGTCTCGTCTTCACCATGGGCGGCCTGCCGACGGTACGCCCGCAAAACCACGTTTTCGATGACGGTGCCGTTGTCATCCGTACTCACGACGGATCGGCGACCCTGACCAGCGTCGGATCGATCGTCGCCTACGAGGCCGACACGGTCGATCCGGCCACCCACACCGGCTGGAGCGTCATCGTCACGGGCCGGGCCGTCCTGGTCGAAGAGCCCGACGCCGTGGCGCGGTATGCCGCTCTGCTGCGGCCGTGGGTCGACCACGAGAAAACCTTTGTCATCCGCATCCAGGCCGACGTGATCAATGGCTTCCGCCTCATCGGGCCCGATACCGCTGCCCAAACGCGCCGGTAACTCACAAGGCTCACCGGTAACGGCGACGAACCTCACGTGGGTGACGACCAACCTCCACCCCGAGGTCACGGCCCCGACGGACTCAGTCGGCCGGACTGGCAGCTTGCTCGGCCTGCTGCTTCGCGACCTCGCGGTGTACCTCGTCCATGTCGATGTCGCGCGCCTGAGCGATGAGATCCGCGAGCGCCGGTTCGGGAAGTGCCCCGGCCTGGGAGTACAGCACGACCTTGTCGCGGACGACCATCAGCGTCGGAATCGACGCGATGCCGAATGCGCCAGCAAGTTCGGGCTGGGCCTCGGTGTCGACCTTCCCGAACACGATGTCGTCGTGTTCTTCGGACGCCCGCTCGTAGATCGGACCGAACATGCGGCACGGGCCGCACCACTCCGCCCAGAAGTCAACGAGGACGAGACCGTCGCCGCCGACAACCTCCTCGAAGTTGTCCTTGGTCAGTTCGAGCGTGGCCACAGTCGCCTCCAGTCGGGGAATCGTCCGTACGCTACTGAAAACCGGATCCGGGGTCGGAGAATTCCTTCGCCCCGGCGGTCGACGACGATCCCGCCGCGAGGCGACCGCACAGCGGGCGACCCAGCGGTGACCCTTCGTCACCCTCCCCCTGGGGCCATCGTGGGCCGCATCGACCAGGTCGATGACATCTCAGGAGGACGCCGCTTAGGTTCGTATGGTTCCCTGGACCCATCCGACGCAGTCGTCGCCGGCTAACGAAAGGTCCACCGCATGAACGACGTCCAGACGTATAACTGGAAAGGTGCAGGTGGCCCCTTCACCTTGAGCATCGACCCCGGGACGTTCAACCCCAGCAGCACGACCCGCGTACTCGGAGACGCGATGTCGGTACGTCCGGGCGACACCGTCCTCGACGCCGGATGCGGCTCCGGCGTGCTGAGTTTCGTCGCCGCCCGGCTCGGCGCTGCCCGCGTGATCGGATCCGACATATCGCCGGCTGCGGTCGCCTGTGCCACCCGTAACGCCGAGCGGCTCGGCCTGTCCGATGTCACCGAGTTTCGGTGCGGATCGCTGTTCGAGCCGGTCGCCGACGTACGGGCCGACGTCATCATCGCCGACGTCAGCGGCATCCCGGACCCCGTGGCGGAGATCACGGGATGGTTCCCCGACGGACATGGCGGTGGCCCCACCGGCGCCGAGCTTCCCGTCGCCATGCTCGACGGCATCGCCGAACACATGGCGCCGGGCGGCCACGCGTACCTGCCGACGGGCACCATCCAAAACGAGACGCTCGTGCTCAAGGCGGCCCGCCGGGTGTTCGGCGACGACATGCAGTCGATCGCGACCAAGGACTTCCCGCTTCCGGACGCCATCACCCGTGCCCGCGATGTCGCGCGCCTGATCTCGGACGGTGTCATCCGGCTCACCAAGCGCGGCAGCCGGGTGTTTTGGCGTCTCACCATCTGGCGCTGCACCAAGCCCGCCTGAATCTGCCGTATCCGGCCGGGTTAGGGCGAACGGCCACGTCGAGCAGAGACTTACGCCCCTGCTTCGCACCCTCGTCCTTGGTCATGGTCGAGGTATGGCAACCCTGCCCCACCGGCTCTCCGACCGTGTGGAACACATCGGGCGACGAGTGTGCGTCGCGGTTGCCATCCTGGGCCTGCCGATCGCCGTGGCTCTCGCCCTGGCCTCGTACCATGCCACCGCGGCCGACACCGACCGCTATTCGGCGACCGTCCACCGCACTTCGGCGATCACGCTCGAGGACGCGCCGGCCGCCCTGCCCGTCACCACCACCACGACCCAGCCACGGGTCGCGGCCAAGTGGACGGGGTTCGATCATGTCGCCCACCGCGGCCCGGTCGAGGTTCCGCGCGGCACCGAAGCCGGCACCGAGGTCACGATCTGGACGGACGCGGCCGGCAAGGTTTCGAACCCACCTCAGTCGTCCAACCAACTGGTCGCCGACGCCGTCCTGCTCGCGATCGCCATAGCGATCGGCGCGACGGGTGTGGCGTACGTGGTCCACCTCCTGCTCCGGGTCGCCCTCGATCGGATGCGGTCTCGGGAGTGGGAAGTCGCGTGGGAGGACTTCGACCGTCAGCAACCTCTCCATTAGGTGAGTCCAGCCCCGGCGGCTTCTGCCGTTTGCTCCGACTCGCTTCCCTCCAGTACGCGTGATCCCGGGAGCGACATGTCGGGTATGCGGCACAGAATATGGAGGGAGGGCGGCTGACCACGCGTTCCCGCTAAACCGCGGTCAGCTCCGAACGAGGGTCGGCCGTGCCGTGCGGAAGGCGAACGGGCAACACCATGACCGGACACCGTGCCCATCCGAGCAGGGATCGGCGTACCGACCGGAGCGAGCGGGACGTCCCGTCGAATGCCAAGCCACTCACGACGACCAAGGCCGCCTCGGACGACACCTCGGCAAGCACGCTCATCGGTGGTCCCAACTGCACCTCGGTCTCGACTTCGACGTGCGGATAGGCGCTGCTTGCTCGAGCGGTCAGCAGGTCCAATGTCGCAACGCTGTCGGCGAAGTCTTCGCCGGGCGGCGGCACTCGGATCGCGCGAAGGCACCGATCGCTTCGGGCCGCGGCGGCCATTGCGGCAGCGGTGACCATCGTCCCACCCGCGGAGATCTCGACCAGAACCGCTACGGGCGCTGAGGCGCCGACCGCCGTCGCCGGCCCCGGCACGACAACCAACGGCGCGACCAGTCCGGTGGTCGGATGCCCGACCGCGTCCACCATCTGCCGGGTAACCCCGCCGGGACCGGGCGGACCGAGGACGAGGACCGATGCCGTCCGGGCCTCCCGCTCCAGCAGCGGCACCGGGTCGTCCGCCTCGAGGTCGGTCTGCACTTCGATGGATGGGCTGATGTCTCGCACTCGGCGTACTGCGTCGTCGAGCATCTCGTAGGCGCGGTCCAGGCGACTCGGATCATGGGAGGTACACGCGTGCACGATCCGAAGTCGTTGGCCACGAAGCCGAGCCTCGCGGGCTGCCCATGTCACCGCCTCGAGACCGTCCGGCGTACTGTCAACGCCGACCACGACGGTCTTGGACCTTCGCCGATCTACCACCCCGAGCGCCTCCGCAATGTGACTGTTTCTGTGTCCAGCGTGACAACTCCGCGAAGTCAAGCCACTGAGGCGAAAGTCCCGTACCGCTGGGCAGACTGGCGTGACTCTCGGAGGGCCGGATGCCATCCTCCGACGGCGAGCGCCTTCGACTCGCGATGGCGCAGTGCGGAGTGGCGCTCAACGTCGAGACCAGCGAGGTCATCCGCGACGCGGCGGTGGATCGGATGGCGGCGGCGTTGGCCTGAGCGACCACACCAGTGCGGTCACCGCCCCGGCCAGGAGCCAGCCGGCGACGATGTCCGACGGATAGTGGACCCCGAGTGCCAGTTGGTCGAAGGCCACGACGACGAGCAGCGCCCCGCCGACGCCGACGACGGGCCATCGGGCACCGCTCGGCCACGAGAGCATGACGGCCGCGCCCACCAACGCCGCGGTGTTGGCCGCATGGCCACTCGGAAACGTGTATTCGGACACCGCCAACGGTGCCGGCCACAGGTCCGGTCGCGGTCGCGTGAAGAGTTGCTTGAGTACGGGGTTGGCCGCCCACACCACGACGACGATCGCGGCGACGTACGCCAGGTCGCGCCAGCGCCGAAGCCAGGCCAACCCGAGCCCGACGAGTACGCCGACGATCGCGAGCGGGAGGAGGTCTGTGAGGTCGGCGAACCGGGTCAGCGCCGGATCGTACGAGTCGCCGACCGCAGACCGCAGCTCGGTGAGGACCCGCTGTTCGCCGGGCAGCGGTCCCGGGTCGATCGCCACCGCGATGCCGAGCACAGCGAACACGGCGGCACATCCGGCTGCGACGTAGCGCACGCCGTGCAGGTTAGCCGCCGCCGGTCGGTCGGCTCAGGCGTCGCGCGTCACAAACAGGGCGCTCCCGAGGGTCAGCAGGACGAGGACGAAGATGCCCAAGACGAGACCACCCTCGACCGGTTCGAGTGGAACGTAGCCGAATACGCTGTCGATGTCGCCAGGGGAAGGCCGGGCGAACATCTGGCCGCCGGCATCGAACGGCAAGAACTTCGCCACCTTGTTGATGCCGTCCTGACCAGACGGCGCGATCAGCAGCAGACGCAGGACCCCCTCGATCACTGACGGCAACACCAAGACCAAGGCCATCGCGCCGGTCTGGTTGCGCAGGAGCCCACTCATCGCCAGGCCGAAGAGGCCGAACAGCACGGTGTAGACGACCAGACCGAGGATGACGTCCCGTACGAACGACGAACTCGTGTCGGCGTCGTTACCGAGGAACATCGCGGCGTTCAACAGTCCGAGCAGCGCGCACGCGATGCCGAGTGCAGCCGCCAGGATGCCCATCGTCAGTACCTTCGCGGTCAAGACGGCACCTCGACTCGGCACAGCGGTGAGCGTGGCCCGGATCATTCCGTGACGGTATTCGTGGCCGAAGGAGAAGACGCCGAGCATCGCGACGATGTACGCGCTGAGGAGCGGCAGGGCGCCGGTGCTGGCTCCGACGCTGACGACGCTGGCGGTGAGCTGGCCGCTGCTCAAGTCGGCGGCGCCCGGATCGAGCGAGGCCGCGATGAGCATGGACAGGACGAGCTGAAACACCAGCGTGCCGCCGACGAGCCAGTACGTCGAGCGAATCGTCCACAGCCGCCGCCATTCGTACCGCAGTGCCGCCGTCATCGGGCTCCTCCCGGTCCGTAGGGAGCCGGCCCCTGCGGTGGCGGCCACTGCCCCAGTGGCGGACCCGGTGGCCGACCCGGATATCCGCCGCCCGGTGGCCCGCCGACCTGGCCGGCGAAGTGTGGCGCCGGTGTGTGCGCGACGAACTCCGCCGCCATGCCGGTCGCGTCGAGGAACGCCTCTTCCAAGGTCGCCTCCTGCGTTCGCAGCTCGTGGATCCGGGCGCCCACGTGATGGGCGACGTCACCCACCTCGGTCTGGGCGATACCGGTGACCGAGAACGCCCCGTCGTCGATACCGACGGCGTGACCACCGCGCTCGGCCAGCGCCGGACCGAGCAGCGACATGTCGGGGGATCGCACGATCACTTTCGTACGCGCGCTGGACGTGATGAAGTCCCGGATCGGGCCACTGGTGATCAGCTGGCCGCGCCCGATCACGACGAGCTCGTCGGCCAGTAGGGCCATCTCCGACAGCAGGTGGCTCGACACGAAGATCGAGCGACCCTCGGACGCGAGCTGCTTGAGCAGGTTGCGCAACCAGTTGATGCCCTGCGGATCGAGCCCGTTGGCCGGCTCGTCCAGGATCAAGGCGCGGGGGTCGCCCAGCAGTGCCGCCGCGACGCCGAGCCGTTGCCCCATGCCGAGGCTGAACTTCCCCGGCTTGTGACTGGCCTCGCTGAGCAGACCGACCAGGCCCAGCACCTCGTCGACTCGCGAGTCGGGGATCCCATTCGCGCCGGCCAGCATGCGCAGGTGATTTCGCGCCTTGCGAGTCGGGTGGAAGGGCTTCGCCTCCAGTTGCACGCCCACGTGCCGCATGCCGCCAGAGTCTGCCGGACAAAGGGGGTCACAGGTAACGCAGGTAGAGGTACGGCACGCACAACGCAACCGTGACAGCGGCGACGACTACGCCGTACTTCGTGAACTCCCAGAACGAGATCGGATGTCCGTTGCGCTTCGCGATGCCGGCGATCACCACATTGGCGCTGGCACCGACCAGAGTCGCGTTGCCGCCGAGATCGGCACCGAGTGCCAGGGCCCACCACAGTACGGTCTCCCCCGCCAGCGAGCCATCGGGCGCGGTGAGCGAGGCCACGACCGGAGTCATCGTCGCGACGTACGGGATGTTGTCGATGAACGCCGACAGCACGGCGCTGACGAGCAGGAGCGCCATCGTCGCCAAGACGACGTCGTCACCGACCACATCCGCCAGCCCCTCGGCGAGCTTGTCGATCGCACCGACGTCGACCAGCGCACCGACCAGGACGAACAGCCCGACGAAGAACAGCAGCGTCTCCCATTCGATGTCGACGAGGTATTCGTCCGGACCGAGCCCGCTGATCAAGACCAGTCCGCCGGCGCCGAGCAGCGCGACCAACGACGGTTCGACGATCGACGTCGGGAGCACGAAGCCGATCAGGACCGCTGCCAGCACGACGAGACTGCGCCCCAGCAGCCGTCGGTCGCGGATTGCCTCACGTTCGGTCAGCGCCATCACGTCGGAGGCTCGGTCGGTGTCGACGGCGAAGTCGGATCGGAAGAGCACACGGCACAGCAGGACGAACACGACCACCAGCACGACGACGATCGGCCCGAGATTCAGGAGGAAGTCGTTGAAGGTCAACCCCGAACGGCTGGCGATGATGAGGTTCGGCGGATCACCGATTAGGGTCCCGGTGCCCCCGATGTTGGACGCCAGCGCCTCGGCGATGAGGTACGGGACAGGCTTGACTCCGATTCGCTCGCAAACCAGCAGCGTCACCGGAGCCACCAGGAGCACGACCGTCACGTTGTTGAGAAACGCCGACGTCACGGCCGTGATGACCACGAGCAGCACCATGACGCGGTACGGGTCGCCCTTGGCCCGCTTGGCGGCCCAGATCGCGACGTACTCGAAAACCCCCGTGTGTCGCAGGACGCCGACGATGACCATCATCCCGAAGAGCAGGAAGATGACGTTCCAGTCGATCGCGGTCTCTTCGCGATAGAAGAGGTCGTGGGCGTCGAGGATGCCTGCGGCGACGACGATCCCGGCACCGACGAGGGCGGCGGCGACGCGATGCACGCGATCGGTCGCGATCAGGACATACACCCCGGAAAAGATCGCGACCGCGAGCCACAGGGTCATCGGCTCGCCATCACGGGGCGATCAAGCTGAGCAATCGCGAGGCGGTGACCACGCCGACGATCCGGCCCTCCGAGAGCACGGCGACCAGGGGTGAGCGCATCCGCGCCATCACCGCGGCGAGCTCCAGCACGGTGTCGTCGGCGGCGACCGTCGGCAGCTCGTGCGGGTGGTCCGGCAGGAGGTCGCGCACCTTCCGGCCAGCCAGCTGGGCGGCGATCCGGTCGGCTGCCGGTTCGTCGATCACAGCCGCCAGCGAGGGATCGGCCTGGATGTATTGCGGGACGACGAATCTCACGACCTGGGAGGCTGGAAGCACCGCGTACGGCTGGCCCGAGCCCTCGGTCACGACGAGGCCGGGCAGGCGCGATTTTGCCATAATCTGTGCCGCTTCGAGTGCATCGGTATCAATTCCGACCAGCGGATACTCTTCTACTAGTTCGCTCGCGTGCACGGCGATGAGCCTACCGACGGGAGCGGAGGAAGACTCAGGGAAATCCGGAGGCGAATGTCAGAGCCACCCATTACGTTGTGGCCCGAACTTCGCGGCCCTACGCCGTGACACCAAAGACGAGGGACCTCTAGTGAGCTCAGGGAGTAGATCATGACCAGACGCTTCGCGGGAGCTGTCTGCGGCCGGCGGATCAAGTGGGCGGTGCTCGCCTTCTGGATCGTCGTTGTCGTGGTGTTCGGCAGCTTCGGAGCCAAGCTGGCCGACGTAGAAGACAACGAGACAGTCAACTGGCTCCCCGGCAGCGCGGAGTCCACCAAGGCACTGGAAGAGATCAGCGCATTCCGCTCCGACACGACGCTCGACGCCGTGCTGGTCTACGAACGCGATAGCGGTGTGACCGAGGCCGATGTCGCCGCTGCCAGGGCGGATGCCGCCACGTTCGCGGACATGGACGGTCAGACCGTCGGCGAGGTGGTCGGCGACGACAGCGTGGCAGAGGCCGACACCGAGGTCACCATCGATGGACAGGTGTCGGATCCGATCGTTTCCGATGACGGCGAGGCGATCCAGGTCGTGGTGCCGATCGACGCCGGCAAGGATGGCTGGCTCATCATGCCCGACCTTGCCGACTATATGCGCGGCGTCGCCAACGACGGCGGCAACGGCATGACCACCCACCTGGCCGGCTACGCCGGTCTGGCCGCCGACCAGGCGGACGCCTTCTCCAGCATCGACGGCGTGCTGATCCTCGCGGCGCTCGGCGTGGTCATCCTCATCCTGCTGCTCACCTATCGAAGCCCCATCCTCTGGCTCTTCCCGGTGATCTGCGTCGTCTTCGCCCTGTTCAGCGCGCAGGGCTTGATCTACCTACTGGCGAAATACGCCGATCTCACGGTCAACGCCCAAACCAGGAGCATCCTGAGTGTGCTTGTCCTCGGTGCGGGCACCGACTACGCGTTACTCCTCGTGGCGCGATATCGCGAGGAGCTGCGCCGCCACCACGACCGGCACGAGGCAATGCAGGAGGCACTGCACCGCGCCGGCCCGGCGATCATCGCCAGCAGCACAACCGTCATCCTCGGCATGCTCTGTCTCATCGTGGCGGAGATGAACTCGACGCAGAGCATGGGCCCGGTGCTGGCCATCGGCGTGGGTGTCGTCCTGCTCGCGATGATCAGCCTGCTACCGGCGCTGCTGGTCATCATGGGCCGCTGGATCTTCTGGCCGGTGAAGCCTGTCGAGGGCAGTCACGAGCCCACCTCGACCGGCTTCTGGGCCAAGACCGGTTGGGCGATCAGCCGTCGCCCACGCACGATCTGGGTCGGCACAACGGTGGTCCTCGCTGCGTTGGCGCTCGGCACCGTCACCCTCGACGCCAAGGGCCTCAGCAGCGCGGAGCAGTTCACCGGGACCCCCGACTCCGTCAAGGGTGAGCGGGTCATCGAAGCCCACTTCCCTTCCTCCGGAGACAATAACCTCCAGATCGTGGCCGACGAGGCCGCAACCGACGATGTGGTCGCTGCTGTCCAGGACGTTGAGGGCGTCGACGCGAGCGGGATATCAACCGACACTCCGCCGGTGGACGGGACCCAGCTGATCCTGGTCCCCATCGAGGACTCGGCCTTCAGTGAGGCGGCCTTCGATACGGTCCAACGGGCTCGCGACGCGGTCCATGCGGTCGACGGCGCCGACGCGTTGGTCGGTGGCAACGCCGCGGTCAACTGGGACGTCCAGGAAGCAGCCCGACACGACAACAAGGTCGTCATCCCGCTCGTGCTGGCGATGGTCTTCCTGATCCTGCTCCTCCTGCTCCGAGCGGTGGTCGCACCGATATTGCTGATCGGTACCGTCGTGCTGTCGTTCGGCGCAGCGTTGGGCTTCAGCGCGCTGATGTTCCAGAACGTCTTCGACATCAGCGGAGCAGACAGTGGTCTCCCCCTGTTCGCCTTCGTGTTCCTCGTGGCGCTCGGCATCGACTACAACATCTTCTTGATGACGCGAGTC
>JBKOYM010000087.1:0-16432 GCA_046725375.1 Actinomycetota bacterium
CCCCTGCGCCAATAGGTTTGGCGCAGGGGACCCCCACGCCAATAGGTAGCGCATCACATAGACGACCGTCGATGATTGATGGATGCAAATTTTCACGGCATCATGAGCCGCGTGAGCACCCGCGAGCTTCCCGTCGACAACGCCGTCGAGCCCTGCTGTGCGCCACTCGATGCGGGTCGGCTGAGCGTCAAGGACGCCGGCGCGCTGGCCCGACAACTCAAGGTCTTGGCCGATCCGGCGCGGCTTCGGATGTTGTCGATCCTGCTCGACTCCGAGTACGGCCAGGCGTGCACGTGTGATCTCGTCGGCCCTCTCAAGTTGAGCCAGCCCACCGTCACGCATCACCTGCTGCGCCTGGCCGAGGCCGGCATCGTTCGGGGCGAACGGCGTGGCAGGTGGACGTACTACTCGGTCGACAAGAGCGCGATTCGGGCCATCACGGGCGCACTCCAGCTGAGTACGTGAGGTCCGCGTTCGGAGCGCGGACCTAGTGTCGTGTAACAGAGGTCCCGCGCGTTCTCCAGCGCCCAGGCGGCTCCTGGCTGCGTTGTCGTCGCTCGACGCACAAACCGTGCGCCTTCGCTCCTCCGCCTTGCCAGCATCCACCTGGACACCGGCCAACGAGCACGCGACCTCTGTTACACGACACTATCCGTCTGCCAGGCGGACCAGCGGTGTAACGTAACAGGCGTACGACAGGGGAGCGCCTCGGCGCTGAGAGTGCGGAATGTCCGCAGACCCTAGAACCTGCTCCGGTTAGCACCGGCGAAGGGAGTCGCTTCGCGATGACATCGACAATGTCCTCATCCATCCGCAACCTCGGGTTCACGAGCTGGCGCACGATCGACTTGGTGACAACTGCGATGCTCGGCGTCGCGTTCGGTGTCGCCTACTGGGGTTGGTCGTTCGCGTACGAAGGGATCTACCCGGCCTTCAATGCGTACTTGCCGGCGTCCGGCGTACTCGGCGGTCCCTGGCTGATCGCCGGGGTCGTCGCCGGGCTGGTCATTCGCAAGCCGGGGGCGGCCCTGCTCGCCGAGTTGATCGCGGCGAACGTCGAATACCTGATCGGCAACGAATGGGGCGCGTCCACGATGGTCTCCGGCCTGCTGCAGGGGCTCGGCGTCGAGGTCGTGCTCGCGGTGTTCTTGTACCGACGGTTCGGCGTCGTGATCGCTGCCCTCGCGGGGCTCGTGGCTGCCGTGGCCGAGTCCGTGTATGAGTGGTCCGCGTATTTCGACTACTGGGATCGGGCCGAGCAGTTGGCATACATGGGCTGCTTCGCCGCGTCCGGAGCGGTCGTCGCCGGCATCGGCGGCTGGCTGCTCGTTCGCGCGCTGGCCGAGACCGGGGCGCTCGACGCGTTCGCCTCGGGGCGCGACTACCGAGAAGAGCGCGCTGTCTGAATCGGTCGGCCCGCAACGGCCGGCCCGTCTGGACTTTCGCGGGTTCGGCTGGCGCCCGGTCGGGCGGCGTCGGGCCGCCGTCCGCGACATCGACCTGCGCATCGAACCCGGCGAACGGGTCTTGCTTGCCGGGCCCAGTGGGGCCGGCAAGTCGACGCTGCTGCGCGCGGCCGCGGGTGTGCTCGAGTCGGCCGGCGGCGGTGAACAGACCGGCGAGGTAACCGTCGACGGGCCGGCCGGGCTGCTCCTGCAAAATCCGTCCGACGCGATCGTCTCCGATCGGGTTGGTCGCGACGTCGCGTTCGGGCCGGAAAACCTGGGCGTCGACCGCGACGACATCTGGGTACGCGTGCGCCAATCGCTCGAGTTGGTGTGCTTTCCGTACGACGCGTCGACCCCGACTCGCACGCTGTCCGGCGGCGAGACGCAGCGACTGGCACTCGCGGGAGCGCTCGCGTTGCGCCCCGGGCTGCTGCTGCTCGACGAGCCGACGTCGATGCTGGACGACGATGCGGCAGCCGAGATCCGGGACGCGGTGCTCTCGGTTATCTCGGCGACCGGTGCCACGCTCGTCGTGGCCGGCCACCGGATCGGCGGCTGGCTCGATCACGTCGACCGGCTCGTCGTGCTCGGGCCCGACGGGACGCTGCTGTGCGACGACCGGCCGGCGGCGGCGCTGAACAGGTCCGGGTCGGAGCTCGCGGCGGCCGGCCTGTGGCTGCCGGGCCTACCGCCCCCGGACCCGGTGCCGGTCCCGCTGGGTCACGGCGAGTTTTGGCGTGAGATTCAGCCGGCTGCGCGGTCGGAACCTGAATTTCACGCCAAAACTCGGCACCCCGGCTCCGCCGAGACCGGCCTGGTGGAGGCGGTCGGGCTCGGAGTACGGCTGCGCCGCCGCAGCCTGACCGGCTGGCGCGAATCCGATGCGGTCGTCGACGCCGACGTGTCGGTGCCGGCGGCGTCCGCGACCTGCCTCACCGGACCCAGCGGCGCCGGCAAGTCGACTCTGCTCGCGGCGCTCGGCGGTTTGCTGTCGCCAACCCATGGCGAGGTCCGGGCGTCGCCGAATCTCGCGGCCGGGCTCACCACGGCGCCGAACCGCTGGCGGTCGCCCGACCTGGCCATCCGCGTCGGCTGGGTGCCGCAGGACCCCGAGCACGGCTTCGTCACGCATCGGGTCCGCGACGAGATCGCCATGACCGTTCGGCGGCTCGGTCGCAACGTCGATGTCGAGGCGCTGCTCGATGCCTTCGGGCTCACCCCTCTCGCCGATGCGAACCCCTATCAGCTGTCCGGCGGCGAACAGCGTCGGCTCGCGCTCCTCGCCGGCCTGGCCCACGTGCCCCGACTCGCGCTGCTCGACGAACCCACCGTGGGTCAGGACCGGCACACGTGGGGCGCGATCGCGGGCATCGTGTCGAGCCTGGTCGATCGAGGCAGCGGCGTCGCGATCGCGACCCACGATCGGGCGCTGGCGACCCATGCCGACGCGGAGATCGTCATCGATCGGGGTCGGGTGGTGGCGCGACGATGACGACGGCTCCGGTCCGACACGGTCCGGTGAATCGCGAGACGGTCGTGACCCGGGCCAATCCGCTCGTGCTGCTCGCCGTGGGGCTGCTGGCCGTGGTGGCGTCGTTCGGAGTACGGACCCTCGCCGTGGCGGTCGTCATGGTCGGCGTGGTGTTGGTGCTCGCGGTCGCGTTGGTTCCGGGTCTCGTCGGCAACAGCTGGCGGCTGCTGGCGCCCCTGCTGGGTGCGGCGTCGGTCGCGTTTTCGACCTGGCTGCTATCCGGGCACGACGAGAGTGAGGCGGCGCTGGCCGGCCTTCGGGTCCTGGTGCTCTCGCTACCTGGCGTGTTGGTCGCCCCGTTCATCGATCCGAGTCGGCTCGGGGACCAACTCGCCCAGCGGCTGCGGCTCCCCGGGCGTCCGGTGGCCGCCGTCACGGCGAGTCTGCAACGCTTCGAGGACCTCGGGGCCGTTTGGGAGCAGCTTGACCGGAGCCGCCGAGTACGTGGCCTCGGGCCCGGCCGTAATCCGGTCGCCCGGATCCGACACGTCGGGGCCATGACGTTCGGGCTGCTGGTCGCGACGCTGCGGAGTTCGGGGCGGATGGCCGTCGCGATGGACGCCCGTGGGTTCGCGATGGCGCATCGGCGCACGTGGGCCGAGCCGGCGCTGTGGACCCAGTACGACTCGGTCGTCCTCGCCGGTGCGATCGGCTTCGCGGCCCTGCCGTACGCCCTCGGCGTTATGCTCTGACCGAGGCGGGTTCGTGCCCAGATAACCGGGATGTCCTTAAGGAGTTCTTGGGGTTTCCCAGTCGGTCCGCTAATCGGCGGCATCTGTCACCTCCGACTGCTACGCTCCCGGCCCGTACGCCTGTCGGCGTCAACGGTGGGACCCCTCTCGCAGCAAGGAGCACTCGTGTCTGTCGTTCTTTACCGGCTGGGCAAGCTCGCATTTCGTCGCTGGTACGTCGTGCTGCCCATCTGGATTGTCGGACTTGTCGTACTCGGCGGTATCGCGTCCGCGATCTCCCAGCCGTACGAGGACAGCTTCGACGCGCCGGGCCTGCCGTCGGAGCGGGCGACCGACATCATGGACGAGCACTTCCCCGGGATGTCCAGGGAGTTCGATACCGACGCGGTCACCGGCGCGTACGTGATCCAAGCGCCGGAGGGTGAGCAGCTCACCGACCCGGAGAACCGAGCGGCCGTCGATCAACTGGTCGAAGACATCCACGGGCTCGACATCGTCGACCACGATCAGCCGATCCCGAACCCGATCGACCAAGCGGAGCAGATGGGGTGCCTCGCGAGCGATCGCAGCGGCGACGACTTCGCCGCAAAGTGTGCAGGCGCGACGCTCAACGTGCTGAACGAGGAGAGCCCCGACACCGTGGCGTACATCGACACGGTGTTCAGGATGGACTTCGCCGACATGACGGAGGAGGACCAGGAGACGGCGTACGACCTCGCCGACCCCGCGCGAGAGGCCGGTCTGACCGTCGAACTCAGCGGCGTAATCGGCACCGAGGAGCAGCTGCCAGGCGGGACCGCCGAGGCGATCGGTTTCGGCGTCGCCTTGGTCGTGATGGTCATCGTGTTCGGCGCGCTGGTGGCGCCGCTCATCCCGATCTTCACCGCGATCGTCGGACTGACGTCGGCGACCTTGGTGATCACCGGCGCCACGGCCTTCACCGACGTGCCGAGCTTCACCACGTTCCTGATGTCGATGATCGGGATCGCGCTGTCCATCGACTATGCGTTGTTCATCGTGTCCCGTTACAAGCACGAGAGTCGTGGGGCCTCGACCAAGCAGGAACGCGCCGAGGCCGCCGGGCGGGCGTTGGGCACGGCCGGATCGGCGGTGGTGTTCGCCGGACTGACGGTGATCATCGCGCTGTCCGGGCTGTCCATCGTGGGCTTCCGATTCCTGACCCTGATGGGTTTCGGCGCCGCGTTGGCCGCTGCCTTCGCGGTGTTCGTGGCGCTCACGCTGATGCCGGCGCTGCTCGGCATGTTCGGCCGGGTGCTGTTCAAGCCGAAGATCCCCGGCGTCGCCAAGCACGACCCGGAGGACGACCGGTACGTCACCAACGGGCAGCGGTTCGCACAGCTGATCGCTCGGATGCCGGTCGTCACGCTCGCCGTCGGCGCGATCGCGCTAGTCGCGCTCGCCATCCCCGCCTTCAGCATCAGCCTCGGCCTGCCCGGCGAGGAGAGCCTGCCGACGGAGCAGTCGGCCCGCAAGGCGTACGACATCCGAACCGAGGGCTTCGGCGAGGGGAGCAACGGCATCCTGCAGATCGCGGTCGACCTGACCGACGTGCCGGACGACCAGCGCGACACGGCGCTCGACGACCTGCGTGACGTGCTGGTGTCGCAGGACCAAATGGACTACGTCGCCGGCCCGATTCGCAGTGACGACGGCGCCGGCGCGCTGTTCCAGGGCGTGCCGCTATCGGGCCCGAACAACCAGGACACCAAGGACCTCATGCAAGACGTCCGAGATGCTGAGGCGGGGCTGCAGTCCGAGTACGGCATGGAGTACGGCGTCACCGGCACCACGGCGATTTACGCCGACATCGACAACAAGCTGCTGGACGCGATCGTGCCCTACATGGCGATCGTCGCCGGCGCCGCATTCATCCTGTTGCTCCTGGTCTTCCGCTCGATCTTGATCCCGCTCGCGGCCGCGGCCGGGTACGTGCTGTCGGTCTCGGCGACGTTCGGCGCCGTGGTGCTGATCTTCCAGGAGGGCGCATTCGGATTGATCGACGATCCGCACCCGGTCGTCAGCTTCATGCCGATCATGATGATCGGGCTGATCTTCGGCCTCGCGATGGACTACACGGTTTTCACGGTCACGCGGATGCGGGAGGAGTACATCCACGGTCGGCCGCCGCTGCAGGCGATGATCAACGGCTACCACCACGGCGCCAGGGTGGTCGTGGCCGCCGCGATCATCATGATGTCGGTGTTCGGCGCCTTCATCTTGGAGCCCGACGTCGGGTCGCAGCAGATGGGCTTCGGGCTGGCGGCGGCGATCCTGCTGGATGCCTTCCTCGTCCGCATGATGATCCTGCCGTCCCTGCTGGCGATGATGGGCCAGGCGGCGTGGTGGCTGCCGAAGTGGCTGGACAGGATCCTCCCCAACGTCGACGTCGAGGGCGAGAAGCTCCGCGCCATGCTGCCCGAGACCACCGAGGCGGCAGAGGAGCCGGAAGAGCCGGTCGGCGTCCGCGGCTGAGTCCAACGGTCGCCCCCACTTAGCGCCGAGATTGCGCGTCTTCCCCGCCTAGCCTGGATTGGTCGTGCACATCGCCTTTCCGGGCAGGGAAGACGCGCAATCTCGGCGCGAGTACCTCCGCTTCGGTTGCAGAGTTGAGTCGACTACACTCAAGGGAGTTGATCGGGCCGGAGGCAGTAGGCAGACTGGCCCGGGCACATCCACTGACATCGACCGCCGCAACCCGACGCGGCGAGCATGACACGACACACGGAGGCAACACATGGCGCGCGCTGTTGGCATCGACCTGGGGACGACCAACTCGGTCGTTGCCGTTCTCGAAGGTGGCGAGCCCACCGTCATCGCCAACGCCGAAGGCTCGCGGACGACTCCCTCGGTCGTCGCGTTCGCGAAGAACGGGGAGGTCCTCGTCGGCGAGGTCGCGAAGCGGCAGGCGGTCACCAACGTCGACCGGACGATCCGTTCGGTCAAGCGGCACATGGGCACCGACTGGTCGACTGAGATCGACGACAAGAAGTTCACCCCGCAGCAGATCTCGGCGTTCGTCCTGCAGAAGCTGAAGCGGGACGCTGAGTCGTACCTCGGCGAGACGATCACCGACGCCGTCATCACGGTGCCGGCGTACTTCGAGGACGCCCAGCGCCAGGCCACCAAGGAGGCCGGCGAGATCGCGGGCCTCAACGTGCAGCGCATCGTCAACGAGCCGACCGCGGCGGCGCTGGCGTACGGGCTCGACAAGGGTGAGACCGACCAGACGATCCTGGTGTTCGACCTGGGCGGCGGCACGTTCGACGTGTCCCTGCTCGAGGTCGGCGAGGGTGTCGTCGAGGTCAAGGCGACCAGCGGCGACAACCACCTCGGCGGCGACGACTGGGACCAGCGGATCGTCGACTGGCTGGCCGACAAGTTCAAGAAGTCGCACGGCATCGACCTGACGAAGGACAAGATGGCGATGCAGCGCGTGCGTGAGCAGGCTGAGAAGGCCAAGATCGAGCTGTCGTCCAGTCAGCAGACGTCGATCAACCTGCCCTACATCACCGTCGACGCGGAAAAGAACCCGCTGTTCCTCGACGAAAACCTGTCCCGGTCCGAGTTCCAGCGGATCACGTCCGACCTGCTCGACCGCACCAAGCAGCCGTTCCACAACGTCATCAAAGACGCCGGCATCAGTGTCAGCCAGATCGACCACGTGATCCTGGTCGGCGGGGCGACCCGGATGCCGGCCGTGACCGAGTTGGTCAAGGAGTTGACCGGCGGTAAGGAGCCCAACAAGGGCGTCAACCCCGACGAGGTCGTCGCCGTCGGCGCCTGCCTGCAGGCCGGCGTGCTGAAGGGCGAGGTCAAGGACGTCCTGCTGCTCGACGTCACTCCGCTGTCGCTCGGCATCGAGACCAAGGGCGGCGTGATGACCAAGCTGATCGAGCGCAACACGACGATCCCGACCAAGCGTTCCGAGATCTTCACCACGGCCGACGACAACCAGCCGTCGGTGGCGATCCAGGTCTACCAGGGCGAGCGCGAGATCGCGGCGCGCAACCAGCTGCTCGGCACGTTCGAGCTGACCGGCATCCCGCCGGCGCCGCGCGGTGTCCCCAAGATCGAGGTCACTTTCGACATCGACGCCAACGGCATCGTGCACGTGTCCGCCAAGGACCACGGCACCGGCAAGGAGCAGTCGATGACCATCACCGGTGGCTCGGCCCTGTCCAAGGACGAGATCGACCGGATGGTCAAGGAGGCCGAGCAGTACGCCGAGGAGGACCACAGGCGACGCGAGGCCGTCGAGCTTCGCAATCAGGCCGACTCGCTGGTGTACTCGACGGAGAAGTTCCTGTCCGAAAACGAGGACAAGATCGCCGACGACATCAAGACCGAGGTTCGGGCCGACGTCGACGCGCTGAAGAAGACGCTCGAGGGCGAGGACACCGACACCGAGGCGATCCAGGCCGCGATGACCAAGCTGGGTCAGTCGAGCCAGAAGATGGGCACGGCCATGTACGAGTCGGCGGCCGAGACCGGTGCGACATCGGGTGCCGAGTCGTCGGGGTCGACCGGGTCCAGCGCGGACGAGGGCGACGTTGTCGACGCCGAGATCGTCGACGAGGACAGCGACGAGAGCAAGGACAAGTGAGCGAGCTTGTCAGCGAACCATTCAATGCGCAGCGAGCTTGCGAGCCGCCGCGGAGTGGCCCGCGACCTTTCACCCTTGCGACGAGCGCTAGCGAGGAGGAGGCGTGACGTCGAAGACGCCACGAGACGAGAACGCCGAGCAGCCGGAGCAGCCCGTGACCGAGGAGGCTCCGGCTGCGCCGGTCGATGCTGAGTCGGCGGAAACGGCCGAGCGGGAGGAGGTCGACGAGGTGACTGAGCTCAAGACCCATCTCGCCGAGCGCACCGCCGATCTGCAGCGGCTGCAGGCCGAGTACGTCAACTACAAGCGCCGGGTCGAGCGCGATCGCGACCTCGTACGGGAGAGCGCGACCGCCAATACGCTGACGGCGTTGCTGCCCGTACTCGACGACATCGATCGGGCCCGCGACCATGGCGAGCTCGAAGGCGGCTTCAAGGCCGTCGCCGAGTCGCTCGAGCGGGTCGTCGCGACGCTCGGGTTGGAGCGGTTCGGCAAGCCGGGCGAGGAGTTCGATCCTCGGATCCATGAGGCGTTGATGCACGACTACGCCGACGACGTCGACACGGTGACGGCGCAGACGATCCTGCAGGTCGGCTATCGCGTTGGCGAGCGGATCCTGCGGCCGGCCCGCGTCGCGGTCGTCGAGCCGGCGCCGGTCGATGCGCCGGTGACACCGCAGCCGTCGGAGGAGGCGGACGCCGCGACAGACGGCGACGCTGCCAACGACACGGAGGAGTGAGTCGTAGAGAGGAGGTGGACCCGTGAGCGAGCTTGCGAGCGAACAATTCAACGCAGTAGTAGCTTTGCGAGCGGGTCCGACGAGCGCTAGCGAGGCGGGCCCGTGAGTAGCAGTGACTGGGTGACGAAGGACTTCTACAAGACGCTCGGGGTGAGCAAAGACGCCTCGGCAGCGGACATCAAGAAGGCCTACCGCAAGCTGGCTCGCGACAACCACCCCGACTCGAAGCCAGGCGACGCGGCTGCCGAGGAGCGATTCAAGGCGGTGTCCGAGGCGTACCACGTGTTGGGCGACCCTGAACGGCGCAAGGAGTACGACGAGCAGCGGGAGTTGTTCGGCGGCGGCTTCGGTGCCGGTGGCGAGGGTGGCGGCTTCCGATTCCCCGGCGGTGGCGGCGCCGGCGGCGGATTCGACATCTCCGACCTGCTCGGCGGCATCTTCGGCGGCGGAACCACCCGTACACGCACCCGCGCGAGGCGCGGAGCCGACGTCGAGACCGAGGCCCGCATCAGCTTCGAGCAGGCGATCGACGGTGTGACCGTGCCGTTGCGGATGACGAGCGACGAAGCCTGCCCGTCCTGCAGCGGCACCGGCGCCCGGGCCGGCACGATGCCCCGGGTCTGCGAAAACTGCGACGGCAGCGGCATGCAGACCGCGACGACCGGCGGAGTCTTTGCCCTGACCGAGCCGTGCACCGTATGTCGGGGCCGCGGCCTGGTGGTCGACGACCCGTGCCCGACCTGTCACGGCTCCGGCCGGGCGACGTCGTCTCGCACAATGCAGGTGCGGATCCCGGCCGGCGTACGCGACGGACAGCGGATCCGGCTGCGTGGCAAGGGCGCGTCCGGCGAGGGCGGCGGGCCGGCCGGTGACCTGTACGTCTTGGTGCATGTCGACGGGCACCCGATCTTCGGGCGGTCCGGCGACAACCTCACCGTGACCGCCCCGGTGACGATCGATGAGGCTGCGCTTGGGGCCGAGATCAAGGTGCCGACGCTTGGCGGTGCACCGGTGACGCTGCGGCTGCCGCCGGGTACGCCGAACGGCCGGGTCTTCCGGGTCCGCGGTCGCGGCGTACCTCGCAAGGACGGCACTCGGGCCGACCTGCTCGTCACTGCCCAGGTGGCCGTGCCGACCGAGCTCAGTGCCGATGCGAAGGCCGCGCTGGAGGCGTACCGCACCGCCCGAGGCGACGAGGACCCGCGGAGCGGACTGTTCGAGGCGGGAGTCTGAGATGACGTCGTCGAAGAGCCGGGGGATCGGACCGCCGGGGCCGGACACTCCCGTATACGTGATCAGCGTGGCCGCCGAGCTGACCGGGCTGCACCCGCAGACGCTCCGGACGTATGACCGGCTCGGTCTGGTCAGCCCCGGACGCGCCGGCGGTGGCGGCCGTCGGTACACGATGCGCGACATCGAGCTGCTGCGGCAGGTCGCCCGTCTGACGGCCGAAGGACTCGGGCTCGAGGGCGTACGACGCGTGCTCGAACTCGAGAACGAGGTGGCGGTGCTCCGCGACGAGGTGGCGTCTCTGCGGACCCAGCTCGCCGCGGCGCAGACCGCGCTGGCGAGCACGCCGAACCTGCCCGTGCCCGCGACGTCATCGCAGCAGATTGCGATCTGGCGGCGTCGGTCCCGCTGATCCTGCCCGATCCGTGATGGGATATACGCGTGTCTCGGGTGTTGGGGTTGGTCGTGGCCGCGATGGCACTGGCGGCCTGCGGCGGCGGCAGCGACGAGCCGAGTGCGTCGCCGACGTCCGACTCGCCGACCGTTTCGCAGTCGCCGGCCTCGCTCGATCGGGCCGACGACCAGGTCGTCGACGCCGGGAGCGACCTGTCGGACTTCGTCTGTGCCGCTGACGACGACGGCGACTGGAACGCGTCGGGCGTGATCACCAACTCGTCCGAGCAGTCGGCCGACTATCGCGTCACGGTGGTCGTCGCCGATGGGCCTGGAGCGTCGCTTCCCGGCAAAAGTCGCACGCTGACCGACCTGGACCCGGGCGTCGAGGAGCCGTTCGACGTCAAGCGCGTGGCACCGACCGGCGACGCCGACCCCACCTGCAATGTCGAGGTCCTCCGCCTTCCGTAGCGGCACGGCTGGCGGTGGGGGTGGGATGGCGGCGCGAGGCCGAGTTTTGGCGTGAGAGTCGAATCTGGCGGGCCTCCGTACTCGACTCTCACGCCAATACTCGACGGCGCCGTCGGCGGACCGCTCGCCGGGTTGTGGATAAGCCGATTCGTACGGTACGGCGGACCCATCCTTCAAGGATGTGGACGAGAGCCTTCTGACGTACGAAGCCGCGCGGAGAGGTATTAGCCGTGGCGAACTCGATGGACCGAAGTATGAGCCGGCTTCCTACGGCGTACATCTGCCGACCGGCTCCGCAGCCGATCTCGCCGTTCGATGCCGCGCGGTGCAGCGCGTACTGCCGGCGGCCGCGGTCTGGTCGCACTACACGGCTGCGGCGCTGCGCGGATGGAGTCTGCCCTGGTTGCCAGCGGGATTGCCGTTGTTCGCGAGCCTGCCGGGTCGCGGCACGCATCTGTATCGGTGTGGCGTCTATGTCGCCCGGACCGACGAGGCCATCTGTGCGCCGGAGGTCCGGGACGTCCTTCGGCTCGCTGCCGCACCCGCGACACTGGCGCAACTGGCCCAAGACCTGTCGCTCCTTGACCTGATCGCGGTCATCGACTCGGCGATGCATTGCGGTGACACCACGATCAAGGAGATCGAGGAGTCGCTGCGTCCATACCAGCGGGGCGGTCCGATGCTGCGACGGTCGCTCCCGTACATCGACGATCGCGCGGAGTCGTGGTGGGAGTCGATTCTCCGCATGCTGCACGTGTGGTCGGGGATCGACGTACAGCCGCAATACAAAGTGCGCGACGACTGGGGCGACGTGATCGCCCGTGGCGACCTGTGGATCGTCGGAACGCGCCGATTGCACGAGTACGACGGCGCGGTGCACGACGAGCAGATGGTGCGGGAGCGAGATCTGGGTCGTGACAAGGCGCTCGCTCGGATCGACTGGGAACGGTACGGCTACATCGCGCGCGAGATCGTGGGCGGGCCGGAACGCATCATTCGTGACGTCGAGGCGGCGCTTGGCCTGCCGCATCGCCCCGAGCGCTTGAAGCGGTGGCGGGCTGAGGTGGCGCGGTCGACGTTGAGCGCAGCCGGACGGCGCCGGCTGTCGCGCCGACTGGACCGCTTCGACCGGAGCTAGCCCCCGAATCCCTCGCGACCGCGCCTTCGGCGAGCGAGTATTGGCGTGAAATACAGGACGAGCGGCATTGGAGACCTGTATTTCGCGCCAAAACTCGGGTCCGGCAGACGTCAGCAGCCGGAGTTGAGTGGAATGGACTCAACTTCGCTACCGTTGTACCTAGCAGACCTCAAGCCCCGACGCACAGGAGACCACCCCTCGATGGACGCCTCGAACCTCACCACGCGCAGCCAGGAGGCCCTCTCGACCGCCGTCCGCCGCGCCGCGACCGACGGCAACCCGCACGTCGAGACCCTGCATCTGCTCGGCGCGCTGCTCGCCCAGCCCGAGTCGACCGCGGCGGCGCTGCTGCGTGCCGTCGGCGCCGAGCCGAGCCAGGTCGCGGCGTCAGTCGAGGACGAGGTCCACAAGCTCCCGACCGCCACTGGCGCCAGCGTCCAGGCGCCGTCACCGTCCCGAGCGGTCTACGAAACCCTCCAGCGGGCCGCCGACCTCGCCGAGGAGCTGGGCGACGAGTACGTCTCGACCGAGCACCTGACGGTCGGACTCGCCACGGTCGACAGCCCCGCCAGGCATGTCCTCGAGCAGTACGGCGCCACCGCCGACGGCCTCAAGGCGGCGTTCGAGACCGTACGTGGCTCCGCCCGCGTCACGAGCCAGGATCCCGAGGGTACGTACCAGGCGCTCGAGAAGTACGGCATCGACCTGACGGCGCAGGCCAAGGACGGCAAGCTCGACCCGGTCATCGGACGCGACTCCGAGATCCGACGCGTCGTGCAAGTGCTGTCCAGGCGCACCAAGAACAACCCGGTGCTCATCGGCGAGCCCGGTGTCGGCAAGACCGCAGTCGTCGAGGGCCTGGCCCAGCGCATCGTGGCCGGCGACGTCCCCGAGTCCCTTCGCGGCCGCCGCGTCATCGCCCTCGACCTGGGCGCGATGGTGGCCGGCGCCAAGTACCGGGGCGAGTTCGAGGAGCGGCTCAAGGCCGTACTCGCCGAGATCAAGGATTCCGACGGCCAGATCATCACGTTCATCGACGAGCTGCACACGGTCGTCGGCGCCGGTGCGACCGGCGAGAGCGCGATGGACGCTGGCAACATGCTCAAGCCGATGCTGGCCCGCGGCGAGCTCCGAATGATCGGCGCGACGACGCTCGACGAATACCGCGAGCACATCGAGAAGGACGCCGCCCTCGAACGCCGATTCCAGCAGGTGCTAGTCGACGAGCCGAGTGTCGAGGACACCGTCGCGATCCTGCGTGGGCTCAAGGAGCGGTACGAGGCGCACCACAAGGTCGCGATCTCCGACGCGGCGCTGGTCGCGGCCGCGACACTCTCCCACCGCTACATCACGGGTCGGCAGCTGCCCGACAAGGCCATCGACCTGGTCGACGAGGCCAGCTCCAGACTCCGCATGGAGATCGACTCCTCGCCGGTGGAGATCGACGAGCTGCGTCGGGCCGTCGACCGGCTCCGCATGGAGGAGCTGCACCTCGAGGCCGAAAATGACGAAGCGAGCAAGGAGCGGCTCGCCAAGCTCCGGGCCGAGCTCGCCGACGCCCAGGAGCGGCTGCGCGGCCTCGAGGCCCGGTGGGAGCGCGAAAAGCAGAGCCTCAACCGGGTCGGCGAGATCAAGGAGCGCATCGACGAGCTGCGCGTGCAGGCCGAGCGCGCGCAGCGCGACGGTGACCTCGAGACCGCCAGCCGGCTGTCGTACGGCGAGATCCCTGCCCTCGAAAAGGAGCTGGCGCAAGCCACCGAGGCCGAAGACACGAGCGAGTCCATGGTCCGCGAGGAGGTCGGTGCCGACGAGATCGCCGAGGTCATCTCGGCCTGGACCGGCATCCCCGCCGGCCGGCTGCTCGAAGGCGAGACCGGCAAGCTGCTGCGCATGGAGAACGAGCTGGCCAACCGTCTGGTCGGCCAGCGGCCCGCCGTACGCACGGTTTCCGACGCGGTCCGACGAGCTCGCGCCGGCATCGCCGATCCCGACCGGCCGACCGGATCGTTCCTGTTCCTCGGCCCGACCGGGGTCGGTAAGACCGAGCTCGCCAAGGCGCTCGCGGAGTTCCTGTTCGACGACGAGCGGGCGATGGTGCGCATCGACATGAGCGAGTACGGCGAGAAGCACAGCGTTGCCCGCCTGGTCGGAGCACCACCCGGGTACGTCGGGTACGAGGAGGGCGGCCAGCTCACCGAGGCGATCCGCCGCCGGCCGTACTCGGTCATCCTGCTCGACGAGATCGAGAAGGCCCATCCCGAGGTCTTCGACATCTTGCTGCAGGTGCTCGACGACGGCCGGCTCACCGACGGGCAGGGCCGCACGGTCGACTTCCGCAACGCGATCCTCATCCTCACGTCCAACCTCGGCTCGCAGTTCCTCGCCGACCCGGCGCTGGACGACAAGGCGACGCGGGAGGCCGTGATGGAAGTCGTACGCGCGTCGTTCAAGCCGGAGTTTTTGAACCGGCTCGACGAGGTCGTGCTCTTCGACGCCCTGACGACCGAGGACCTGACGCGCATCGTCGACCTCCAGGTCGTGGCGCTGTCAAAGCGGCTCGCGGCCCGCCGGATCACGCTCGAGGTGAGCGACGCCGCGAAGGAGTGGTTGGCGCTGACCGGCTACGACCCCGTCTATGGCGCGCGGCCGTTGCGGCGGCTCGTGCAAAGTGCGATCGGCGACCAGTTGGCCCGTGGCCTGCTGTCTGGCGAGATCCGAGACGGCGACACCGTGACGGTCGATCGTGACGTCGACGCCGACGCTCTTACGGTGGCGGCCAGACCGGCGTGACGGCATACCACGTTGACGCGGTATCGCCCGCCCGCCCCGTGAACGTCGTTCGTGAGCGTGGTGAGATGGAGACATGACCGAGACAGCGCCGCGACCGCGTCAGGTCACGCTAGCCGGCCTGATCGCGGGCCTCGGCTCCCTGCTCGTCCTCGGCAGCATCTTCACGGTGATGGTCGACTGGGGATCGGCCTCGATCCGCGAGGACGTCGAAGACGCGCTCGACAGCGCGCCCTTCGGATCGACCAACATCAGCGTCGATACCGCACTCGAGATGGTCCGGATCATGCTGATGGTGTTCGCCGCGGGCTGCGTCGCGGCCGTCGTGCTGGCGATCTACACCGTACGGCGGCACCGATCCGCTCGCGTCGGACTGACCGTACTCGCGTCCGCGTGGGCGTTGGTCAGCCTGGCCCTCGGTCTCGCCGGCCTGCTGCTCGCTGCGGTTGCGGTAGGTTGTGTCGTCCTACTGTGGAGCGCGGAGGCACGGACGTGGTTCGCCAGCGAGACGCCGCCGAGGGTGGGCGCGACAGCGGTGCCACCGATTCCACCACCACCGAATGCGACCTTCTCGAAGGGAATGCCCGCCGTTATGTCCACGCCAACGTCCCCCGACGATCGGGACCAGCCCACGTCGCAGGGCAGCTCGGGCGCCCAGGAGCAGTCGCCTCCGGCTGACGGACCGCCCGCTCCGTCGGGTGGATATACCGGGTACGGTCCTCCGCCGCCCCCACCACCTCCGGGCTACCAGCCGTATGCCGCATACGCTCCGCCGGCGCCGCCCAACCCGGTCGTGCCGTCCAAGCGTCCTGGCACCCTGACGGCGGCCGGCATCATCACGATCGTGATGTCCGGCCTCGCCTTGCTGGGCACGGGGATCGTCGCCGCCTGGTTCGTCGTCGACCGCGAGTCGATGGAGACCAACAAGGACTTCATCGACATGGCGGACGAGTCCGGAGTCTCGGTGGAGGACCTCGTCACGACGATCGGCGTCGCCAGCATCATCGGCGCCGCCCTGTCGATCGCGGCGATCGTGCTCGGCGCGTTGCTGCTGAAGAACAAGCGAGTACGGATCGCCCTCGTCGTGCTGACGGCGATCTCGATCGTGGCCAGCCTTTTCGCGTTCCCGCTGGGGCTGCTCTGGGTGATCGCGGAGATCCTCGTCATCGTGTTCTGCTTCGTCGGGGGAGCTAGCGCGTGGCTGGACGCGCAGGCGTACGCGGCGGATCGGGCGCGGCAGGGTCACTGATCTGGTGGGGCCGAGGTTGCGCCGTCGTCCCCTCGGTCCAACCAGCCTCGCTCGTTCCTCGCTCGGCGGCCAGGCCCATCCACGGACACACGGGGACGACGGCGCAACCTCGGCTCGGCCGGTCTAGACT
>JBKOYM010000051.1:0-19810 GCA_046725375.1 Actinomycetota bacterium
CCGTACGGCACCATCTCGGAGACGCTCGGGAGTCTGGTCGACGAGGTAGGTGCGGAGGCGGTTCGCGCGGCGGCCGGTGAGGCGGCGTCGACACTCTCGGCGCTCTGTCCGCAGCTGGGCGGCGACAGCTCGGCGGTCGAGAAATTGAGCCTATTCGCGGGATACGTGGCGCTGTTTGAGCGGCTGGCGGCGCATCGACTCGTGTGGCTCGTCGTCGAAGATCTCCACTGGGCGGATGCGTCGAGCCGAGATTTGATCAGGTATCTGATGCGGGTAGCCGGTCCGCGTCAGCTCCTGACGGTGATCACGGTCCGTACGCACGACCCATCGACCGATCCGGATGGGTCGGCGCTCGCTTCCGAATTTGCTGCGGCTGCAGACGTTCAGCGGATCACCGTCACCTCACTGACCCGCGACCAAGTGACGCAGCAGGTTGATGGACTGACCTCGACCACGCCATCGGGTGCCCTAGTCGACCGGCTCATGACGTTGTCTCAGGGAAATCCGTTTCTGATCGAACAGCTCATGACTGCCGGGCTTACCGCGACCTCGGACGTACCGGAAAGCGTGCTCGAGGTCATGATGGCGCGAGTGCGGCGGCTCGACGCGGACACCAGGCGGCTCGTGCAGATGGCGTCGCTGGCGGAGGGTCACCTCCAGCACAGGTTATTAGAGCGGGCGTACGAGTCTGACAACGACGCTGCGGTGGGGTCGAGGTTCGCGGCCGCCGTCGCCAGCGCGACCGACATGCGGGTGCTGCGGTTCGATTCGGTCGAGCACGGCTATAGCTTCGTGCATGCGCTGCTCCGCCAGGCTGTCGATGCGACAGTACGGCCGGTGGACCGGCTGTGCTGGCATCGCATGTGGGCCGAATTGTTGGCCGCCTCCGACGGTCAGGTTCCGGACCCTCGATCGCTGGTGGCGGCCGCGCATCATTGGGCGGCGGCCGGAGCCGAGACCGAGGCGTTCGATGCTTTCCTGGTTGCCGCGCAGCACGCCGACCGGCTGGGCGGGTTGCCCGAGATGGCGACCCTGCTGTCGCGCGTCCTGCGCCTGTGGGACCGGGTCCCCGACGCAGCCCGGCGTGCCGGCCGCAGCCGAGACGCGGTGGTGTCCGACGTGATCCTGACAACGGCCTTCAGCGGCGATACCCGTGATGTTGTCGCATTCCTCGACCGTGAGCTGACCAGGGCGCAAACCGGGGAAGCCGACTCCTTGCGCATCCTCAGTCTTCGACTGACCCGAGCTGTGTGCGTTCAGATGTTCGAGGACCTCGACGAGCAAATGTATGCCGAAGCGCGCGCCTCGGCTGATGCCCTCTTGTCGGCTGAACCGACCCCGCTGATCGCCCATGGGCTTCGCAACCTGGGCGCGCAAATGTTCGACTCCGATCCGCACCAATCGTTCCTATTGAACAAAGCCGCGCTGTCCGCCGCCGATCGGTTGGGCGACAAACGTCTTCAGCGGGTCACCGGTGTCTTGGTGGCCGAGCATCTCGGTTGCCAGGGTCGCGTCGACGAGGCGATCGCCGAGTACGACCGGCTGCTCCGGGAGAGCGCCGACTCCTTGACTGGCCTGGTCGAAGTGGAGAGTGAGCGGGGCCGCTGGTTGTACTACGCCGGCAGGTACCGCGAGGCCCGAAGCTTCCTCGAGGGCACGTTGGCGCGCGTGAGCGACCCTGAGTTGGCCGGAGCGTTCTGGACCTTCGCGGCCATCACGCTGTGCGATGTCTTGTTCGCGCTCGGGGAGTGGAACGCGGAGCAGTCACGGCTCTTGCAGGTCCAACAGATAGCGCTGCGTCCTGGAAATGCTGGCGAGGACGTCGTTTGGCTGGGTGGGGCCGCCGGCGAACTCGCGAGCGGTCGAGGCGACACAGACACAGCCAATCGCTGGGTGGAGACTGCACGCGCGAACCTCCCACCCGACGAAGCGCAGGTCTGGATGTATGAAAGGAAAGTGCCGCGGTTCCTCGCCGCCCAGGCCGCCGTTGCCTGCGGTGACCTGACTAAGGCGCGTGAGGAGTTGGCGCCGTTGTGGCGCGCCAGGGGCTGTGACCGAGCACCCGACATGTGGCGACCGCTCATGCTGGCCGCCCAGATCGAAGCAGACCTCGCAACCACAGCGACGGCACAGCCCGGACCAGACACACAGGCGGTGGCCGTCATTCGCGATGTCGCCGCTCTACTACCGAAGGTTGGCGAACTCGGCCTCGCCTGGTCGGCGCAGGTGGATGCCGAGCTGGCTCGGGCCGTCGGGCGCGACCACCCGGACGCGTGGTCCGGTGTGGTGGAGGCGTGGCGGAAGGTCGGTCACATCCCGTACCTCGCCGCCTCGCTGATGCGGCTGGCCGCCGCACACCTCGCCGTCGGCAACCGGGACGCCGCGATCGGTCCGCTCACCGAAGCATTCCGCATCGCCTCGGACCTCGGCGCACATCCACTCCGCAACAGCATCGTCGAGCTGGCCCGCCGAGGCGGGCTGCGTCTAGCCGACGGGATCGCCGGCCACCAGCCGCCTGAGTCCGACCGGATCGCCCGGCTCACGGCCCGTGAGGTCGAGGTCCTGCGGCTGGTAGCGCAGGGGATGTCGAATCACGAGATCGCGCAGAAGCTGTTCATCTCGCCCAAGACTGCGAGCGTGCACGTGTCGAGGATCCTGACCAAGCTCGGCGTCAACTCCAGAGCCAAAGCCGCGGCCATCGCCTACGAGGAAAGCCTCCTCGCCAACTCCAGGTGATTGTCGTGCCGCCTGACATCGGCACGCGTTCGGGGACGACCGAAATGCTGTGGGCGCAAGGAGTCCCTCGTGCGCGACCGGACCTAACCCGTACTCAGCGAATATCCCGGGCGACCGCCCGAGCGTAGGCGCGTTGTCCCCGCTTCGTTGGATGGAGGGCACCCCTCGCCCTGGGACCCTTGATCCACGACCTGCCGCTGCACAGGCGGTGACCCCCGAAGGCATGGTTGACGCCCGCGTAGCGCAGCCAGTCCTCCTCGCCGGCCGCATGGCGCAACTCATCGTTGAGGGCGCGCACCTTGGACTGGACCCAATGCTTCTCGGCCCTCGTGACGCCGCGGGTTGCCCGGCAGCGCTTCGGCGTGAACGGGTCGTAGTAGCCCGTGATCGCCGATCGCGGCTCACGAGTGTCGTTGTGCCCGGACCGATCCTCCACTTCGGTGCGCATCCGCCATTGCTCGTAGCGGAAATCCAGGCGAAGCAACCCGAACACGACGTTGTCGGAGTCGGTGCCGCAATGCTCGCGATAGCACTTCGCGACGAAGTACTGCCAGCGCATGTCGTTGGCGCCGATCGTGATGCTCATCCGCCGCGGGGTGCGCCGGGAGAACACCCGCGCGATCTGCTCGGGGAGCTCCTTCTTGCCGATGTCCTGATCGCCGTACAGGCCGTCGTTGAACGTGGCGCCCCGGCAAGGCACGAAGCTGCGCAGCCGCGCGTCGATCCGATGTGCGACCCGGAACGGGTAGGCCTTGGATGAGCGTTTGCAGAGCCGGTCCTGCTTGGTGGTCTGCGTCCCGTGCCGCAACCCGAATCCGGCCGCCACCGAATCGCCCAGCGCTGCATAGCCGGCTCTCCGCTTGGCCTGCTCCTCGGCACCGACGGACGGCTGGACCGCAACGAGGGTCAGGCCGGCCAGCGTCACGGCGGCGAGCCCCGCGGCAATGGCCCGTCCCGGCACACGGCCCATGGCGATCCCTCCTCCGCGCGAGGCTTCTTGTCACGATACGTCGGAGGAAGGCACGCGTGCGGGGTCGCGGAACAGCCGGGGCCGGCCACGACGGGCGTTCGGTCGAACCGCGGGACCCATTCGGCGCGGCAGGCGGGCGCCTCCGACCGCGGCGTCGCGGGCTCAGGGTCGAGCCGTCGGATAGCGCTCGAGGTAGGACTCGAACCGCCCATTCGAGGTGTCGACCCCGGTCGCCGAGAGAATCGCGTCGACCATCGCGAGCGTGACCACATCGGCCGTAGCCGTCTCGACCGCGACCATGGCGCCGATCAACTCGGCCCCCGTCCAGGACGTCGGCGCGGCTCCGACCGGATCGGCCTCGCCGGTGGCCAGAGCGAACACGGCGTCGCCGTCGACCATGGTGTGCAGCGGCCGGATCGACCGGGCCAGGCCGTCGTGCGCTGCGTCGGCGATCCTTCCCGCCTGGGCGCGATCGAGCCGGGCGTTGGTCGCGACGACGGCGAGGGTTGTGTTGGCGATGCCGGGCGGCTCGGCGCGCGACGGCTCGATGGGAGCGTCCGGCGTACGCGGGCGGGGACGGTCGTCCTCGATGAACGGCGCCGCGAGCAGGCCGCCGGTACGCGGGTCGACGGGCGACCCGTACGAGTTGGCGACGACCAGCGCCGCCACGACGATGCCGCCGCCGATCCGGACGCTCGCGGTGCCGACACCACCCTTCAACCGCGCCAGCCCGAACGTCGCGCCCGTGCCGGCGCCGACGGAGCCCGACGCGACCGGACCGTCGGTCGCATTCGCGGCCGCCGCGTAGCCCATGTCGACGTCGGGTCGCGCCGCCGGGTCGCCGCCCTTGCCCAGGTCGAAAACGATCGCCGCCGGCACGATTGGCACCACGACGCCCGGCGCGACCTCGAGGCCGCGGCCCTGCTCCTCACACCATCGTTGGACGCCGCTCGCGGCCGCGAGCCCGTAGGCGCTGCCACCGGAGAACGTCACCGCGTCGACCGTCTCGGGCAGCTTGCCGGGTGAGAGCACGTCGGTCTGATGCGTGCCCGGTCCGCCGCCTCCGACGGAGACCGCGCCCACCGTGCCGGCCGGCGGGATCACCGCCGTCACGCCGGTCAGCCAGCCGTCGCCGATCCGCTCGGTCTGTCCGACCATCACGCCGGCCACGTCGGTGATCGCGCCGTACTGGTTGGTCACGCCGCCACTCTAGGCGGGGTGCCGGGCGACCGGCCGGGCCTGCTAGTCGCGCACCAGCGGCACCACCTGGTCGGCCACGAACCGGATGAAGCCCTCGATGTCGGTCTCGTCGGCCAGCGGCTGCAGGATGACCGCGTCGGCACCCGCGTCGGACCAGGCCCGGATGTCGGACGCGAACGCGGCGGCGTCGCCACTGAGGACGTGGGCCTCGTCGCTCGCGCTGGGTGCCTCCTTCGCTGCCCGGGGGAGCGCGTCGGCACCGGTGGCCGCGAGGGCGTAGAGCACGATCGGATGCGGGTCGGTCCGTCCGGCCTCGCCGCGACCGCCGTCGATCTGCTCGCGCGCCCAGCGGACTCGATCGGGTGACGTATGCGCGACCAGGATCGTGCCGTCGGCGGCAGCGCCGGACAGCGCCAGCATCTTGGGCCCGGTGGCACCGACGAGGACGGGCGGCGCCTCGGCCGGTGGCCAGTCGAGAGCGACATCGTCGAGCCGCACGTAGCGTCCGTCGACGTTGACGGTATCGCCGGCGAGCAGCGTGCGGATTGCGTCGACGTGCTCGGCCATGAGCGTCAGCGGCGACTCGACCTCGGCGCCGACCTGGCGCATCCAGGGCTGGACGCCCGGGCCGACCCCGATCCGCAACCGGCCCGGGAACGTCCGCGTGAGCGTGGCCAGCTCCATCGCCGCGAGCGCCGGATTGCGCAAGGGCACCGGCATGAGCCCGATGCCGATCCGGACTCGCTCGCTCCACGCCAGCGCCATCGCCGCCATCGAGATACCACCCTCGAGGAAGCAGTCCTCCCACAGCCACAGCTCCTCGAGTCCGGACTCCTCGGCGACTCGCACCGCGTCGTGCAGCCGCTCCGGCGGCAGTTGCGGACGAAAGACGGCGCCCACGATTGGTTTCGGCATCGGATCCTCCTGTCGGCAATCCGCGACGGTACGGTGTGGTGCCGACAGTGTCACGGGTGTCGGCACCGCGGCGTACTGTCGCGAGGTCGGCGGGGTCGAGGGAGGGGAACGGTTGACCACACTGTCAGTGATCGGGGCGCCATCGAGCGCCGGGGCGTACGGGCCGGGTCAGGAGCTGACGCCAACGGTTCTGCGCCGGCACGGCCTGGTCGAGACGCTGCGAAGCATCGGGCTCGACGTCGTCGACCGCGGTGATGGGCGTCTCGCCGTGTTCGGGCCCGACGACGACCATCCCACGGCCCGCAATCCCGACACGGTCGCCGCCGTCTCGCGGGAGCTAGCCGGCAGCGTCGCCACCGCTCTTGCCGACGATCATCGACTCCTCGTGCTCGGCGGCGACTGCACGATCGAGCTCGGTGTGGTCGCCGGAGCGATCCGCGACGGCGCTCGGGTCGGCCTGGCCTACGTCGACCTCGACGCCGACCTCAACACCCCCGAGACCGGCGACGGCGCGATCGACTGGATGGGTGTCGCGCACCTGCTCGACGTGCCCGGCGCGATCGACGAGCTCGCCGGCCTCGGACCGCGCCGGCCGCTGCTCGACGCCGACGCGGTCCGGCTGTTCGCGGCCGAAAACATCACCGCGGCCGAGCGGGCCACCGTCGATCGGCTCGGGCTCCACATCGAGCCGCTCGCTGCCGTCGTCGGCGATCTCGATGGCGTCGCCGATCGCACCCGGGCCTGGGCCGCGACGTACGACCGGGTCTTGGTCCATGTCGACATCGACGTGCTCGACTACACGAAGTTTCCGATCGCCCACGAGGTACGGTCGTCGCCCGGACTCGAGTTGGGCCAGCTGACCGATCTGCTGCGCGCCCTCTGCCGTCTGGACAACTGGCGCTCGCTGACGCTGACCGAGGTCAATCCACATCACGCGCCGGACGAGGCCGAAAGCTTCGGGCGGCTCATCGCGATGCTCTCCGACGCGCTCGGCGGGACGGGCCGGTAGGCCGGCGAGTACGGTCGGCTGTGCACACGACGGCGAGGAGGCAGGAGCCGATGGCCGTACCCACCGAGCGCCGAATGCAGCGCGATGAGTGATCCTCGAGTCGGTTTGGGGCTGCCGTTGTCCGGTGCGTGGGCGACGCCGCGCAATCTCCGTCGCGTCGCGATCCGCGCCGATGAGCTCGGCTACGCGTCGCTGTGGACGTTTCAGCGGCTGCTGCACCCGGTCGACGCTGACTGGGGGTCGACCTACCACGCCGTTCACGACCCGATCACCGCCCTCTCGTACGCCGCCGGCATCACGTCGCGGGTCCGGCTCGGGCTGGCCGTGGTCAACCTGCCGTGGTACGCCCCGATCGTGCTGGCGAAGGCCCTCACGACACTCGACACGCTGTCCGACGGGCGGCTCGACGTCGGGCTCGGACTCGGCTGGGCGCCGCAGGAGTTCGCGGCGGTCGGCACGTCATCGGCTCGGCGCGGAGCGCGCGGCGAAGAGTTCGTGGACTGCCTCAAGCGGATCTGGACCGAGCCGGAGCCGGAGTTTCACGGCTCGTTCTACGACCTGCCTCGGGTCCGCGTCGACCCGAAGCCGGTGCAGCGCCCGCATCCACCGCTCTTGCTCGGCGGCACGGCCGAGGTCGCCCTTCGGCGGGCCGGCCGGATCGCGGATGGCTGGATCAGCAGCAGTCGCGCCGACCTGACCACGATCGGCGCGTCGATCGACCTCATACGTTCGGCGGCCGAGAGCGCCGGTCGCGATCCGGCCGCGCTGCGCTTCGTCGTACGCGGAGTCGTGCGGCTGTGGTCCGACTCAACCCGCGATCGCAAGCCACTCCAAGGCACACCCGACCAGATTCGCTCCGACCTCGAAGCGCTAGGTGCCCAGGGCGTGACCGAGGTGTTCCTGGATCTCAACTACGATCCGCGGATGGTGTCGGGCGAGCTCGATCCGGTGGCGGCGCTCGAGCATGCCGAGCTGCTGCTGGCCGAGTTCGCGCCCGGCGGCTGATCGAGCTTCGACAGGGGTACGGCATGGCCGAGAGACTGCTGCCGCCGGCGCTGGCTCGGCTCCCCGACGGCTGGCGGGTTCGTCGTACGTGGGGCCCGGCGGGCTTCGTCACCCACGCCGAGCTGGAACGCCCCGACGGGACACACGTCGAGTGGAGCTCGCGTCGACACCGTAAGGCGCTGGGACTCAGGCGGTCGGGCGCGCGACGTCGGCGTCTGCTGGACAAGTGGGGCGGGCGGCCCAGCGCGATGAGCTGGTGGATGGGTGCCCTGTTCGGTCTGGGCGCACTCTGCTTTGCCGCGGGGTCCGTCCCGTTCTACTTCGACAACATCGACGCGGCTGTTGTTGCCGGCACTTTCTTCGTCGGGTCGATCCCGTTCACGACGGCCGCGTACCTCCAGTATCACGAGACCGTGCGCGCACCGGAGGGCGTGGTGGACGATTCGCCGGCGCCGCGTGGTTTGCGGGCGCATCTCGATTGGCGGCCACGCCGACTCGACTGGTGGGCCGCGCTCGTTCAGCTGATCGGCACCGTGCTCTTCAACGTCAGCACGTTCGCCGCGACCAGGAGCGACCTCAGCGTCGACCAGCAGCGGCACTTGATCTGGGCGCCAGACATCGGCGGCTCGATCTGCTTCCTGATCGCTAGCTGGCTCGCGTACTCCGAGGTCAACCGAGGGGTCTGGCCGCGCTCGGACCGGTCGACGGGTTGGCGGATCTCCGCGTTGAACCTCGCCGGCTCGATCGCCTTCGGAGCGGCGGCGATCGGCGCTCGGTACGTGGGGTCCTCCGATGAGCCGGCCAACGTCGCCCTCGTCAACCTCGGCACGTTCGCCGGAGCGGTCTGCTTCCTCGTCGGCGCCGGGTTGCTTCCGGTCGAATCTGCGAAGGACTCGGTACCCGAGCTGGCGCCTTCGGGTGACTGAAATCACCCATCCGCGAGAGTCTCTGAAATCGTCGGGACCGGCAGGTGCGACGTACGATTTTTCGCAGGATGAAGTCCCATCCTGCCGGCCCTGCGGCCCCCGTTCAGGGCACTCCTTCATCAATGTCCACGCCTATCGGCGTGCCCTCATGCTCGGGAGTCGAACCATGTCGTCAATCCAGTCGAACCAAGTCAGCCACATCCCGCCGTACTACTACTTCTCCCAGGATCAGCAGGAGCGGCGCGACGCCCTGTGGCAGAAGCGCATGACCTCCAAGCGGAGCTGGCGTTCGCGACTGTTGCGCCGCTCCGCGCGCTGACG
The DNA here is from genome assembly GCA_046725375.1 of Actinomycetota bacterium. Lineage (GTDB taxonomy): Bacteria > Actinomycetota > Actinomycetes > Propionibacteriales > Nocardioidaceae > DATFRX01. The sequence continues at coordinate 9,083 of JBKOYM010000051.1, forward strand.
CAGTCGGCAAGGCACGGCCGAACGGCGTGGTGAGGACGCTCCCTCACCACGCCGTTTTGTACGCCGCTTACTGGCCCGGGGTGATCCCGAACCAAATCTCTTGGCCCGGGGCCACCCCGGGCCAAACCCTGGCCCTAGCCGGCGAGCGCGGCGTCGAGTGTGATCGTCGTGCCGGTCAGCGCCTGCGAGACGGGGCAGCCGACCTTGGCGGCCTCGGCCGCTTCGACGAACGTGGCGTTGTCGATGCCCTCGACCCGGCCGCGTACGGTCAGCGCGATGCCGGTGATGCCCTCTCCGGGCTGGAAGGTCACGTCGGCCCGGGTGTCGATTGCCTGCGGCGGCGTCCCGGCGCCGGCGAGCTCGTGCGACAGCGCCATGCTGAAGCACGTCGAGTGCGCCGCGGCGATTAGTTCCTCAGGGCTGGTCAGGCCGCTCGGTGCCTCGGCCCGTGCCGCCCAGGTCACGTCGTACTTGCCGAGCCCGGACGAGTCGAGCGACACCGTGCCTGCGCCCTCCATGAGCGAGCCTTCCCAATGCGCATTCGCCGTGCGCGTGGTTGCCATGCTGCCTCCAGTCGATCGGTGCGGATGTCACGCGGTAGCTGGTGTTCAGTAGCGCCACCGTACGCCTGTGTCGACGCCCGATCACCGGCGTCGTCACCGTTCGGTCGCGACCGTGGGCTGCGGTCGGCGTCCCCGTGGGTGCAGCCGATCGTCGACGAACAGGCGATGCAGCACCTGGATCGCCGCCGAGCCTTCTCCGACCGCCGCCGCCACCCGCTTGACCGACCCATGCCGGACGTCCCCTGCCGCGAACACCCGCGGCAGGCTCGACTCGAGCGGATACGGGTTCCGGTCGAGCGGCCATCCACCGTCGCGCGTCAGGTCTCCGCCGGTGAGTACGAAGCCGCCGCCGTCGCGCCGTACCTCGTCGGGCAGCCAGTCGGTGTGGGGATGGGCTCCGATCATGAGGAAGAGCCCGTCGGCGTACACGGTCTCCTCACCGCCGTTGGAGTGGTCACGCAGGACGAGGTGGTCCAGCCAGCCGTCACCGCCGCCGCCGACGATCTCGGTCTCGAGCCGGACCTGAACATTCGGGGTGGCCTCCACCTGTCGGACCAGGTAGTGCGACATTCCGGCGCCGAGCGATCGGGCCCGCACCACGAGCGTGACGCGTCGGGCGTACCGAGCCAGGTGGAGCGTCGCCTGGCCCGCCGAGTTCGCCCCGCCGAGGACGTACACGTCGCTGCCGGACATCGACGGCGCCTCGGTGGTGGTGCCTCCGTAGAAGACGCCGGCGCCGTTGAGCGCCTCGAGCTCCGGTACGCCGAGCCGGCGATAGCGCGCCCCGGTCGTCAGCAGCACGGCCCGAGCATGGACGCGGCCACTCTCCGAGAGGTCCACGACGAGACCGTCGCCATCGGGTCGCACGTCGGTCACCCGCTGCATGAAGGCGAAGTTGGCTCCGAAGACCCAGGCCTGCTCGTACGCCCGCTGCGCCAGCCGGCGACCGCTGATGCCGCTGGGGAATCCGAGGTAGTTGCGGATCAGCGAGCTGGACGTCGCCTGGCCGCCGAGTCCGCCCTGGTCGACGACCAAGGTGCTGAACCCTTCCGATGCCCCGTAGACGGCGGCCGACAGCCCGGCCGGTCCGGCGCCGACGATGACGAGGTCGAAGTCGGCCCGGTCGGGCACCAGGGGCGAGCCGGTCGCCATCGCGATCTCGGCGTTGCTCGGGTCGATCAGGAGGTTGCCGTCGGGGAACGCGATGATTGGGAGCCGGGCCCGCTCGCCGGCCAGGGCCACGACGGCGCGGCCGCGGTCGGAGTCGGCCAGGCAGAACGAGTGCGGGATCGCGCAGCGCTCGAGGACCTCCCGCAGCTCGTACGCCCGGCCCGACCACGACTCCCCAACCAGCTGGATGGTGTACGGATACGCCCGATGCGCCTCGGACCACTCGAGCAACAGACTCGAGATCGCCTGGTGAAACAACTCGTCCGGCGGCTCGCCGGGCTGGAGCACGTAGTGGTCGATACGACCGTGAGCGACGGAGTCGAAGATCTCCTCGCCGGTCGCTTCGTCGCCCCAGCCACGCCACTCGACGAGCAGCCCGCGCTTCGCATGGGGATGAAGCCGGCGGGCCTCGTCCAGGAGGTCGATGCCGGTCGCGTCGGACAGTCCCCGCCTGGTGAGGACCAGAGCGACCTGGGTTCCATCCGCCGCGAACTCCACGAGTCGGGCGAGCGCCTCTGGCGCGGATCGCAGGCACACGACGCGATAGTGCCGTGCGTAGCGATCGCGCAACTCCCGTTCGACCTCGGCCAAAGTGCCCCGATCGGCGTCGGCCACCACAAGCGCTGGGCTGGCCACGCCCCCACTTTAGTGTGCGTGCGCGTTCCGGCACCGAGTTGACGTCGCCATGTAACGCTATAGCCACATAGGGCTGACAACTCCGCAGAGTACGTGTCAGACGGGGCGCGGATTCTTCGTGTGGCGTGGCTTTTCGTTCCGCAGCTCGTCGAGGAACGACGACGCCCAGCGCGAGATGTCATGCTCGGTGACCTGCTTTCGCATCGCCTTCATCCGGCGGCGCAGGTCCCTCGGAGTCGCCTCGATGGCCCGCAGCAGCGTGGTCTTGAGGCCGTTGATGTCGTACGGGTTGACCAGGAACGCTTGGGTCAGCTCGTGAGCGGCGCCGGTGAACTCGCTCAGCACCAGTGCGCCCTCGCCCTCGGTGCGGCAGGCGACGTACTCCTTCGCGACCAGGTTCATGCCGTCGCGCAGCGGGGTCACCACCATGACGTCGGCGGCCCGGTAGAGCGCCGCCATCTCGCTTCGGGGATAGGACGCGTGGAGGTAGGTGATGGGCGGCTGTCCGATCCGGCCGAGCTCGCCGTTGATCCGGCCGACGAGCCGGTCGATGTCGTCGCGGAGCGCACGGTATTGCCGGACCCGATCCCGCGACGGCGCTGCCACCTGGACGAACATCGCGTCATCGGCGCTGAGACGCCCGTCGCGGATCAGCTCGCCGAAGGCGCGAAGCCGCTGCCGCAGGCCCTTGGTGTAGTCGAGCCGGTCGACGCCGAGCAGCAGCCTGCGCGGGTTGCCGAGATCGGCGCGAATCTCGGCGGCGCGCTGCTCGGTCTCTGGCTGCCGGGCGAGTGTCTCGAGCGCGTTGACGTCGATGGAGATCGGATAGGAGCTGGCCGTGACGACCCGGCCGTTGTCGAGGTACACGGTGTCGCGGTGGGTTTTGTTGCCGACGTGCTGGCGTACCAGGCGGATGAAGTTGGACGCGCCGCCACGCAGCTGGAACCCGACCAGATCGGCACCGAGCAGGCCTTCGAGTATCTCGCGCCGCCACGGCAGCTGCTGAAACAGCTCGGTCGGCGGAAACGGGATGTGCAGGAAGAAGCCGATCCGCAGGTCGGGCCGATCGGCCCGCAGCATCTGGGGCACCAACTGCATCTGGTAGTCCTGCACCCAGACGATGGCCCCTTCCTGGGCCACCTCGGCCGCCTTGTCCGCGAAGCGGCGGTTGACCCGGACGTACGCGTCCCACCACTCGCGGTGAAACTCCGGCGGCGCCACCACGTCGTGATAGAGCGGCCACAGGGTCGCGTTGGAGAAGCCTTCGTAGTACTCCTCGACCTCGTCCTCCGACAGCCGCACCGGAATCAAGCTCAGGCCGTGGTCGGTAAACGGTGCGACGTCCTCGTCCGGAGCTCCGTGCCAGCCGATCCACGCGCCGTGGTTTCGCCGCATGACCGGCTCGAGGGCCGTCACGAGACCGCCGGGGGAGCGGCGCCAGCTCGTCGACCCGTCGGGGTGGGTCACGCGGTCGACGGGCAGCCGGTTGGCGACGATCACCAGGTCGGCCTTTGGCCTCCCGTTGCGGCGCCGGCCGGATGTTATGGAGCTTGCCATGTTGGCCCTCACCTCGACACCAAACCTATCCGGCTGCGGCATTGTCTCGTGATCTTGAACGCTTTGGATCGTGACTGCTGCTACGGGGAAGCCGGGTACGCATTGTCGCCTCACCGAGCGGGTAAATGACATCGATGTTGTTTGTCACCTACGATGGCCCTCGTGAGGGAGGGCAAATCCGATGCCATCCCGCCGACGATCGACGAAGGAACCGGGATCGACCGCATGGACGCCGCCAACGTCGTCACCTCTGGTCAGGCTGCTCGCGCGGCCGAGGAACTCTCCGAGCGCGATCAGGACATCCTGGCCTTCGAGCGACAATGGTGGCGATTTGCCGGTGCCAAGGAGCAAGCGATCCGCGAGACCTTCGACATGTCGGCGACGCGCTACTACCAGGTGCTCAACGCGTTGATCGACCGGGAAGCGGCCCTGGCGTACGACCCGCTGCTCGTGAAGCGGTTACGCCGGCTCCGTACGGCCCGCCAGCGGGCCCGCTCGGCGCGACGGTTGGGCATCGAAATCTAGGGGGACTGGCCATGCGTCCGCGATCGGATGACACCGAACGCGGAATCGCGCTGCCGCCTTGGGCCATCGGCGTCAGCATCGGCATCGTCGTCGTAGCGATGCTGAGCTTCGTGATCAGCGGCGGTCCCGATCGCGGCGGAGGCGAGGCGGCGGCCGACCCGACAACCGCGGCGTCGCCGACCCCGCCCGACGAGCCCTCGACCGAGTCCTCGGAGCCGGCCGCGGCCGAGTCGTCGAAGGCGCCTAGAGGCAAACCCAACCAGCAGCCGGAGGAGCCGGCCAAGGCGAAGGCCGAAAAACCCCGCCGGGTCGCCGCCGAGCGGACCGCTCGCGACCGCAGCGCGTACGTCGAGGTCTACAACAACTCAACCGTCACCGGACTCGCCAACGAGACCGCGGCCGAACTGCAAGACGCCGGCTGGAAGGTCGTCGGCGCCGACAATTGGTACGGCGACATCCCCGACAGCACCGTCTACTACCCGTCCCGGCTGCACGACGTCGCCAAGCTACTCGCGGCCGACCTCGGCATCACGCGGCTGCATTCGGCCGTGGCCCCGATGCGGTTCGACCGCCTGACCGTCATTCTCACCGGTCCGCTGTGACACCTCTTTCGGTGCCGCGGTGACCGAGCCGACCACAGCCGCTGGCCGCGTGGCTTGGCGGCTGCTGATCGACCGGCCGGCCGGCGCCCTGCTCGCCCTCGACTTCGACGGCACTCTCGCGCCGATCGTCGACGACCCCGAACGGGCGTACGTGCATCCCGACGCACTGGCGGTCCTCGGACGGCTCGGTCCTCGCCTGGGCGCGATCGCGATCGTCACCGGACGCCCGGTTCGCTCGGTCCTGCGGCTCGGCCGGTTCGCCGACGCCCCCGGACTCGATCGGCTGCGCATCCTCGGGCAGTACGGCGTCGAGCGCTGGCGAGCCGACACCGACCGTATCGAGGAGCCGCCGCCGCCCGAAGGCATCGCCGCCGCCCGCGAGCGACTGCCGTCGCTGCTTGCCGACCTCGGTCTCGCGACGGCCCATGTGGAGGACAAGGGCCGGGCGATCGGCGTCCACGTTCGACGGATGCCCGACCCCGACGCCGCACTCGATCGGCTCCGCGAGCCGCTGCAGCAGTTGGCTCACGACCTCGGACTGACCGTCGAGCCCGGCCGCATGGTGATGGAGCTGCGCGGCATCGGCGTCGACAAGGGCGAGGCGGTCCGATCGCTCGTCGAGGAGGTCGACGCCGCAGTCGTGGTCTACGCCGGCGATGACCTCGGTGACGTCGCTGCCTTCGATGCGGTCGCGGCGCTGCGAGCCGAGCCGGGTGGGCCAGCGGGCGTGCTGATCTGCCCGGCGTCGGCCGAGCAGCCGGCGCTCGCGGCCCGGGCCGATGTCGTCGTCGACGGGCCCGAGGGATTGATGGCGCTGCTGACCGAGCTGGCCGACGCGATCGATCAGGGGACGTAGACCCAGGGCGGCATGCGACCACCTCATCAGATGCCCGGATCGCGGACGCTCCGTACGGAGTCCGAGACGACTCGTTAGGCTGGCGGCAGCTCATCGAGAGGGGCAGAGGGAAACGGCCCGAAGAAGCCCCGGCAACCGGTCGCTGGTCTCGTCCGACACGAGGCCCCGGCGGTCACGGTGCCACGTCCGTCCCGTACCGAGAGTCGGTGCGGGGAAGATGAGAGGAGGCCTCGTGAGTGAGCTTGCAGCCCTTGACACCGACACGTCCACGTCGACGATCCGGCCGGGTGCGTTCGGCAACGCCACCGTCCTCGTCTGCCGGGCCTGCGGTGCGACCCAGGAGCTCGGTCCGCAGTACGCCTGTCTCGAGTGTTTCGGCCCGCTCGAGGTCGGCTACGGGTACGACGGGGTGACTCGCGAGCGGATCGAGGCGGGCCCGAAGAACATCTGGCGCTACCGCGACCTGCTGCCGGTGCCGGCCGACATCGAGGGGTTTCCCAACACCGAGCCCGGCTTCACCCGGCTGCTTCGGGCCGACAACCTGGCCCGCGAGCTCGGCCTCAAGACCCTGTGGATCAAGGACGACTCCGGCAACCCGACCCACTCGTTCAAGGACCGGGTCGTCGCGGTCGCGCTGGCCGCCGCCCGTGAGCTCGGTTTCAAGGTGCTGGCCTGCCCGTCGACCGGCAACCTCGCCAACGCGGTCGCCGCCGCTGCCGCCCGCGCGGGCATCGAGAGCGTCGTGTTCATACCGCATGATCTCGAGCGCGCCAAGGTGCTCACGACGGCCGTCTACGGCGGCACGCTCGTCGCCGTCAAGGGCAACTACGACGACGTCAACCGGCTGGCCAGCGAGATCGCCGGCGAGGAGGAAGGCTGGGCGTTCGTCAACGTCAACGTCCGGCCGTACTACGCCGAGGGGTCCAAGACGCTCGGCTTCGAGATCGCCGAGCAGCTCGGCTGGCGGCTGCCGGAGCAGGTCGTCGTGCCGGTCGCGTCGGGAGCGCAGCTGGTCAAGGTCGACAAGGGACTGCGCGAGCTGGCCGACCTAGGGCTCGTCGAGCCGCGCCCGTACAAGATCTTCGGTGCCCAGGCGACCGGCTGCTCGCCGGTGTCCGAGGCCTTCCGCGAGGGGTACGACGTGGTCCGCCCGGTGAAGCCCGACACGATCGCGAAGTCGCTCGCCATCGGCAACCCGGCGGACGGGCCGTACGTGCTCGACGTCTGCCGTCGCACCGGCGGCGCTGTCGAGGACGTCAGCGACGACGAGGTGCGCGACGGCATCGCGCTGCTGGCCCGTACCGAGGGCATCTTCGCCGAGACGGCGGGTGGCGTCACTGTCGCGACCCTGAAGAAGCTGGCCGAGTCCGGGCGGCTCGATCCGGACGCCGAGACGGTCATCATCCAGTCCGGTGACGGGCTCAAGACCCTCGACGCGATCGCCGACCGAGTTGGACCTGCGGCCACGATCGAGCCGACCTATGCTGCCTTCACAAATGCGTTCAGCTGAGCGGACAGAATCCGAAAGCGTCGAACGAATCGCGTCGAAGAAATGGAGTACGGATGAGCGTGAGCGTACGGGTGCCGACGATCCTGCGGACGTACACCAAGGGCGAGTCGCTGGTGAACGTCGACGGTACGACGCTGGCCGAGGTTCTCGAAGCGCTGGACGCCTCGTACCCCGGCATCAAGGGCCGGATCGTCGACGAGCAGGGCGAGCTGCGGCGCTTCGTCAACATCTACGTCGGCAACGACGACGTCCGGTTCGAGCAGGGGCTTGAGACAGCGACGCCCGAGGGCAGCTCGGTGTCGGTGATCCCGGCCGTGGCCGGTGGCTGACCGGCCGGCGCTCACCCTCGTCACCTGCTCGAGCCTGCCCGACGCCGCCGGCGAGCGGGAGCCCGTCACGGAGGCCCTTCGGCGCCATGGCGTCTCGTGCCGATGGGAAGCATGGGACGACACGTCGGTTGATTGGTCTGTTGCGCACCTGGTTGCTGTTCGCACTACCTGGGACTACCCGGCCCGCATCGACGACTTCCTGGCCTGGGCACGCGCCGTAGATGCCGTCTCGACGTTGGTCAACTCCCCGTCGGTGCTGATGTGGAACACCCACAAGGGTTACCTGGTCGAGCTCGCCGAGGCCGGGGTGCGCTGCGTACCTACGTGTCTCCGGCGACCCGGCGAGCCGATCGCACCGGAGGTGGTGAGCGATCGGGTCGTGGTCAAGCCCGCTGTCGGTGCCATGGGCATCGGGCTCGAGGTTCGGTCGCCGGACACGGTCTGGGAGGGCTTGTACGGCGACGCCGAATACGTCGTGCAGCCGATGCTTTCGAGCGTCCTGACCGATGGCGAGCTGTCGGTCTTCGTCATCGGCGGCAGTGCGATCGGGGCGGTGGCCAAGCGCGCGGCCGAGGGCGAGCTCCGCGTGCACGAGGAGTACGGCGGTCAGTTCCGCGCCGTCCCCGTCCCTGCCGAACTCGGCGCCCGGGCCGTCGAAGCGGTCGGCGTGTCGGCCCGACTGCTGCGCGCGCAGCTGCCGTACGCCCGCGTCGACTTCCTACCCGGCGACGACGGCGACTGGCTGGTGAGCGAGGTCGAGCTGGTCGAGCCGGGCCTCTATCCACACGCGGTCCCCGAGGTCGTCGACGCGTACGCCGAGGTCATGGCTGACCTGGTCCGCCGCATCCAGTTCGCAGACGTGGGATAAAGTCACGGGCGTCGATCTCAGTACGAGGCAACAGGAGTGACAATGGTGCAGGGCACCGTCAAGTGGTTCAACGCCGACAAGGGATTCGGCTTCATCGCCGTCGAAGGGGAGGACGACGTCTTCGTCCACTGGTCGAAGATCGCGATGGATGGGTACAAGACCCTCGAGGACGGCCAGACCGTCGAGTTCGAGGTTGTCGATGGTCCCAAGGGCCGCGAGGCCCATGAGGTCAAAACCGTCTGAAGGTTTCTGGGGAAGGCCCGGTCGTGATTGAAGCGACCGGGCCTTCGGCCTGTTGTCCCGAGAGCGGGCCTGAGCGCGTCGCCAATCGAGTCGGCGCGCGGAGCCGGCGTCCGCGTCGGCGAGCGGAGTATTGGCGCGAGATACAGGTCTCCGGACCCGCCGGAGGTGTATCTCACGCCAATACGTGCCGCCGCTAGCCGGTGATGAGGCTCAGACCGTACGCATTCAGCGCCTCACCGATCGGCTGGTAGAAGCTGACGTTCGGCTGTCCGACCTTCTGGCCGCACACCAAGCGCCCACCGGACTGGTACAGCTGGCCGCCGCTCGACACGCCCTGCGCGAGGTTGCCGGTCATGTTCGACCCGCCGCTGTCGCCCTGCTCGACACACGCGCTGTGCCGGACCAGGCCGGACACGATGTCGCCGCCGCCGTAGTTGACCGTCTGGTTGTAGGCCTGGAATCGTGCCGCACGTCCATCCGGTGGTGCGACCGCTCTTACACAGCGACGATCCGACCGCGGCCTGGCTGTGGCCGCTGACCACCCGGGCGAAGCCGCCCCAAACTCGAGTATTGGCGGGAGAAACACCTCCGCCGCGCCCCCAGAGCTGTATTTCACGCCAAAACTCGGGCTCCGGTCTGGCGATCGACCGCCCGCTCTCGGCTTGCACTCGGCCGGGTCGAGTGCTAAACACTGAACTAGCACTCTCACTCTGAGAGTGACAAGTCAGGGACCAGGACCGATGAGGCTCGGCGCCCCGGCGGGAAGGGACCGCCGTCGGCCGGAGTCGTCCGTCGCGGGCATCGCCTGGACCATCAGCTTCGACGCGTGAGGAACCGCGGAGAAAAATGCCGAAGATCATTGCGTTCGACGAGGAGGCCCGACGCGGTCTCGAGCGAGGCATGAATGGCCTCGCCGACGCCGTCAAGGTGACGCTCGGTCCCAAGGGCCGCAACGTCGTCCTCGAGAAGAAGTGGGGCGCACCCACCATCACCAACGACGGCGTATCCATCGCCAAGGAGATCGAGCTCGAGGATCCGTACGAGAAGATCGGCGCCGAGCTCGTCAAGGAAGTCGCCAAGAAGACCGACGACGTGGCCGGTGACGGCACCACCACGGCGACGGTGCTGGCTCAGTCGCTGGTCCGCGAGGGCCTGCGCAACGTGGCCGCCGGCGCCAACCCGATGTCGCTCAAGCGCGGCATCGAGCGGGCCGTCGAGGCCGTCAGCGAGCAGCTGTCCAACGCCGCCAAGGAGGTCGAGACCAAGGAGCAGATCGCCTCGGTCGCCGCGGTCTCCGCCGGTGGCGACCTGAGTGTCGGTGAGATCATCGCCGAGGCCATGGACAAGGTCGGCAAGGAAGGTGTCATCACGGTCGAGGAGTCGAACACGTTCGGCCTCGACCTCGAGCTGACCGAGGGTATGCGCTTCGACAAGGGTCACCTGAGCGCGTACTTCGTGACCGACGCCGAGCGCATGGAGACCGAGCTCGAGGACGTCTACGTCCTCATCCACGAGGGCAAGATCTCCAACGTCAAGGACCTGCTCCCGGTGCTCGAGAAGGTCATGCAGTCGGGCAAGCCGCTGCTGATCATCGCCGAGGACGTCGAGGGCGAGGCACTGGCCACCCTGGTCGTCAACAAGGTGCGTGGCACCTTCAAGTCGGTCGCCGTCAAGGCGCCGGGCTTCGGTGACCGCCGCAAGGCCATGCTCGGCGACATCGCCGTGCTGACCGGCGGCCAGGTCATCAGCGAGACCGTCGGCCTCAAGCTCGAAAACGCCGGCCTCGACCTGCTCGGTCGGGCCCGCAAGGTCGTCACGACCAAGGACGAGACGACCATCGTCGAGGGTGCCGGTGACGCCGACCAGATC
>JBKOYM010000103.1:0-8689 GCA_046725375.1 Actinomycetota bacterium
TGGAGCGGAACCACACGGTGGCGTAGCCGCAATTGCTATAGGGGCCGGCGGACGCGAACAGGACGAAGTCGCTGCCCCGTTGCACCATCGCGGGATTCTCGATGATCCCCGAGCTCCGCCGGAGCTCGCGGCTGACCGAGATCGCGCGCAGGCCACCCGAGTCCAGCTGCACCAGCCGCAGGGTCGACGGCGTCAGGGCAGTCTTGTACAAGAGGTAGCGCGTGCCGTCGGCCGCCTGGAACGGCGACGGGTCGATCACGCCGGCGCCTGCGACCGGCCCTCCCGGCACGGTGTCATCCGCAGCCAACGCCGGGTTAGGACACACCAACGGGGTGTCCTTTGGCGTGTACGGACCCGTCGCATTGGCCGCAGTGGCCACTCCGATGCATCTCTGGCCATTCATCCCCTTCGCGGGGGCCGCGTAGTACAACACCCACCCGGCCGGCGTCTGCCAGGCATCCGGTGCCCATACCGAACCGCCTGAAGACCACGAGCCGAGTCCGCTCAACGCCGACCCGTGCGACGCCCACGGCCCGACCGCCTGGTCGCCCGTTGCCGCCGGAGCCAACGAGCCGGTCGTGAACGCCACGAAGTCTTCGCCGGCAACCGCCACACCCGGATCGGCTGCGGGTCCGTATACCGGCACCGGAGCCGCCGCGTTCGCCGGCCAGACCCACGCCAGTGTGACCGCCGCCGTGGCAACGGCCATCGCCAGACCGCGTCCGACCGCCGAGGCCAGGCGCCCCAACTCGTCACTCATTTGAACGATCCCCCATTTTCCCCGCTTCTCTGGTTATGACGCTAGATTCTGTAGCGGATCTGGCGGCGATACCTTGCCCGTACCGGATGAAATCGCCGGACCTCGTCAGAACTTACGAGTGGCCGAGCACCGGGTGCGGCCGGTAGGGCGCCTCCAGCCGGGTCGTCTCGTCGGCATCGAGTGCCAGATCGACCGCGGCAAGAGCATCCTCGATGTGCCGGAGCTTGGTCGCCCCGACGATCGGCGCCGTCACCGCGGGCTTGCTGATCAGCCACGCCAACGCGATCTGCGCCGCTGACGCCCCACGTTCGCCGGCGATCGCGCGCACGACGTCGACGACATCGAAGTCCGCGTCGTCGTACATCCGGTCGGCGAGTGGATCGCTGCCGGCGCGTACGGTGCTGCGTTCGCCGCCGCGCTCGCGATTGCCGGCGAGAAAGCCACGCGCCAGCGGACTCCAGGGGATGAGCCCGATGCCCTGGTCGATGCAGAGCGGGATCATCTCCCGCTCCTCCTCCCGGTAGACCAGGTTGTAGTGGTTCTGCATCGAAACGAACCGGGTCCAGCCGGCCGTCTGCGCGATGTGCTGCGCCTTGGCGAACTGCCACGCGTACATGCTCGACGCCCCGATGTAGCGCGATTTGCCGGCACGTACGACGTCGCCTAGCGCCTCCATCGTCTCCTCGATCGGCGTGTCGTAGTCCCACCGATGGATCTGGTAGAGGTCGACGTAGTCGGTGCCGAGGCGGCGAAGCGACGCGTCGATGGCCGACATGATGTGCTTGCGCGACAGGCCGCCGTCGTTCGGGCCGCGGCCCATCGGGAAGTAGACCTTCGTCGCCAGGACGTAGTCGTCGCGGCGCCGAAACAGCTTGCCGAGCAGCCGACCGGTGATCTCCTCGGTCAGGCCGTCGGAGTACGTGTCGGCGGTGTCGAAGAACGTCACTCCGGCCTCGACGGCCCGCCGTACGATCGGCTCCGCGTCGATCTCGTCGAGGTGCCAGGCCCGCTCCTTCTGCGAGCCATAGCTCATCATGCCCAGGCAGATCCGGGACACCTTCAGTCCGGAGCCGCCGAGCCGCTGGTATTTCACGTCGTCTCCACCTCCGATGGAATTTCGTGCAGCGCCACGCCGGCGCCGACGAGGACGATGCCCAGCAGGTCTTGTGGGGTCGGGATCTGACGCAGAACGAGGGCGCCGATCAGCGTCGCGAACATCGGCAGTAGCGCGAGCATCAGCGCGAAGGTCGACCGCGGCAGCCGGGCCATCGCAAGTTGGTCCGTGACGTACGGAATGACCGATGAGCATACGCCGACGCCGACCCCCGCCGCCAGGATCAGCGGATCGGTGAGCGCGGGCGCGGCCGACGCCAGTCCGATCGGGGTCGCCACAACGGCGGCGACCGCCATCGCCGCGCCGAGTTGGTCGACGCCGCTCCAGGTGGCTCCTTCGGCCGATCCGCCGGCCGCGATGCGGTGGCCGAGCACAACGTACAGCACGAACAGGGCGCAGTTGGCGAACGCGAAGGCGAACCCCGCGGGCTCGGCGACCAACCGTACGTCGGCGAGCGCGGCGACACCGGCAGCCGCGAGGCTCAGCGCGACGGCGTTGCGCCGGCTTCGTACACCCACGGCGGCGAGGACGAGTACGCCGAGGAACTCAATCGTGCCGACCGTGGCCAGCGGGAGCCGGTCGACGGCGAGGTAGAAGACCGTGTTCATGCTCGCCAGGACCGCGCCGAGCCCGGCCAGTAGGCGCAGCTGATGCGCGGTGGCATGCCGCAACAGCCGCCACGGCCGGCGCCACAGCGCGAACACCACGGCCGCGCTCGCGATCCGGAGCCACGTGACGCCGAGCACGCTGACCTGCGCGAACAGCAGGACTGCGCAGGCCGGACCGAGGTAGTGGAACACGGCACTGACGCCGAAGTACGCGTACGGCGGAATCCGTGTCCGCCCGGCCACCGCCGGCGCCGCTCGTACCGTCGATGTCATCTGTCGTATTCTGCAGGCAGGGACCGCCAGAATGAATGGCAATCTGAAGCCGGGAGGGCCGACTTGCTTAGAGAATCCAGGCAGACAGACTCATTCGCCTCTGTCGACCGGAATCGCCGCCTCGACCAGGTCAACGTGCGCCTGCTCGAGGCGCTGCACGAAGATCCGCGGCTGTCGATGTCGGAGCTCGCCCGCCGGGTCGGGATGTCGGCCCCGGCGGTCACCGAGCGGGTGCAGCGGCTGCGGCGGTCCGGCGTGATCAGCGGATTTCGGATGGACATCGACCCAGCCGCGCTCGGCATGCCGGTCACCGCGTTCGTCCGAGTCCGACCCGGGCCGGGTCAGCTGCCCAAGGTCGCCGAGGCGGCTCGCGACACTCCCGAGGTGGTCGAGTGCTATCGAATCACCGGCGAGGACTGCTTCGTCCTCAAGCTGCACGGACCGTCGATCGGCGAGCTCGAGGCGACGTTGGACCGGTTCTTGATGTTCGGTCAGACGACGACCTCGATCGTCGTGACGACGCCGGTGCCGCCGCGACCGCTCCCGCTGCCGGACGACGACGCGCGCTGACACCGGTCAGCGTCGCAGGTCGTCCGGCTCGAGGTCGAGTCGCTCGGCGAGGACGGGGAGGCTCCGCTCGACGGCGGCTCGCACGATGCGTTCGGGATCGTCGACCAGGCGGAGTACGGCCGCCACGTCCTCTCGCTCGCCGACCCGGGCCAGCCCACGGACCGCGGCGACGCGTACGCGAGGCACCGGATGCTCGGTCAGCTCCGCCAGCGTCGGCGCCGCCTCGGCCAGCTCGCGATCGGCGACGATGACCGCACAGTGCTCGACGACTCGCCAGGCGTCGTCACGCAGCCCGTCGGTCACGGCGCCGCGCACCGACTCGTCCCAGCAGTAGCGCAATGCTCGGGCGCCCCACACCCGAGCCCAATAGGGGTTGGGCTCGCGCAGCAGCCACTCCATCTCGCCCCGGAACCCCAACGCCCGCAGGAATGCCTCGTCGCCCGCGGGGTCGGCCCCTCGTAGCAGCGCCGCACTGCGCCGAGCCACCTCGGGCATGCCGTACCGAGCGCTCGCGTCGCGGACGTACTCCCGCGGCGCCCGGCGATCGTCGCTGTCGTCGGCCATCACCCGACGGTGTCACACGGCGCTGACGTCGCCCCGCCGATACGGATTGGCAATTCGCTGCTGATTTTGGGCCACCCAGGAAACCCAAATCAACAATCGGCTGTTGATTTTGCTTCCTCTAGGCGGCAGAATCTACAATCGACTGTAGATTTGGGAGGTTCTAGATGTCTGCGCCGCAAGGGCCAAGGCTGGTGGGCATCGGCGTTGTGGCTGACCGACTGGGGCTCTCATCCAGCCGGGTGCGACAGTTGGCGAACGAGGGCGTACTGCCCTCGACAACCACGCGCGGCGGGCACCGTCGCTTCGATCTGACCGAGGTCGACGAAGCCTGGGCCCGACATCGTGGTGCCGTCGTGGCGGTCGCGGCGCCCGGGCCAGGACCGCGCTGGCGTCGTCGCTTCGACCTGGTCGGGTTGGCTGAGGACAAGGTTTGGACAGAAATCAAGGATGATGTCGCCGAGCTCGCCAAGCATTCGGGCGCGCAACGGATCATGGCCTACGCCGTCACCGAGATGGTCAACAACGCGGTGGAGCACTCCGACGGCAGGAGCGTCGATGTCGGCCTCTGGCTCGGCACCGGGAAGGTTCGCGTCATCGTCGCGGACGACGGCGTCGGTGTCTTTGCGCGAGTACGAGCGGGCTTCGATCTGGAGGACGAGTTTGCCGCCGTCGCCGAGCTGACCAAGGGAAAACGCACGACCGATCCCACGGCTCATACTGGCGAAGGCATCTTCTTCACCTCCAAGGCTGTCGACCAGTTCGTGCTCGAGAGCAACAGCATTCGATGGACGGTAGACAACGAGCGTGACGATGAGGCAGTCGGCGCGAGCCAGGTCACGGTCGGGACGACGGTTCGCCTACAACTCGGCCTCGACACCACGCGGGATCTGACGCACGTCTTCCGGGAGTTCTCGGTTGATCACGACTTCGTACGTACGCGACCGACTATTCGGTTGTTCGAGTTGGGAACCGAGTTCGTGAGCCGCAGCGAGGCGAAGCGCCTGCTTGCTGGCCTCGAGGAGTTCCGCCAAGTCGAGTTGGACTTCAGCGGCGTCGAGTCTGTTGGACAAGGCTTCGTCGACGAAGTGTTTCGCGTATGGGCGAGTGCCAATCCGGACACCGAGCTCGTCCCTTCGGGCATGAACGACGCGGTGCGATTCATGATCGAGCGCGGCCTGCCCAAGTCGCGACACTAGCCATCACCCGACGGTGTCACACGGCGCCGACGTCGCCCCGCCCGACAAGCGCGCATAACCCGGCCCGCGGTCGAAAAACGGCCTCTCGTCGGCCCGATCGTCGGCCATCGACGCTCGCAGCGACCGAGTCGCCCCGGCATCAAAGCGCAGATCGCCGCCGCCCACCGTCCCGGTCAGAACGACTCCGTAGTCGTCCCGCGCGGCGGCCGCCGACACCTTGCCCCACCGTACGTCGCGCACGACCAGCGCCGGATCGCGTCGCAGCGGGTCGCCCCATCCGCCGCCGCCGGTGGTCTGGATGCGAATCAGCTCGCCGGCCCGGACCGGCTCGGCGTCGGCGAGAGCGTCGACCTCTCGCTCGCGCGGGCCGCCCGGATCGATGGTGACCCGAAACGGGCGGCCGGCTCGCCCGCCGCGTACTCCCCAGCACGACAAAATGGACCGGTCGGCGATCGACATGAAGTGGGCGTCGCGCAACATCCGGATGTGCTTGTCGTAGCCGAGGCCGCCGCGATGCAGACCGGGCCCTCCGGAGTCGACCGCGAGCCCCAGTCGCTCGACGACGAACGGGAACCGCGACTCGGTGAACTCCGTCGGAAGGTTGCGCGAGTCGGGCACGACATGGATCGTGTCTTCGCCGTCGCCATGCGGTCGGCCGCCGGAGCCGCCGCCGAGCACCTCGCGCATGAGATAGGGCCGGCCGTCGGCGTCGGATCCGTACACGCCGGTGTAACGGATCGTCTCCTGGTCGGCCGGCATCTCGCCGTCGACCGCCTTGGCGAGTACACCGGCCAGCACGCCGAGCAGTCGCAGGATGACGAAGGTCCGGGCGTTCGTCGGCGCCGGGTGAATCGGTGTGAGCAGCGTCCCCTTCTCGGGAAAGCGCATCTCGATCAGCGGCACGACGCCCTCGTTGACGTCGAGCTCGGCCATCCGCTCCGGTGTGTCCGCGAGATTGCGCAAGATCGGCGCGAGCCATTTCTTGAGGAAGACGCCGTCGGAGTAGTCGCCGGCGTGGTTGATCGGGCCCTTGGCCTGCGGTGAGGTGCCGCCGAAGTCGATGACGAGGCGCTCGCCGTCGGGATCGTCGGGCGCGGTGCGAGTCAGCGTGATGCGCTGCCGGTGCAGCTTGGGCTCGTCGACCCCGTCGTGCTCAGCGTAGTCCTCCCACACCCATTGGCCGACCGGAATCTTGCTGAGGATCTCGCGACGGTACGTCTGGGTCGTCCGGTCGATGATCGCGTCGAAGCACGACTCGACGACGCCCCGGCCGTACCGCTCGAAGAGTTCGCCGAGCCGCCGGGCGCCCATCAGGCAGGCCGAGCATTCCGCGTCCAGGTCGGCCGCGAGCGACTCGGGCATCCGCGAGTTGCGGGTCATGATCGTGATCGCCGCGCGGTTGGGCTCACCACGGTCCCACAGCTTGATCGGCGGCACCATCAGGCCCTCTTCGAACACGGTCGTCGCGTGGCTCGGCATCGATCCGGGTACGCCCCCGCCGATGTCGTCGTGGTGCCCGAACGCCTGTACGAACGCCACGACCTTGCTGGCCTGGGGCGCGTCGCCGCCGCCCGACGCGAACACCGGCACCGTCACGCACAGGTCCGGCAGGTGACCGATGCCGCCCTCGGACCGATACACGTCGTTGTGGAAGAAGACGTCGCCCGGCCGCATCTCGTCGAGCGGGAAGTCGCGCGCGACCGGATGCACCAGCGCGCTGTAGGACCGGCCGGTCAGCTTGCGCAGCAGCCGGTCGTGGATGCCGGCGCGATAGTCATGGGCGTCGCGAATCATCGGCGAGCGTGCCGTACGCGCAATCGCCGTCTCGACCTCGCGCTCGACCGAGGCCAGCGTGCCCTGGACGATCTCGAGCACCACCGGGTCGACCGAGGCGCCGGCGTCGTCGGTCAGCATGCCGAACGGAAACGCCGTCGGCACTGTCGCGGAGGCCATGCACGCATCTTGAGGGTTTCGGGTCGTCATGGCTACCCGAAACCCTCAAGATTCGTGAGGCGCAGGGCAGGATGGGAGCGTACTGAGGACGTTGGAGGTGGGCATGGCCGAGCCGTTTCGGGTACGGATCGTCGTACGCGGCTATGAGCTGGACACGCAGGGACATCTCAACCAGGCGGTCTATCTCTCGTACTCCGAGCACGCCCGGTGGGAGCTCCTCCGGGCGGCCGGCATCACGCAGGACGCTCTGCTCGAGAGCGGCATCGGTCCGGTGGCGCTCGAGACGACGATCCGATATCGACGCGAGCTGCGCGGCGGCGACGAGGTCGACGTGTCATGCGAGTTCGCGTTCGGTGAGCGGCGAACGTTTCAGCTCAAGCAGAGCATCACCCGGGTCGACGGTGTGCTCGCCGCCGAGATCGTGGCCGTCGCGGGCCTGCTGGACCTACGCGAACGCACGCTCGTCTCGGATCCGGTCGAACGGCTTCGCTCGCTGGCGACGAATCCCGATCTCTTGGGCCTCTGAGCCGTCGAGTCAGCCGGCTCGGGTGAGGATCAGATTGCCGTACGCGTCGACCGACGCCGCGAACCCGGGATGGATCGGCACCGTCGCGCCGTACTCCTCGACGACCGCCGGGCCGACCACGCGCTGCCCCGGCGCGAGATCGGGCCGCCAGAAGAGCGCGGTGTCGACGTACTCCTCACCGGCGTCGAAGCAGACCGCGCGCCGCCCGGTCGGAACGCCGGGCGCCGCCTTGTCGAGGCGCCCGATTTCCGGCCGCCGGATCGGCCCGATGCCCGACACCCGGAGGTTGACCCACTCGACCTGCTGGTCGGAGTCGCCGGCGAAGTCGTAGCCGTATAACGTCCGATGAGCAGCATGGAAGGCATCAGCCACCGCGTCGACAAGGGCTCGGTCGACCGGCCCGTCGGGCACCGGCACGCGGACCTCGTACGCCTGGCCGAAGTAGCGCAGGTCGGCGGTCCGGTCGTACCGATGCTCGGCCCGGTCGAAGCCCTCAGCGTCGAGCGCGGTCGCCGCCTGCGCCGTCAGCTCATCGAAGCGAGCCGCCACCCGATCGGGATCGAGAACGTCGTGCAGCGCGACGTCGGTGCGTACGTAGTCGTTCTTGACGTCGACGGTCAGCAGCCCGAACGCCGACACGTTGCCCGGATCCGGCGGCACGAGCACACGCGGCAGCCCGAGGATGTCGATCAGCCGACAGGCCAGCAGCGAGCCGGACCCGCCGAAGGTCGTCAGCGTGAAGTCACGCACGTCGAGGCCGCGTTGCACGGTGATCTGCCGGAGCGCGTTGGCCTGGTTCCAGGCGGAGATCTCGAGCACGCCGACGGCTGCGGCCGCCGACGACAGCGCGAGCTTGGCGGCCAAGGCGTCGATGCCCTCTCGGGCGGCGGCGACGTCGAGCGGGATCTCGCCGCCGAGCAGATGGGGCGGGATCCGGCCGAGTACGACGTGCGCGTCGGTGACCGTGACGTCGGTGCCGCCGCGGCCGTAGCAGAGCGGACCCGGATCGGCACCGGCCGACGACGGTCCCACCTTGAGAGCACCCTCCGGCGACAGCCAGGCGATCGATCCGCCCCCAGCGCCGACGGTGACGACGTCGATCATCGGGATCTTGCTGGGGTACGC
>JBKOYM010000179.1:0-22060 GCA_046725375.1 Actinomycetota bacterium
CTTCGGAGACTGCCACGGCGCTCCGATCGAGTGCTTGACCCTCCACCATCTGCCACTTCGGGCAGCACTCACGCGGCTGGCGGACGCCCTGCGGCCCGGAGGCGTTTTCGTTGCGGTGGGTTTGCCGCGCACAGATCTGCCTCGCGACCTGGTGGCTGAGTCGCTTGCTGTGATCGGACAACGGGCGTACGGGTTGAGCTTCGCCGTACTCAGGCGCGTCACCCTCGTGGCTGGCACGGGCCGGATCCGGCCAGCGAAGGCATGCCGATAGTCGACCCAACAATGTCGACCCGGGAGGTTCGTGCCGTCGCGGCTGCGGCGATGCCGGGCAGCGAGGTACGGCGCCTCGTCTTCTGGCGCTACGTGCTCCGTTGGCACCGGCCAGTTCGCTGACAACCGGCGTACGAAGCAGTCCTAGCTGGATTCCGGACCCGGTGTCGGATCAGGACAGAGGCGTTCGTAGCAAGAGTGAGCGGCCGCCCACGAGGGGCGCCACCAAGATGAAGGAACCACGATCATGAAGCTGACGACTGTCACGAACGTCTCCGTGGACGGAGTGATGCAGGGACTTGGCGGTGCGGACGAGGACCGCAGCGGCGGGTTCGAGCGCGGCGGATGGGCGTTGCCGATCTTCGCCGGCGACGACGAGGCCGCGACGTATCTCAATCAGGTCTACGCACGCGCCGACGCATTCCTGTTCGGCCGACGGACCTACGAGATCTTCGCTCGGTCCTGGGGGACCGGCTCCTGGGGTACGGATCAGGGCGACAATCCGATCTCGGTGGCGTTGAACACGCGGCCCAAGTACGTCGCCTCGACCACCCTCACCGACCCGCAATGGGCCGACACGACCGTCCTGTCCGGTGACCTCGCCGCCACGGTCGGCGACCTGAAGGCCAACCAGGACGGCGAACTGCAAGTCCACGGCAGCGGCGCCCTGATCCGCTGGCTCCACGACAACCACCTGGTCGACGAGATGATTCTGCTCACCTATCCCGTGATCATCGGCCAGGGAACCCGGTTATTCCCCGACACCGGCCCCGACACCGCACTCGACCTGATCGACTCCCGGACCACCGCGAAGGGGCTCACGATCCAGACCTACCGACCTACCGGCCGCCCCCATTACGAAACAACCCCACCCGACCCGACCTCCTGACATCGATGTCTCAGAAGGAGTCGATCGACCACAGCGCGGCGACTCCGTGCAGAGGGGCGGGGTACGCCGCGAGTTCTGACGTGGGGTGTCGGGTGGTGGAGCCGAGGGGATTGAACCTCTGACCACTCGTTGCGACCTCGCCACGTTCGGCATCACGCGGCGGACCCTACGCGAGCTCGATCTCGCGCTCGATCGATTATTCAGCTCCCCTCCGCGGGGCCGTCACGTGTGCAGGGCTCGGCGCAGGATGATCTCGCCCTCCGGGTCGAGTTCTCCAGTCGGGACAAATCCGAGTCGGGCGTAGAAGCCGGCCGGGCCGCCGTCATCGGGTACATGGCTGGTGAGCAGTTCGATGGCCCCCTGGCCGCGCACCAGTTCCACGACCTGTCGCACGACCTCTCGGCCGTAGCCCTTGCGTCGATGCCGGTGATCGATGAGCAGTTTCCACAGGAACCATGGACCGTTGATCTCGGGTGGCTGCGGCTCGACGTCCCAGCTCAGCATGACGAACCCGACGGGTTGTTCGTCGGCATAGACGGCTCGGAACCACGGGTTCGCCTGTGGGTGTTCGGCGGCCTCCTCCAACGAATAGGCCACGGTGGAGACGAACCGTTCCTGATCAGGCGTGGTACGCAGCGCGAGGACCGATTGGGCGTTGTCCTCGGTGATCTCCCGCAGCGTGACCGTCACAGCGAACACACTAGCCGGATCGATCCGCCGTTCTCGGCCTGTGCAGAAGGGCGCGAATGCCGCATCCGCGCTCGGCTCGTTCACAAGATGCCGGGAATTGCGACGATCTACGAGCGCGTCACGCCCGGATGAAGGGTTACAGCGATGCGCCAGCGGAGGTGATTGTCGGAATCCAGCTGACCCGGGGTGTTGGTGGGTGAAGCTGACGGGATTTGAGCCCTGACCTCTTCAGTGCGAACGCGGTTGGGTGCTGCTGGTGGGTAGCGATCATTGGCCCGCCCACCTGATCCAAGCGGGGCGAGTGTCGATCGTCGCGACCGGTGAGCCATAGATGCCAGGACCATTGCTGACTTCCTGCTGACAATCGCCACTCCCTGCCCCGTTGATGGCCCCTCGTTAACGACTCGGGCCAGAGTGTGGGCCGGGGGGCGGTTGGTGGTCGCGGGTGAAGGTGACGAGCTTACGAGTGATCTGAAGATGGCTATTGAAGGTGAGGATAAGTTGACCGGCAATGCGGCCGGGGTTGGCGTCGAGGATAAAGTCAGCACTGACGGTCTGCCCGGTGATGTGGGGACGACGGGTATGGATGGTGCCTTGGGGTGGGTAATCGCGGTATGCGGCGCGGATCGCGTCGATGCCGTGGTAGGCGGTTGAGATGGGGTCGGCGAAGATGACGACGGCGTCGCGGTCGTACATATCGAGCTTCGCGGTGAAGTCGCCGGTGCGGATGCCGTGGTTGAGCGCACTGACGTGACGTTTGAATAGCGTGCGGAGTTGCCATCCGTGCGCGGTCTTCTGCCGTAGCTGTGCCAGCTCGTGATTGAGTAGCGGCTTCCGCTTCACCTCGTCGGTCATCGAGCCCTCCCCACGAGTTTTCGGAGCGCTCGATCTGGGGTTCAGGGGAGGGCGCGTGCGGTTGGACGCCGCCGCCAGCGGGCGCTTAGGCGGGATATTACGCCTCGGGGCTGGAATTCGCACCGGTTCATGGCCTCGGCCACTGCTCGCCCTGCACCCTCGTAGCTGCCGGTTCGTAGGTCGTCGCGCAGCGTGTCCAGGGTCGAGTGTGCTCGATCACGTAGTGGTCACGTAGTGACGCCGCCGGCGCGCCTGAATCGCGGTGTAGAAGCCGAAGACTAGTGCTACGGGTTCAGGGGCTCCGCACGTCAACGAACGCGATTCGCCGTAGTCGACCGCTGCTGGTGACAGCTGCTTCCCGTTTGATACGCGGTGGACTTGGGGATCAGTCCAGGTCGTTATGTGTCGACGTGAACGCTCTCGATGCCTTTTCGCTGCCCCCGTCTCCCCCTGGTCAATACTCTTGACGTGGCGTCGTCGTACGACCAAGGCGAAGGCTCCGGCGAGGGCAAGCTCTATTGCTACAGCCACTGCAAGCACGATCTGGAGCCACAACGACTGGGTGCCCACGCCGAGGAACACGAACAGCAGCGCCGTCGCCAGGCTGCGGATCAGGTGGAACCACATCCGTCTGCGGGTCCACGTCAAGTTGCGGGCGGCATCGAACCTCACCGCCCTGATCATTCCGGATCAGCTCGGCCGTCGACCAGACCTGGCCCCCACGGAGGGCTTCGTTTCCACGATCTGCGCCACTCGTACGTGACGTGGCTGGTCCATGACGGCGTGCCGATCAACGACGCTCAACGGCTGCTCGGTCAAGCGCGCCCGTCGACCACGCTCGATGTCTACACGCACTACCAACAGGAGTTGAACCCCGAGTTGGTGACCTGTTCGATGCCTTTTCGCTGCCTCTGGACGAGTCATCAGCTACGGAGAACAGCGATGAGGACGGCGAAAACGTCGCCTGACCTGGGGTGTTGGTGGGTGGAGCTGAGGGGATTTGATCCCCTGACCCCTCGTTGCGAACGCCATCCGAGGTTGCCATCACGTGCCGATCAGTAACCTGATCGCCTCGTCCACGCGGGAAGCTCCGTCGATCGACGCGGCCGGATAGCGTTCGACGTCAGTGTTGTTGCTGACGTTTTGCTGACGGCGTGGGTCTCTACGGTTTCAGGGGATTGCCACCCAGCTCGGCGAGAATGGCCTCCGCATGTCGGCCGGTAACGTCGTCGGCGACGTACACCTCCAGACCGTACGGTCGTCGGATTCCGATCAACTCGCTGGTTGGATAGCCCTCGAATTTCCAGGCAGTGACCTGGTCCGGATCTGACGGGTAGTAGCTTCCGATCGCGTGCCTGCCGACATCGTCACAGACCGGCCAGTCGGCCATCCCAGCCTTCGCGTCCCTCGGTCTGGTCGTGACGTCTAGTCCGTGATAGATCGTCCCGTTGAATCGAACCTGTGCGGGACCGCACAGCGCCATTGAATCCTGCTCCGAGGAGTTCGCGGCATCGTCTCCGCCGCATCCAGCCAGCAGCGTCATAACAGCTCCAACGCCGAGAAGCCACTTCATGGCTCGCATTGTCCGACACCCAGGTCACGCTCTGGTTCCGTCGCTGGCTCGATCCACACCCGGCCCTGCATCCCGTAGCTTCCGGTTCGTAGGCCGGAGTGGAGCGGGGCATCAAGGGTCGGCTTGCCGATCACGAAGTGACGCGACGTAGGAGGCGCCCTGGACGCGCGGAGTGGAGGCCGGAGACTGGTGCGAAGGGGTGCAGGGCCTCGCTACGGGCCGTCGCCTGACATGCGCGAGCTGGCGTGCTGGATTGCGTTCAGTCGTCCGTGCTCTACATCGTGGGGCGGGCGGCGCGAGCGAGGACGACGGCCGAAGGTATCGCCCGCAGCGAGCAGCCGCCCGCCGACGCGCCCGAAGGGCGCGCCCTTGACATCAAAGAGCTAAATCCGGCAAATCCAAGCAGAGCGCTGTGTGTCTTCCGTCGGTTGATGTGCGACACATGCTCGCCAGCTGATGCGCGATAGTCAGTCGGTCATTCGCGGCGACACGCTGGATATCAGAGCGCGGATCGCGGCTATGTTCGTGCGCTCTGACCTGTCGGACTATCCGTTGTCAGCGGGCGTCCACGCTCGGGGCATCATGCGTGTTAGCGCACTGTGAACGGTGTCCAATCGTCACCGGGCGTGGCGGAGATGTACACGTCGGCGCTGTCAGCCGGGCGTCCAATCACGGTCAGGGATTTGCCCCAACCGTTGGCGTTGAGCAGCTCGAAACGGCCGTCGCCGGGTGTCCACGCGGCGGGTTCGAAGTATGTCCAATCGCCGTACATCACAATCAGCCCCGCGTTGTCGGGCCCGTTCATGACCAGCCGGCCGTCGGCGCGGACCACGCCACCTCGATCTTCGATGGGGTCCGCGGGGCCGCTGCCCTCCTCGGTCCGCGCCCAGGTGGCGCCGCCGTCGACGGAGTACCACACCCATCGCAAGCGGAGTCGCTGCCGGTTGACATCCTCATACTCGAGGACCGCGAGCACGTCCATCGCGCCCGAGTATGCCGGCACGAAGTGGCCGTTTCCGAAGCTGTGGCTTGTCCACGTGGCGCCGCCGTCCTTCGATGTGGCGATCGTGTTGTGGTCCTCGAAGTTGCAAACCACACGATCCCGTTCGCATCTCGCCACATTGATTCATCAGAGGCGCTGGCGGCCTCCGCCGGCCGTGGCACCGGATGAGCCGTCGATAGTCGCGGTGATCACACTGCTGTCGGTGGGCGCCGGAGACTCTGAACCGAGTCGCAGGGGTCGGCGTGATCCGTCGAAGGCCACGAGTTCGGCAGTGCCGGCCTCCCAGTCGACAAGAGCGACCTGTTCGTCCCCCGCCCATGCCAAGCCGACATTCGCATCCAGGGAAAGGACTGTTCGGGTCTCGAAACCATCTTCGGTCAGGGCACTCTCGAGAGAACCGCAGGCTGGCGTGCCCTCGCCCAGGCCTCGAACGACTCACGACCGCTGGCGCGCATCGGCACCTACTCCACCGATACAACGCCGAACAGCGCCCCTGAGGTTGAAGCCGCGGGACTTCAAATACGCTGAGTCGCCAGCTCTGCTCAAGGATCCAGTAGCCCCCACCAAGCGAGCCATCATCGGCAGATCGGTGCGTCTAGGTCATGGCGCGGTGTTGCACATCAGTTGGCGTGAATCTGTCGCAGATCACCTGGCGCAAGACACAAGCAGAGCGCTGCGTCCGGGCTGTGCGGAGCCGATGACGATGGTCCAAATCAGCCGCGTCGTGACCGAGGTCAACGGCAAGTTGTCGTCCAAGCCGTTCCCGAAGACAGCGCGTGGCCGGCGTACGGTACCGCTGCCGGTGTTCGCCGTGCGGCCACTCCGCGAGCACATGCGCCGCTGCCCACCGGCTCGAACCGGCCAGGTCTTCACCAACGCGATTGGCGGGCCACTACGGCGCAGTACCTGGCGGCGTCGTGTGTGGCGACCCGCGCTCGTACACGCTGGCCTGTCGGGCAAGGTGCTCGAGGTGGGACCCAAGGAGTACCGCGCGGCCCGGACCGACGAAGCCGGGACCGATGCGTCGGCGGTGTTCCGCACGGAGCCAGAGTGTTGGTGGGTGGAGCTGAGGGGATTTGAACCCCTGACCCCCTCGTTGCGAACGAGGTGCGCTACCGGACTGCGCCACAGCCCCTCAACGGCGAGAAACGATAACACGCGACGCTCGTCAACTCGGTCCCCGGCTCAATCGCCAACGGCCGGCCGGCGGGCGTCGGTGTCGTCGGAGCCGGAGTCCGAGCGTTCGTCGGACGGGAGCTCGGTCCGTTCGCCCTTGACATGCCCCGATGTCCAGGTGTCCGGCGCGCCGAGGTCGATGGTGCGCACGGACCGGTTCGCCTTGGCCTTGTCGACGTAGGTCGGAAGGGTGACAGGGAGTGGATCCCACAGGGGATTGCCGTCGCTGGTCCGGACCGAGACCGGGTCCGAGACCGACTCGACAAGGTCCGCCGCGGCGACCGGATCGGCGCCGGCCTCCACTGCCTGGCGACCCTTGGCCTTGTCGCGCGCTTCGGCCGTCGCCGGGAGAGCGACGGTCGGATCGTCGTTGGGTTCGTCGCCCATTGCCTGGGACGCGCTGGTCGCATCGGCGGCCGACTCGTCGTCGCGGCGTCCGGTCCGGCGCCGGACCCAGGCGGCGTCGTCCTCGCGGCGTACCTGCCAACGGCACAGGGCGAGGAACGCCACGACAAGGCCGCCCGGGATCGCAACCGACCACACGGGGATCACCCCGAAGGCGACGATAGCGCCCGTGACAGCGGTGAGCCCGACGAGGATCAGCAGGACCCGGCGACGACGCTCCGCCGCGGCACGGGCGGCGTTGCGCGACGGGCGCGGCGGCGGCTCGACGAGGGGTCGGTCCGCCGGTTCGGGGGCATGCCGTTTGAGGGGTGATGGCGCGGCTACCGGCTCCGGGTCTTCCGTGTCTGCCCTGGTTCGGCCGAGCAGGCGCATGGCCTTGGAAACCTTGTCGACCGAGCGGGTTCCGGTGGCCTCGTCATAGCGGCGCAACGCCCATGGCACCAAAAAGACTGCCCAGGCGATCACAACCGCCGCGAAAATCAAGCCACTTCCCACAGGGGAACGGTAGGCGTAGACGTACCCTCGGAGCCCGCACTCGGCCGGTGTGTCGCCAGAACACTCGTGTGACGGGTGTGACGAGCCGGTCCGACGGTATCGCGTGAGTTCCGACTTATGGTCGGTGCTTGGGCCGATGCACCGACCCTGAGTCGAAACTCACGCCGACCCCGGCAGATCCGCGAGGTAGCGCGCCAAGAGGCCTCCGCCGACCTCCTCGACGGTCAGCGCGAACAGGATGTGGTCGCGCCAGCCGCCGTCGATATGGAGATAGCGCGGCGCTGCCCCCTCGCGCCGGAAGCCCAGCTTCTCGACGACGCGGAGTGACGCGGTGTTTTCGGGCCGGACCGCGACCTCCATACGGTGCAGGCCCAGCACGAAGAAGCAGTGGTCGACCACGAGCGCGACCGCGATCGGAGTGATGCCGCGGCCTGCGACGGCGCGGTCGATCCAGTACCCGACCTGACCCCAACGAGCCGAACCCCACGTGATGCCGGTGACCGTCACCTGACCGACCAGGCGGTTGTCGTACGTGATGACGAACGGGAGGCCGAGCCCGCGTCGAGCCTGCCGGCGGGACTCGCGCACCATGCCGGCGAAGGTCGGTGGCGGTGGCGTCGAGCTGGGCGGCAGCGTCGCCTCCCACCGGCGCAGCCATTCGGCGTTGCGGGAGCGAACCTGCCGCCAGGCGGCCGCGTCTCGCCGTCGGATCGGACGTACTGTGATCCGATCGTGGGACAGAACCGCCGGCCAGCCGCGCGTCAGGATCCACTCCCCTCGTGCCGGGGGTGATCGCCGCCACGTACCTGGTCGACGGCGTGCCGCAATACATCACGGAGCACCGTCAACCCGTCGCGGACACCGCCGCGCGAGCCGGGCAGGTTGACGATCACGGTCCGACCGGCCACCCCGGCGACGCCGCGCGACAACGCCGCGGTCGGGATGCCCTGGGCGACGCCGTAGGCCCGGATCGCTTCGGCCAGGCCGGGGATCTCGTACGCCAGGACCGCCCGGGTGCGTTCGGGCGTCTGGTCGGTCGGGCTGACGCCGGTGCCGCCGGTCGTGAGTACGGTCGCGACCTCGTCACCGACGGCGTCGCGTAGCGCCCGCTCGACGGGTTCGCCGTCCGGCACCACGATCGGGTCGCCGACCTCGAACCCCCATTCGCGCAGCGCCTCGACGATCAGCGGGCCACCGGTATCGGCGTAGACACCGGCGGCGGCACGGTTGGACGCGGTGATGACGACGGCTCGCGGCCGCGGTCCGCCTGGGGTCATCTGCTCAGTCGCTCCTCGACCAGTCGCCGCTCTTACCGCCGGACTTGCGCTCGACGCGTATGCCGGTGATCGTCGCGTGTTTGTCGACGGCCTTGATCATGTCGTACACCGTCAAGGCCGCGACAGACACCGAGGTCAACGCCTCCATCTCGACGCCGGTGCGGTCGGTCGTTCGTACGGTTGCGGCGATCTCGACGGCGTCGTCGGCGACCTCGAGATCGACGCTGACGGCGCTGATCGCGAGGGGATGACACAGCGGCACCAGGTCGGGCGTCCGCTTCGCTGCCATGATGCCCGCGACGCGAGCGACCGCGAGGACGTCGCCCTTCGGCGTCTCACCGCGTCGCAAGAGATCGGCGGTCTCCGGGGCGACCAGGACTCGGCCGCGCGCGGTCGCCTCCCGAGTCGTGGTGGCCTTGCCGGAGACGTCGACCATGCGGGCCGCGCCGCTCTCGTCGACATGGGTCAGTCGCTGCTCCGGGTCGGGTGTGGTCATGGGTGGCCGCCTCAAAACGTACGGTCCAGCACCATCGCGTTGACCGTCTCGTTGGCGGCCAGCGACGTGGTCTCCTCGGGCACGACGATCAGGCTGTTGGCGTACGCCAGGCTCCCGATCAGATGGGAGCCCTGCGGCCCGACCGGGGTCACGGTGGCGCCACGCGCCGACACCTCGAACTGCGCCCGGACGTACTTGCGTCGGCTGCCGGGGGTCGCGAGATCCTCGGTGAGGTCGGCGCGGACGAGCGGACGACGGTACGGCATGCGACCCATCATGCGACGCAGTGCCGGCACGACGAACACTTCGAACGAGACGAAGGCCGACACCGAGTTGCCGGGCAGCGTGAAGATCGGCGTCTCGTCCTCGCCGACGAACCCGAAGCCTTGCGGCTTGCCCGGCTGCATCGCGATCTGGACGAACTCGACCGTGCCGAGCCGGCCGAGCGCGTCTTTGACGACGTCGTAGTCGCCCATGCTGACTCCGCCGCTGGTCACGACGAGGTCGGCCCGGACGAGCTGGTCGGACAGGGCGTGCGAGAAGAATCGCGCGTCGTCGGAGACGATGCCGACGCGATACGCGATCGCGCCCGCCCCCTTCGCCGCCGCCGCCAGCATGTAGCTGTTGGCGTCGTAGATCGAGTCGAAGTCCAAGCCGGTGCCAGGCTCACGCAGCTCGCTGCCCGTGGAGATGATGACGACCCGCGGTCGCGGCCGAGCCCGTACTTGCGCGCGCCCGATGGCTGCGATCAGCCCGGTCTCGCGGGCATCGAGATTTGCGCCCTCCCGCAGCACGACGTCACCGGCCCGGATGTCCTCGCCGGCGTAACGGACGTGTTGATGCGGCTGCGGCGTGCCGAAGATCCGGACCTCGGCCCGCCCGTTGTCGGTGGCCTCGACCGGGATGACGCAGTCAGAGCCCGACGGCAGCGGCGCGCCGGTCATGATCCGCATCGACGTGCCGGGCGCGAGGGCGTACGGAGTGGACGTGCCCGCGGCGGCCTCACCGACGACCGGGAGATGGACCGGCCATTCGTTGCTCGCCTGGGCGACATCCTCGTAGCGAACGGCATAACCGTCCATCGCCGAGTTGGTGAATCGCGGTAGGTCGATCGGCGAGGTGATGTCTTCGCAGACCGGCAGCCCGGTCGCCTCGAGCAAGGGCTGGTCGTTTGGTGCGCGCGGAGCGAGCGCGTCGAGTATGCGACGCAGCTGCTCATCGACGGATCGAAGCCCCGTGCCGGTCGCAGAATGCGCGTCCATGACAGCAGCCTACGGCCTCCGCCGATCCGTCACTTAGACAGTGACCATCCGCCAGTTGGGCGGCGATCGAGGTGACGGATCGACACGGTCTGAGTGGCGGATGATCACTGTCTAAGTGACGGATCGGCGTTAGGAGAGGACGGTGCCGTCGGCGATGCGTTCGGGCGCGCCCGTGTCGTCGAGGACGGCCGCGCCGACGACACGCACATCGGCGCCGAAGGTCCAGTCGCCGCGGACCGTCAGCGAGTCGGCATCGCGCAGCGACGGTACGCCGGCCCGGAAGCGCCGGGCGAACGCGTCGATCGTCCTGTAGTACTCCGGGTCGAGCTCGATCAGAGGCATCCGCTCGGCGGTTCGTACGAGCTGGAAGTCCGACTGCAGCTCGTAGAGGTCCGACCGCAAGGCCAGCAGGTCGTTGGTCGTCTTGACCGGCAGGAACCGCGACCGCTCGACCTCGATCGCGGTGGCATCCCGAAACACCTCGATCGCAGCGCCCATGGCGGTCTCGATCTGCACGACCTTCGGCGACGTCGGATCGGCCGGGTCGACCGTCTTCAGGTTGCGGATCACCGGAAGGCCGAGCACACCGTGGCGCTCCCGGAGCGTCTCGGCGAGCACCCGGAGGTCGAACCACAGGTTGTTGGTGTGGAAGTACGCATGCCGCTTCTCGTCGGCGAAGGCGGCCCGATCCTCGTCGGCCGTCTGGGCCACCTCACGCAGGATGAGCTGGCCGTCGCTGCGGCGCACCGCGAGGTGACCGCCCTTGCGATCGGAGGGGGTGCGACGGCAGACCTCCGCCGCGTACGGTGCGCCGCTGGCCGCGAACCAGCCCGCGATCGTCGGATCGGCCAGCGCCCCGAGGTTGTCGGAGTTGGACACCGTGGCGTAGCGAAACCCGGCGTCGATCAGCTCCTGGAGCACCTTCGACACCTCGAGCGCGGTGTACAGGTCGCCGTGCCCCGGCGGACACCATTGCAACTCGGGGTCAGCCGGCCACTCGACCGGCGTCAGGTCGTCGACCCGCAGCTTCGGCTCGCGATTTTGGACGAAGTCGATCGGAAGGCCGTTGACCGACAGGTCGGGGTACGCCTTCAGCGCGGCCAGCGTGTCGTCGCGGGTACGGAAGCTGTTCATGAACAGCAGGGGCATCCGAACGTCGTACTGCTTCCGCAATCGCATGACCTGGCCGACGATGATGTCGAGGAACGTGAGCCCGTCGCGCACCGACACCAGCGACTTGGCGCGGTCCATGCCCATCGAGGTGCCGAGGCCGCCGTTGAGCTTCAGGACCGCGGTCCTCGACAGGGCGGCGCGCGCGTCCTCGGGCGAGACATCGAGGTCGGCCGCTCGTGGCAGACCCGTCAGCGGTTCGATGTCCGCCTCGGCGATCAGGCCGGTCGCACCTCTCTCCAGTTCGCGGTAGTAGTGCGTGAAGACCTCGATCGCCCGAGGGTGCACCCCGGCCGCTTCCATCGCGTCGCGGGCGCGTTGCAGCCCCTGCTCACTCATGCGGGCATCGTAGGCGACCCGTCGCGATACTACGTTGACGTGGTATCCGTGAGACCTGAGGCACCGCATCGGCCCGCCCGCTAGCCTAGGCGGGTGCAATTCGAGGATGTCGCAGCGGCGAAGCAGACGATGCGGCGCAGGATCCTCGAGGCGCGAGACGCGCTGCCGCCGGACCGCGTCGCGGCCGACGCCAACCGACTCGCGGAGCAGGTCCTCGCCCTCGCCGAGCTCGCCAACGCCAAGACCGTCGCGGCCTATTACGGGATCGACAGCGAGCCCGGTACCCGACCCCTTCTCGCGGCGCTGCTCGACTCTGGGCGCCGCCTGCTGCTGCCGGTCGTGACACCCGACCTCGAGCTCGACTGGGGGGTCGTGACCGACCTGGACACCCTCACGACCGCGAAGATGGGGCTCCAGGAGCCGACCGGCCAGCGCCTCGGCGCCGAGGCGATCGGCGAGGCCGACGTCGTGCTGTGCCCCGGTCTGGCGGTCGACGTGAGGGGCGCCCGACTGGGCCGCGGCGCCGGGTGCTACGACGGCGCGCTGCGACACGTCGACGCGGCTACGCCTCGCGCGATCCTCGTTTACGACCATGAGGTGGTCGAGTCGGTCCCGACCGACCGCACCGACCAACGCGTCACCCTCGCCGTCACGCCGACCCGCGTACTCCGGTTCGGCCGACCGCCGATCCGGCCCCGGGTCGTGTAACAGAGGTCCCTAAGGCTGGTCTCCTGGGGTGAGCACCAGCTCGTGCTCGCTCGCGGCGTGGACCGCGTCGGACGTGTAGGGCCACGGCACAGTCTCGCCGTCGACCCACATCGACGTCTGGTCGGCGTAGTTGCCGTTGTACGCGTGCCCCGACTCGCCAGTGATCTGGATCCAGCGC
Source organism: Actinomycetota bacterium (assembly GCA_046725375.1). Classification (GTDB taxonomy): domain Bacteria; phylum Actinomycetota; class Actinomycetes; order Propionibacteriales; family Nocardioidaceae; genus DATFRX01. Next base: position 12,787 of record JBKOYM010000179.1, read on the forward strand.
GACTCGTCGAAGTTGGACAGGTCGACGACCATCCGCATCGAGGGTGCGGCGGTCACGTCGAATCCCTCGGCCGCGTCCCAGGACGTCGCGTCGACGGCGCCGGCACCGCCGCTCACCTCGTACGGTCCGCGGTTGAACAGCCGCTCGACGAACCCGATGCCGGACGTACCCATCGTCGGGTTCTCCAAGGTCAGATTGTGGATGTGGCCCCATGACCACTCCTCGGAGTCCCGCGCCTGCATCATCGTCATGTCGTCGCGTGCGTCGAGCACTGCCTGCCGCAGGATGTCGTCGCGGGTCTCGCGAACCTCGTCGGTCCCAACGTCGTCCCACCAGATGCTCATGGGCCGGTCGAGCAGCCTCGACACGACGACGTACCAACGCTCGCCACCGTCGGGCCACACCTCCTCAGGCAGCTGATCGTGATACGTCAACGACAGCAGGTCGCGCCACACCACGTTGAAGTACGCGGCGGCGCCCGAGTCGGCGGGCTGGGTGAAGTTCCAGCCGGACATGAGCCGCTGACCGGAGCGGTAGTAGTTGCCGGTCAGCTTGATGTCCTGAAGGTACGGTACGATGCGGGCCGCATTGGCGTTGTAGGTGTCCTGTTGCAACTCGGCCATGTCGTCGACACTGAGCTTGTCGTCGCTGTCGAGGAGGTGCTCGATCCGGTCGCTTCGGTAGCCATAGGCCGAATCGCTGGTCAGCAGGTACGGGTAGTCGGCGTCGGTGACCGCCTGGTTCGCCGTCACGATGTATCCGTCGTCCGGATTGAGCACCCAGGGCAGCTTGCGGAACGGGACGTCGCGCCGCCAGTCGTAGCGCGGGTCCCACCCCTGCACCGGCCATCGACCGTCGCCGAGTCGCCGGATCGGCACCCGCCCAGGGGCCTGGTAGGCGATATTGCCGTCGACGTCGGCGTACACGAGGTTTTGCGACGGCACGTCGAGATGCTTTGCGGCCCGACGGAACTGCCGCCAGTTGGCTGCCTCGTTGATCCCGAAGACGGCGTCCATCGTCCGACCCGGTTGCAACGCCGTCCACCGCAACGCGACCTCGTACGATCTGGCGTCGGTCTCCTCGCCCACCGTGGCCGCGGCGGCGATCCGACCGGCGTCGGCAGTCTCGTCGTCGACGTCGGAGATCAGGGGTCCGTGTCGAGTCGCGCGCACCGTGATCCGTACCGGCTCATCCTCGCCGGCGACCCGAATCTCCTCGGTGTGCGTGCGCAGCTTGAGCCGGCGCGACTTGTATCGGTAGGTGCCGGCCTTGTCGTTGACGTCCTCCAGGTAGAGATCGGTGACGTCGGCGTACATCGTGGTGAGGCCCCACGCGATTCGGTCGTTGTGCCCGATGATGACTCCCGGCATCCCGGCGAAGGTGAATCCGGAGACGTCGAACGGGCACCCCGTGTTGACCTCGTTGCAATGCAAGCCCATCTGGTACCAGACACCCGGCATCGACGGCGCGAGATGCGGGTCGTTGGCCAGCATCGGCGCACCCGTGTCGGTGCGATCACCGCTCACCACCCAGGAGTTGGACCCGAGGCCGTCGGTGGATCCAAGGACATCGGGCATCTGGTCGGTGGCCCGCTGGACACTCCGCAGCGCGTCGATCGTGTCCTCCGACAGATCGAGCATCGGGGTGGGCCGCGCGAGGTGGCCGGTCGAGCTGCCCGAGTCGGGTCGGAACCGCCCGTCGCGGATGTCTCCGGTCACGATCGGGTCGTGCAGCCGGTACGGATAGGCCGGGTAGAGCTCCTCGACCTCGCGCGCCGTCAGCGTTTGGGTGGCAAGCATCCGGTCGATCTCGTCGTCCATGTTGCTGCGCAGGTCCCATGCCAGCGCCTTCAGCCAGGCGAGCGAGTCGACCGGCGTCCACGGGTCCGGCGCGTAGTCGGGGCCGGTGACCGACAAGAGCGTGTACTCGAGCGACAGTTCGCCGGCCGACTTGTCCTCGATGTACGCGTTGACACCGTCCGCGTACGCCTCGAGGTAACGCCGGGTCGCGGGCCGCAGCTCCTCCATCTCCTGGCGAGCCACATCGCGCCAGCCGAGCGTGCGGACGAACTTGTCGGTCTCGACGGCGTCCTCGCCGACCAGTTCGGCAAGTCGACCGGCGGTCAGATGGCGCCGAAAGTCCATCTCGTAGAACCGATCCTGCGCCTGGACGTAGCCCTGGGCGAAGAACAGGTCGTTGGACGTGTCCGCATAGATCTGCGGGATGCCGTACGCGTCGCGCTCAATCTCGACCCGGCTGTTCAGGCCAACGACGCTCAGTTCGCCGTCGACCTGCGGAAACGAGCGACGCACCGTGACAACCGCGAATACCGCCGCCGACACCATCACGACGATGACCACGATCGCGAGGTAGATCAGGTAGCTGCGGCGCACGCGAGCATTCTGCCGGTTGGGCCGGTGCGAGCCGACCCGCGGTCTCGCCGCCGGGAGAATCGGCCGGCACGAACCGCGGGCATCGGCTCGCGGAATGGCCGCGGCTCGCGTGGACTTGACGAGCGAGGCACAATTAGCAGTCAGGAGGGTCGAGTGCTAGTGCCGGCCCTGGACAAGGAGACCGACACAGTGCCGACCTACCAGTACTCCTGCACCGCCTGCGGATCCGCCCTCGAGGCGCAGCAGAGGTTCAGCGACGACCCGCTGACTGTCTGCCCCGAGTGCGGCGGCAACCTGCGCAAGGTCTTCAGCGCGGTCGGCGTCGTGTTCAAGGGCTCCGGCTTCTATCGCAACGACAGCCGGGCGGCGTCCAACGGCGCCAAGACGAGCGAGTCGTCCTCCGACTCGAGCAAGAGCGAGTCTGCCTCCACCGGCAGCGACTCCGGATCGTCGAAGTCTGCCTCCAGCGGCAGCGACTCCGGCTCGTCGAAGTCGTCCGGATCGTCGGGCGGCAAGGAGACCGCGAAGACGGGCGCCTCGGCCTGACCCACCCCATGGGGAGGACCCCTATGGCGCGGCACGCCGGGCGCGTCGCGCGATATGGGTCCTGCCACGGTTGCGGACTCCTGCCACGGTCGCGGACTCGGCCACGGTTGCGGGCCCCGGCCACGTTGCGGCCCCCGGCCACGGTTGCGAGCCCCGGCCACGGTTGCGTGCCGGGCCACGGTTGCGGGCTTGTGGAAAACCAGCTGACGGGCGATGCGTGGACCTACGCTCAACGACATGAGCCGGACCCGACTCGACGCCGTACGCCGCGACCTCCGCCGGGCCATCCTGGCGCGTCGGCGCCTGTTGGCCGCGATCTTCGCGACGCTCGCCGTCGTCACGACGATTCAGGTCGCCCGTCCCACTGCGACCACGCGTGCCCTCGTCGTGGCGGCCGACGACCTGAGAGCCGGTGAGATCGTTCACCGGGGCGACCTCGAGACGGTCCACGTCGATCCGGCCGCGATCCCAGAGGGAGCGGTCGACCCCCAGCTTCTGCCGATCGGTCGCACCCTCGCCGGGCCGTTGCGCGCCGGCGAGCCGCTGACCGACGTCCGGCTGGTCCAAGCCGACCTGCTCTCGGGCTACGACCCGGGTACGGTGCTGACCACGATTCGACTGTTCGACCCGGCGGCTGCAGCGCTCGTCGCGCCCGGCGATGTCGTCGACGTCGTCGGCACCGATCCACGCGGGCGTACCGGCACCGCCGTGATCGCGTCCGACGCGACCGTGGTGACCCGGCCGGAGGTCGACGACACGGCTCTCGACGAGGGCACGCCGCTCGTCCTCGCGGTCGACCAGCCGACGGCACTGGCGCTCGCCGACGCGTCGGTACGGCAGGAGCTGACGGTCCTGCTCGCCTGAGACGCCGGTTTGGTCGGTCCCGGAGGCCGTTAGGGTGAGGCGGCGTACGCGTCCCCACCAACCTGCCGGAGTCAGACATGCTCAAGGGATTTCGGGAATTCCTGCTTCGGGGCAACCTCATCGAACTCGCGGTCGCATTCGTTGTCGGCGCGGCGTTCACCGCGGTCGTCATGTCGCTGGTCGACAACGTCTTGATGCCGGTCATCGGCAAGATGGGCGGCGAGCCGAACTTCGACTCCGTCGACGTCGCCGACATCCCGATCGGTGCGTTCATCACCGACCTGGTCGCCTTCGTCCTGATCGCGGCGGCGGTCTACTTCCTTGTGGTGGCTCCGTACAACCGCCTTCTGGAGCTGCGCAAGCGGGGCGAGGTCGAGGAGCCCGACGTCGTCGAGGAAAACACGCTCCTGCTCCGCGAGATCCGGGACGCCCTCACGGCAAAGTCCAGCGAGGAGTCGAAGACGCCCTGAGAGCTCTTGCCTAGTCGCCGTGATGCGGCGGGACTTCGCGTCGCAGCCGGTCGTCGGAGTCGACATCGTCGACGTCGCCCCAGCCCTCCGCTGACTCGTCACTGGTCGCCGGCGGCAATAGATCGCCCACGCGGTCGGTCCGGCGTCGCGTCGTACGCCGTCCAGCCGGCTCGCGCCCGTCGTCGCCGTCGGCCGTCACGCGTGCGTCAGCGCCGTCAGCCATGTGGCGGCAAAGTCGGGATGGATCGGACGCCAAGCGGCCGCCCGCGACAGCGCCGCCGAACTGACGCGTTGCGACCGCGTCATCGGTTCGAGGCGTTCGCCGCCAAGGCGTTGCAGAACACGAGAGATGAACGTCGCGTCGTCGACACCGGCGGCCTTGCCGTACGCCATCATCAGGTCGGCTCGGCGGACCGGCGCGGCACCCGCGTTGTAGATGCCCGACGGCGCGGCCAGGCTGGCCACCACGGCGCTTCCGATGTCGTCGACGTGCACCACGTGCGTCCAGCCGGACGGATCGCCCAGCCCGATCGGACGCCCGGCCCGAGCACGACGCAGCCGCCAACGCGTCAGCCCATCATCGCCGACGATGGTGCCGAACCGCAGGATCACGCTGTCGTGGCCGGCATCGCGGAAGTCCTCGGCGGCCGTTTCGGCGAGGATGACCGGCTCGGTCGCGGCGTTGACCTCCACCGGGCTGGTCTCCGAGATCCAGTCGTCTCCGCCGTCGGCGTACAGATAGGACACGCTCTCCTGGATCAGGCGCTTCACCCCGGCCCGGCGCGCTGCCTGCGCCACGATGCGTGAGCCCTCCGAGCGCAATTGGTCGGTCGCTCGCCAGGCGCCGGGACGCAGGCCCGACCAGCCGACCGGGATCCGGGTCGCCACGTTGCAGACCACATCACAGCCCTCGAACGTCTCGGCCAAGCGGGTCGCGTCGAACATCGTGCCGCGGACCGGGATCACGTCCATCGCATCCAACATGGCGGCCTTGTCGGCGTCGCGGGCCAACCCGAACACATCGTGGTCGGCCGCGAGGAGCGCACGGACTACTGACCGACCCATCACCCCGGTCGCACCGGTGACTAGTACTTTCACCTGTACCTCGCCGTCCCTCTTCCGCGGACCGACGGCCCTGGTCGGCTCATGTCTCCCCAGAATTACAGAATGGTAACGGTTTCTTGGTAAATCTGCACGACTCCCAACCCGGACCCCGGGAGTCGCGGTGACCCGGATGTACGGGAGGATCACCGGCATGCGCAGTGACTTGTTTGCCGCCGAACACAACGAGGTTCAGACCCAGGAGCGGTTCGCACTCCAGAGCAAAAAGTTGCTCAAGGTCACGCTGGGCCCTGACGTCCTGTCCGCCAAGGGTGCGATGGTCGCCTTTCAGGGTCAGGTCCAGTTCCACCACGAGGGCTCGGGCAGCCTCGCCAAGTTCGCCAAGCGTCTGGCCACCAGCGAAGACCAACCCCTGATGCGCGTGAGCGGCGCCGGTGAGGTGTTCTTCGCTCGCGAGGGCTTCCCGATCTTTCTGATCCGACTCGAGGGCGACGGCATCAGCGTCAACGGCTCCAGCCTGCTCGCCTTCGACGCCAACCTGCATTGGGACGTGCACCGGACGAAGGGTGCCGGAATGTTCACCGGCGGCCTGTTCAACACGCTGATCCAGGGCCAGGGTGATGTGGCGCTGACCTCCGACGGCGATCCGATGATCCTCGACTGCTCGCAGCAGCCGACCTTCGTCGACCCACAGGCGGCCGTGTGTTGGTCGGCGAACCTTTCGCCCAACGTCGTGAACAGCATGAACGTGAAGTCGTTGCTTCGCGGCGGCTCCGGCGAGGCGGTCCAGTACCAGTTCCACGGCCCGGGATTCGTCGTCGTCCAACCCTCCGAGGGACCGACGATCCCCCCGCACACCCACTGACGACTTCGACCCCGGTACGCCGGCGCCGGCCGAATTCGATGGTCGCCGCCGGGCGTACGCATGCATGCTGAAATCCGTCCGCCCGACCGGGAACGATGCGGCGAAAAAATCCGTTGGGAATAACCGGACGCTGACGTACGCTGGCACCTGATGAAACGGAACTGTTTCGTTTCATCAGAGTTAACGCCAGATGACGGATGGTGACCATGACCCCCCAGCAGCTCGCCGCGAAGGTCGCACGACCGCGCGTCGCCGACGAGCGTGAAGCGGAGATCCTGGACGCTGCCGTGCGCGTGCTCGCCGAGGTCGGCTACGACCGGCTCACCATGGATCTGGTCGCGGCCGAGGCACACGCGAGCAAGGCGACGCTCTACCGGCACTGGTCGACCAAGGCTGAGCTCGTCGTCGATGCCATCTCGCGGGCTAAGGGGCTGCCGCAGGAGCCGCCCAATACCGGCTCTTTGCGGGGCGACCTGGTGGCCACCTGGTGCGGCCACCACGACGCCAACACGTCGCTGCCGGTGTCGGTCATGAGCGGTCTGATGACGGCCATGCACGCCGACGACGAACTCGCCGCCGTGTTCCGGGAGCGATTCATGAACCCCCGATGGTCGGCCTGGCTCAAAGTCGCCGAGCGGGCCCGAGATCGCGGCGAAATCGCCGAGGGTGTCGATCTCGACCTCGTTCTCGCCTTGCTGCCGGCGCTGTGCTCGTACTTCAGGGTCGTCCGCGGCCACCACCTGGACGACACCTTCGTGGAGCGGCTGATCGACGAGGTCGTCTGTCCAGTCGCTCAACACACCGCCAACACACGTGGGCCAGGAGACGCCACTTCCTGACCTCGCCACGACCGAAAAGCGCCGCCTCGGGCGGCTCGATCGCAGAAAAGGAACTGTATGTCTGTCGACTCACTGTCTAACAAGGCCGATCCGCCCCCGGAGGATACGGCGGGCCCAGGCCATCGTCATCTGGGTCTGGCCCTACTCCTCATCACGACCGCTCAGCTGATGGTCGTGTTGGATGCCAGCATCGTCAACATCGCGATGCCCCACATCCAGGATGACCTCGGTTTCAGCGACGCCAACCTGACCTGGATCATCACGGCGTACACCATCGCCTTCGGCGGTCTGCTGCTGCTCGGCGGCCGAATGGGCGACGTCATCGGACGCCGGAAGGTGTTCATGTTCGGTGTCACGGTGTTCGCGATCGCGTCGCTGTTCGCCGGTCTGGCGCAGTCCGAGTGGGAGCTGATCTTGACCCGTTCGCTGCAGGGACTCGGAGCAGCGGCGGCCGCGCCCAACGCTCTGGCGCTGATCACCACCACCTTCCCCGCGGGACGGTGGCGCAACCGGGCGTTCGCCACGTATGCGGCGATGTCCGGTGCCGGCGCCGCCATCGGGCTGATCCTCGGTGGCGCGCTCACCGAGGCGTCGTGGCGCTGGACGATGTTGATCAACGTGCCGATCGGCATCGCGGTGGCACTGGCCGCGCCGAAGCTGCTCGGCGAGTCCAAGCCGCAGCCCGGCCGGTGGGACGTTCCAGGAGCGGTCACCGCGACCCTGGGTCTGGTCTCGATCGTGTACGGCTTCAACCACAAGGGGCAGGTCGCTGACACGGCCACCGGCGAGTTGTACACGTGGACCGACGTGTGGACGCTCGGGCCGATCATCCTGGGCGTCGGTTTGCTGGTCGCGTTCTTCGTCTTGGAGAAGGTCACGCCGCACGCGCTGCTTCCGCTGCGCATCATCACCGACCGCACCCGTGCCGTCAGCTTCGTCGCGATGCTGATCGTTCCGGCGGCGATGTTCGCGATGTTCTTGTTCAGCTCGCTGTTCATCCAGGACGTGCTGGGTTACGGCTCACTGCAGGCTGGGTTCGCGTTCCTGCCGTTCTCGGCCGGGATCATGGTGTCGGCCCAGATCGCGTCCAACCTCGCATCGCGGGTAGACCCGAGGTGGATCACCACGGCCGGCGGCGCGCTCGCGGCGTTCGGTCTGTGGGGCTACACCAACCTCGATGTCGACTCGACGTACGTGACCGGACTGCTGCCGTGGATCATCGTCCAGTCGCTCGGCATGGGCCTGCTGTTCGTCCCGCTGATGCTGACTGCTGTGAGTCGGGTCGACCCGCGTGATGCCGGCGTCGGATCGGCCGTGCTCAACACGATGCAGCAGGTCGGCGGCTCGCTCGGCATCGCGGTGCTCGGCACCATCTACGCCAACGGGATCGCCGAAAAGATGAGCGATTTGATTCAAAGCGCCTCGTCTGCAGGTGGATCGCCCACCAGCGAGCAGGCTGGCCTGTTCCAGAAGGTGGCGCAGACCGCCGGCGCGACCGATGCGTTCGGTGTCGCGATGTGGATGCTCATCGGGGCGACGATCCTCACGATCATCGGCTTGAACATCAAGCACGAGGATCTGTCCACCGACGGTCAGCCCGGCGGCGACGCGGGCGATACACAGACCGACACCGACGAGGAGTCGGCTCGGGCCACCGTCTAGCCCTCAGTTTGAGGCGCCCGCGCTCCTAGGGTGCGGGCGCCTCGCCATGCCCAGCGGCGATCCGAGAGTTTCGGCCCGCCGATCCGAGAGTTCTGGCCGGCCGATCCGAGAGTTCTGGCCGGCCGATCCGAGAGTTGTGTCCCAGCGGCCACGCCGAAACTCGCGGATCGCGGGCCCAAACTCACGGACCGTCGTCAAGCGTGCTCGGCCGACGCGGCGTCCTGAAGGCCGAGCAACTCGACGGCGGTCGCCCGCATCTCGACCTTTCGGATCTTCCCCGTCACCGTCATCGGGAACTCGTCCACGATGTGCAGGTACCGCGGGATCTTGTAATGCGCCAGCTTGCCGGTGCAAAACTCGCGCAGCGCCTCGATCGTCAACGGGTCGGCGCCCTCGCGCATCCGGACCCATGCCATGAGCTCCTCCCCGTACCGCTCGTCGGGAACGCCGATCACCTGCGCGTCGAGGATGTCCGGATGCGTGTAGAGAAACTCCTCGATCTCCCGTGGGTAGACGTTTTCGCCGCCCCGGATCACCATGTCCTTGATCCGGCCGGTGATGTTGACGTACCCC
>JBKOYM010000159.1:0-15306 GCA_046725375.1 Actinomycetota bacterium
GTACTCCCGCTGGCCGGTCTGGTCGGGCTCTCCGTGGCGGTGATCGCCACCGCGACCACGGCCGAGGGCACCGGCATCGAACGGGCGAAGGTGGAGAGCTCGCTTGCCACCGCCTTCGAGCACCTCTACCGACTGCAGACCGAGGAACTCAACCGCCCCGCAGTCACCGAGGCCCAGCTTGGCGCCACCGCGTCATGCGACAAAGGCGGCGACCGTGTCCTCGACGAGGGGCCGGGCAACGACTGGCGCTGCGTCGTGACCTGGCACCTGCCCGGCACGACGGCGACCGGCAACGCCATCTACCAGCTCGACGTCACCCCCGATGGGCGGTATATGGCCGATGGCGACGGACCGAAGGAGGTGAACGGCTTCTTCCAGGTTCGGACACCGCTCGGGGATGCTCCCAACCCTCTGTGGCAGCTCGACGGCAACGTCGACCTGCTCGCCCGCACATCGAAGGGATGACTTCATGCATGTCCTACGACGGCGCCGACGCGATCCGGAAATCCGCAGACTCTTCGGCGTCCGCGCCGGCAGCCGGACCCGCATCGTCGCGGCCGGCGCCACTGCGATCGCAGTCCTCGGCGGCGGTGTTGCCTACGGTACGACCGAGGGCTTCGGCGAGAATCTCGTCGGCAACGAGTATGCCGATGGCCTTCAGATCTCCTCCAACCAAATCTTGAAGCCGCTGGGTGAGCGGCTCATGACGCCGTACGGCAAGTTCATGGGCTCCACCGTCAGCCCCGACGGCCGCTTCCTGGCCGCCACAGCCAACGACCGCGGTGTCTCCTTGCAGATCTTCGACCTGGATTCTTACCAGCTCATCTGGCGCGGCGGCACCGCGTCCGGTGTCAACCTTCGGCTGTCTGACAACACCGTCGGTCAGGAGAGCCCGCTCTACTCTCCCGACGGCGAGTTCCTCTTCATGCCCAACGCGACGGGCATCACCCGCTTCCCGGTCAACGACGACGGCACCCTGGCAGCCGGCACCAAGATCCCGATCCCGACTGTTGACGGCAAGCAGGCGCTGACTGCGGGCATGGCGTTCTCGCCCGACGGCTCCACGCTGTACGCCGCCGTCAACGGCCAGAACACGGTCGTCGCGATCGACCCGGCCACCGGCACGATCAAGCAGTCCTGGGACGTCGGCATCGCCCCTCGCCAGCTGAAGTTCGTCGGCACCGACCTGTACGTCAGCGACGAGGGTGGCCGCATGGCCAGGCCGGGTGAGGACACCATCGAGTCCTATGGCACCCAGGTGCCCGCCGACCCGTACCTCGGAACATCGACGACCGGTGTGCTCAGCGTCATCGACACTGCGACCCCCGGCGCGCCTGTCGACCAGATCGAGGTGGGTCTCCACCCGACCGCCATGCACGTCGAGGGCGACGTCCTCTACGTCGCCAACACGTTCGACGACACGGTCTCGGTCGTCGACACAAATACCGACGAGGTCGTCCAGACGATCGCCACCCAGCCGTACAAGGGCTCCGCGATCGGCTACGCGCCGGACGCGGTTACGGTCTACAACGGCCGTCTCCTCGTCAGCCTCGGACGGGCCAACGCGATCGCGGTCTACGAGCTCGGCGCGAGCGCACTCGACCCGGTCAGCTACGTCGGTCTCGTCCCGACCGACTTCTACCCGGAGGACGTCTTCGCGGTCGGCGACCAGATCGTCGTGGCCAACCGCCGCGGCATCGACGCCCGGGGCCCGCTCCTCACGTTCAACCAGGGCACCGGCACCACGCCGGCGACCGGCCACGGTACGCACGGCACGACGGCCTCGCTGACCCGCTTCACTCTTCCCACCGACAGCAAGATCCAGAAGACCTACACCCCGATGGTCTTCACCCAGAACGGCTGGGGCGACGGCGACGTCAAGTACGCGGTCGACGGCAGCATCGTTCCGGCCGTGCCGGTGCCCAGGCGGATCGGTGACCCTTCGACGATCAAGCACGTCTTCTTGCTGGTCAAGGAGAACCGGACCTACGACCAGGTACACGGCGACATGACCGAGGGCAACGGTGACCCGTCGCTGGCCCAGTTCGGTGAGAACGTCACGCCCAACATCCACGCAATGGCGCGGCAGTTCGGGCTGTACGACAACGTCTACGACACCGGCACCAACTCCGCCGAGGGTCACAACTGGCTGATGCAGGGCGACAACCCCGAATACACCGAGTCGAGTGCGGGGGAGTACACCCGCTCGTACGACACGGAGAACGACGTCCTGGGGCATCAGCGCTCCGGCTTCCTGTGGACCGCCATCCAGTTCGCTGGCCACACCGCCAAGAACTTCGGCGAGTTCATGATCTTCGAGAACAAGCCGGCCGGCGCGACCTGGCAGCAGTACTACTGCGCCGCCAAGTCCGTCGAGGGTGGCGGTGACCCGGCACAGCTGTACGACCCGTCGATCCGGCTCAACGTGCGGTCGCCGATCCCGTCGCTGGACGAGATATCCAACCACGACGCACCGATGTTCGACATGCAGATCCCGGACCTGTACCGCTACCAGATCTGGAAGCAGGACTTCCTGAACAACGGCCCGGCCGACTTCAACATGATGTGGCTGTCCGACGACCACACCGGTGGCCCGGTGTCGGCGCGGTCGAACGTCGCCGGCGGTGACCTGGCGCTCGGCAAGATCGTCGACACGATCTCGCACAGCGAGTACTGGAAGGACTCCGCGATCTTCGTGGTCGAGGACGACAGCCAGAACGGTGCCGATCACGTCGACGGTCACCGTGCCCCGATCCAGGTCATCAGCCCCTGGGCGGTGCACGGCAAGACCATCTCGACCTACTACTCGCAGATCAGCATGATCCGCACGATCGAGCAGATCATGGGTGCCGAGCCGCTGAACCAGAAGGTGGCCGCGGCAACGCCGATGTACGACGCATTCCAGAGGCAACCGGACAACACGCCGTACAACGCCCTGCCGAACCGTGTCTCGCTCACCGAGAACATCGCGACCCCGCCTCCGTGTGGCCTCGACGACCCGGCGGGCCCGGCGACGGCCCAGTCGGCGCCCATCCCGGAGGACTTCGTCTCCTACTCGGCGGCGTGGGAGAAGTGGGCCGCGAAGCAGCACCTCAGCGGCAAGCACCCCACGCCCGACTTCGCCAACCCGGAGCAGATGAACCGCTACACGTGGTACGACGCTCACCACTGGGAGCTGCCATACCCGGGTGACCCGAAGATCTACCTCCCCAGCGAGGTACCGGGCGCGGCTCTGCCGGGCACGGAGGTCGACTGACCTTTCTGACCGACCACTCCTAACCGAAACCCAGGCGGCCCGCCGGGAGATCCCCGGTGGGCCGCCTGGCGTACGCGGTAGCCGGCGGCAGGATCGGGGACGGTCAGAGGACGGAGCTGCCCTCGCCGGCGCCGCCGGACTGCTCGTCGAACGTCTCGTGCTCGAGGAGGTGCAGGATCGGCACCTTCAGCTTGCGGCGGGCCCGGGACGTCCAGTCGACGTGGAAGAACTCCTTCACCACGTGCGGCTCGGTCAGGATGATCGCCTCGGAACACTTGTGCTTCGTGACCATCGCGGCGAGCGTCTCGATCGGATCCTGGCTGGTGCATCGCCCGTCGGCCTGATGGCCGGTCGCCTCGAGCAGCGCGATCGACGCGTCCAGTCCGCGACGGGCGGAGTCCTCGCACTCGTGCTGCAGTCGGACGAGGTCCTCGCCGGTCATCGGCGCCGTCGGCGGGACGAACTCGGGACCCAGCAGCGAGCCCATCGAGCTCTCCATGCGGGCCGCGGCCTCTTCGACTGGAATCACCACGTGGTAGTGGACGGTGTCCTCGATTTGTTCGTGCAGGCTTGCCACCTGATTTGCGTCGAGATCGCTGAGCTGACGCTCTATGAGCAGGACCACGTCATACATGACCACCACGCTCCTTGGGTTTAGCGTACGAAGCTCGCTGATCGGTGACAATGTTGGCATGCGACTTCCGGTCATGCCCCCCGTGCCCCCCATGTTGGCCAAGGCGGTCAAGCAGATCCCCGACGGCGCCATGAGCTTCGAGCCGAAATGGGACGGCTTCCGCTCGATCATCTTTCGCGACGGCGCCGAGGTCGAGATCGGGAGCCGGAACGAGCGGCCGATGACCCGGTACTTCCCGGAGGTCGTCGAGGCCGTCCGTGCCAACCTGCCCGGGCGGTGTGCCGTCGACGGCGAGATCATCGTGATCGGGGAGTCCGGCGACCGCCTCGACTTCGAGGTGCTGCAACAGCGGATCCACCCCGCCGAGAGCCGGGTCAAGCTGCTGTCGGAGCAGACGCCGGCCCGTTTCGTCGCCTTCGACCTGCTCGCCCTCGACGACACCGACTACACCAAGCGGCCGTTTTCCGAGCGACGGACGGCGCTGGTCGACGCGTTGGCGAATGCGCAGCCGCCGATTCACGTGACGCAGGCGACCACCGACCGCGACATCGCCGAGCGCTGGTTCCACCAGTTCGAGGGCGCCGGTCTCGATGGGCTGATCGCCAAGCCGCTCGACGGCACGTACCAGCCCGACAAGCGCACGATGTTCAAGGTCAAGCACGAGCGCACCGCCGACTGTGTGGTGGCGGGCTACCGCGTCCACAAGAGCGGCAAGGACCGGATCGGATCACTGCTGCTCGGCCTCTACAACGACGCCGGCGATCTCGCGAGTGTCGGCGTCATCGGCGCTTTCCCGATGGCCCGGCGCCAGGAGCTGTTCGAGGAGCTGCAGCCGCTCGTTACGACGTTCGACGACCACCCGTGGGCCTGGGCCAAGCAGGAGGAGGGCGCCCGGACGCCTCGGGCCGGAGAGACCAGCCGCTGGAACGCCGGCAAGGATCTGTCGTTCGTCCCCCTGCGGCCGGAGCGGGTCGTCGAGGTGCGGTACGACCACATGGAGGGCATCCGCTTCCGGCACACGGCACAGTTCGTACGGTGGCGGCCCGACCGCGAGCCCGAGTCGTGCACGTACGAGCAGCTCGAGGAGCCGGTCAAGTTCGATCTCGCCGACGTCCTCAGTCCCTGATCACGTCACCGGTCCGTACGGCGGGTTCAGGGCCGGTTCAGCGTCGGGCTGGCATGTTGCCAGTGTCGACCTTGATTGGAGCATCGTCATGTACAGAAAGTCCATGGTGGCGATCGGTCTCTCCGCCGTTCTCGCAGGGGGGATCGTCGCCGCGGCGAGCGCGTCCCGGCAGAGTGACGACCACGGCGATGCCGGCTCGGACAACCGCAGCGCATCATCCCACGAGCCAGACTTCCACAGCGCGAACTTCAACCACCCGGTGCGAAACCCGTACTTCCCGTTGAAGCCGGGGACGGTGTTCCGGCTACGGGGCACCGACGAGGGCGAGCACTTCCGCGAGGTCGTGCGCGTGACTCACAACAAGAAGCGAATCCTCGGCATCCGGGCGACCGTCGTCAAGGACGTCGTACGGCGCGCCAACGGGACGCTCGCCGAGAAGACGCACGACTGGTACGCCGCCGACGCCAGGGGCAACATCTGGTACCTCGGCGAGGCCACCGCGACGTATGACGAACACGGCAACATCGAGGACCGTGAGGGATCCTGGCAGGCCGGCCGCAAGGGCGCGGTCGCCGGAATCATCATGCCGGCGAACCCGCATCCGACCGACGCCTTCCGCCAGGAGTTTTGGAAGGGCCACGCGGAGGACCAGGCCTGGATCGTCCAGCGCGGCTTCACGACGAAGGTGCCGTACGGCAAGGTCAAGCACTCGTTGCGCAGCTTCGAGTGGGCTCGGCTCGAGCCGCACGTGATCTCCCAGAAGGTCTACGGACCCGGCCTCGGGATCGTGAAGGAGAAGGACATCGCGGGCGGCAGCGAGGTGTTCAAGCTGGTCTCGGTGCACCGCCCACACTGACCCGCGCCACGGCGGCGAGCTCGTCGCCGATCAGGTCGATGGCGTGGCGGGCGGCCGACAATACGCCGGGGAAGTTGAGAAACGCGTGCATCGTGTCGGCGTACTCGACGTGCTCGACTGGGACGGCGGCGTCCCGAAGCCGGCTGGCGTAGTCTCGCGCGTCGTCGCGGAGCGGATCGCGGCCGGCGCCGATGACCAACGCGGGTGGCAGGCCGGCCAGGCTCTCGGCCCGTAGCGGCGCCGCGTACGGGGTCACGGGATGTCCGGCGAGGTACTGCTCGCGCGTCCACGCCTCGCCGCTCTTGGTGAGGAAGACGCCGTCGAACCGGCGATGCGACTCGGAGTCGTTGTCGAAATCGAGCGCGGGGTAGCACATGATCTGCCGAGCCGGCATCGGCTCGCACCGGTCTCGAGCCAGCAGGCAGGCCCCACTCACGAGGGCCGCTCCGGCGCTTTGGCCGCCGGCCATCACCTCGCCGTTGCCTCGAATCTCCTCACCGTGTGCCAGCAGCCACTGCAACGCGTCGTACGTGTCGTGCAGACCGGCAGGGTACGGGTGTTCCGGCGCCAGTCGGTAGTCGAGCGAAACCACGGTCGCCTCGGCGCGAACCGCGATGCCGGCGCACGCCGTGGCGATGTCGGGGATCGACCCGCCGACGAAGCCACCGCCGTGCAGCCACAGGATGAGGGGCTGCCGGTCTCGGTCGCCGCCGCGATAGAGCCGGACTCGGCATGGGCCGCCGCGCAATGGCAGATAGAGGTCGGTCTGACGGGCTCGCGGATCGGGCACACCGGCGAACTCGGGATCCGGCGGGCTGACTCGACTGGCGACGAGCTCGTCGTGGGGGATCCCGCCCTCCTGACTGCCGATCAGGGCCAGCAGCGCATCGGTCTCGCCAGCGAAACGTGGGTCGTCGACTGTACGGATGTTCGCCGCCGTCATCGGTCCAGCCACCCGAGCTCGTCGAGGTGCAGAGCCGCGTGTACGTACGGCGGCTGGCCCGGCACCGTCATCGCGTGCTGGGCCACCTCACCGATCGCCTCGGGGGCCTGCCATTCGGCCTCGGAGTAGCGCTGGATCTCGGTGAGCAGGGCGTCCCGTACGCTGACCAGCCGATGCTTGAGGAGTGACGCGGGGATCTCCCGGCCGGCTAGGACGCCCGCTCGGTTCAACATGCGGCCGACGTCGGCGGTCTCCCAGCGCGGATCTAGGCTCCAGTGCTCCCGTCCGGCTCGGTGCTCGGTCAAGACGGCCAGGCCGACCTCGTCCCACATCACGACATGGGCCAGCAGGTCGAGGAGCGACTCGCAGAAGTCGCCGAGGGGGCCCGACTCGAGCGTGAACTCGGTGGCCAACTCCTCCGGCGAGCGGCCGTCCAGTCGGCGCAGCAAGATCTCGTGGTCGAGGCGAATCCGGCGGGCCACTTCGGCCGCGGACAGTGTCGTTACAGCAGTCGTCATGCGGCCAGCGTCCCCGCGCGACTGCGCCGGGGCCATCCGACTGACCGATCCCGTCAATCGTCCCGGCGCACCTTCCCTCCCCGCCGACGTTGCACGTCTGCGCGTCGAGGTAGCGCGTCTGTCTCGCGAGCATTGGCGTGCGACGGTTTTGTGCGCGAATGGTTGGTGGCGGACCGACCACGGCAACGATTCGCGCACAGTCTTGCCGCGGACACGCTCGCGGCGGGGGACGCGCCCGGTCTGCGCCGTTTGCGACTGCGTCCCTCCACTTTCTGCGCCGCAGATCGGAGATAGCGGACGCAAAACCACGCGAAGTGGAGGGAGGTGACCGCAAAGACCATGGGAGCTCCGACGCATCCGCAGTGGCGCAGACACGCAAGTTCGGCGGGATGCAGTGGGCAGGCGCGCAACCTCGGCGGAAGGCAGTGGGCAGGCATGCAACCTTGGCGGGAGGCAGTGGACAGGCGCGCCAACCTCGGCGCGAGCTCAGCGGAGGAGCAGCAGGGCCAACTCGTCGCCCAGGCCTCGGACCGCATCGAGGTCGAGGCCGTACTGGACGAACCGTCCGCGTCGGGTCGTATGGGCCAACCCGGCCCCGGCCAGCGCACGCAGATGCCGGTTGACCAGGGTCGGGTCCATGCCCCACAGCGCCGAGATCTCGCCGGCGGTACGCGGCTCGGTCGCGATCGCGCGAGCGACCTCGAGCCGAGCCGGATGAGCGAGCGCTGAGGCCCGGGACATGATCTCGGGCATCGGGGCGATCCGATCGCGCCGCCGATCCGACGCGGCCGGATAGATCACCAGCAGCGGCTGTCCCGGCACGTTGCCGACGTAGAGGTGCGGCCACACGAAGGCGCTCGGGGCCACGGCCAGTCCCCGCCGGGAGACGTCGTGGCGGGTGCTCTGCACCTTGGCGATGGTCACGCCGTTGTCGCCGGCCGCCGGTGTGATCGAGCCGTCGACCGTCGCGAGTGCCTTCGCGACGCTGCCGGTGGTGGCGGTGTCGCGGGCCAGCCGACGGGCGCGAGCCCGCAAGCTTGGCGCGACCCGCGTCCACTCGACGTGGAACCACGCGTCCCAGGTCTCGGCGAGGAAGTCCGCGAACTCCGCGACGCCGTCGGCCGGTCGCTCGAGCAGCAGGTCGACGCACCGGACGACCGCCGCGGCTCGCGATCGTGACCAGCGGCGAGCATGGTCGAGATCGCCGGACCGTGCGATCGGACGCAGCAGCTGTTTCGCGAGCCGGCGGGAGGGGAGCGTTCGGAGTCGCTCAAGCTCGGCCTCGAAGTCGGTTGCCGCCGACGCCACGTCGAGGAACGGAGCCGCCCGGATCGCCTGGCAGGTCCAGGCCCACGCGGTTGTCCGGCGCCGCAGTCCCAGCCTCATCTCCGACCGGATCGCTGTCGCCCAGTCGTCGGCGTGATGATGCGACGGATCGGCCAGCACGTGCAGGGCCGATCCCATCTCGACCAGGGGCGACACGACCGGGAGCGGTTGGCCCGGCGGCAGTGCACGTAGCCCCGCGACCGTGATCGGCATGACCCAATTGTTCTGGACCGCCTCACCCGGTCGCGCGAGCCCCGTCGGCGTGCCGTCGAGCCTGTGACGGCCCGTAATCGCGCTGTTATCGAAGGGTGAGAAGACCCGTTTCCATCGGTTACGACCTCTCGCACGATCAGAGAACCCGACCTGGCGAGGAGGATCCGCGGTGAAAGCAGTACGAGTCCACGAGTACGGCAAGCAACCCAGCCTCGATGACATCGCGGAGCCAACCATCGAAGGTCCGCTGGACGTCCTCGTCAAGGTCGACGCCGCCGGTGTCTGCCGGACCGATCTCCACATCATCGAGGGGCAGTGGGCCGAGAAGAGCGGGGTCCGGCTTCCGTACGTGATCGGTCACGAAAACGCCGGCACCGTCGTGGCCACAGGGGACGCTGTGTATAGCGTCTCCGAAGGAGACCGCGTCATCCTGCATCCGCTCGTCACGTGCGGACTGTGCCGCGCCTGCCGCTCCGGCGACGACGTGCACTGCGCCGACTCGGAGTTCCCCGGGATCAATCGCGACGGCGGCATGACCGAGTTGCTCCAGACGTCCATCCGGTCGGTCGTCAAGCTCGACGACGGTCTGGAGCCGGCCGACGTCGCGGCGCTGGCCGACGCCGGTCTCACCGCGTTCCACGCCGTACGCAAGGCGGCGCCGCAGCTATACCCGGGCGCCGACGTCGTGCTGATCGGCGCCGGAGGCCTCGGCCACATCGGGCTGCAGTGCCTGCTCGCGATGACGGCGGCGCACGTCACGGTCATCGACCGCTCCGCCGAGGTGCTCGACAAGGCGAAGGCACTCGGCGCGCACGCGACCGTGCTCAGCGACGGCAGCCACGTCGACCAGGTTCTCGCGCAGACCGAGGGAGCGGGTGCCCAGGTCGTCCTCGACTTCGTCGGCGAGCACGGCACCGAGGCCGAGGGCGTCGCGATGACGAAGAACGCCGGCTCGTACTTCGTGATCGGTTACGGCGGCCACGTCGACGTTCCGACGATCGACATCATCTCCCGCGAGATCAACGTGGTCGGCAATCTCGTGGGGTCCTACAACGACCTGGTCGACCTGATGGCGCTGGCGGCGGCCGGCTCGGTGCGGCTGTCGACCCAGAAGTACGGTCTCGACGACGCGCTGCAGGCGCTCGACGACCTCGACGGCGGCCGGGTCCCGGGCGGTCGCGCGATCCTCACCAACTGACTCTCCAGGGAGGGGAGCCCCATGTACACCAAGAACGGCGACAGCTACTTCATCGTCGACGGGCACATCCACGCGTGGGACGCGACCCCGGCGAACCAGGCCAACCGCTACGGCGAAGGATTCATCAACTGCTTCTACGACTACCACCGCAACCTCAGCCCCGAGGACCAGGTGTGGCCGAAGGAGGACTTCCTCAAGCAGTCGGAGGAGCGCATCCTCAAGGACCTGTTCGAGGACGGGTACGTCGACGTCGGGATCTTCCAGCCGACGTACCTCACCGACTTCTACGTCAACGGATTCAACACGACCGAGCAGGACGGCGCACTCGCGGAGAAGCACCCCGACAAGTTCATCGTCAACGGGTCATGGGATCCGCGTGACGGCGAGGCGGGGCTTGCGGCGCTGGCCGAGCTTGCCGAACGGTGGCAGCTCAAGGGAGTCAAGCTCTACACGGCCGAATGGAAGGGCGAGTCGAAGGGCTGGAAGCTTACCGACCCGTGGTCGTATCGCTATCTCGAGAAGTGCCAGGAGCTCGGGATCACCAACATCCACATCCACAAGGGCCCGACGATCTACCCGCTCAACCGGGACGCGTTCGATGTCGCGGACGTGGACGACGTGGCGTCGGGGTTCCCGGAGCTGAACTTCATCGTCGAGCATGTCGGGCTGCCGCGACTGGAGGACTTCTGCTGGATCGCGACCCAGGAGCCCAACGTGTACGGCGGGCTCGCGGTCGCGATGCCGTTCATCCACTCCCGGCCGAGGTATTTCGCGCAGATCGTCGGCGAGCTGTTGTACTGGATCGGCGAGGACAAGATCAGCTTCGCCAGCGACTACGCGATCTGGACTCCGGCCTGGCTGATCGAGCGGTTCGTCGACTTCGAGATCCCCGAGGACATGACCGAATATCCGGCGCTCACAACCGACGTGAAGAAGAAGATCCTCGGGCTCAACATGGCCAAGCTCTACGGCATCGACGTGCCCGAGCACCTGCGGTTGCCGGAGTCCGTCGAGGGTGCGGTCGGGTCCGAGCCGGAGCCGGTGGCTTGAGCGGCGCCATGTCCGTCGGAACGTCGTCGCCGGTCGATGTCACGGCCGTCGACGCGGCGCTGAGCACGGTGCACGATCCGGAGCTCGACGAGTCGATCACCAGTCTCGACTTCGTCGGCTCGGTGGCCGTGGACGGCGGGACTGTCACCGTCGAGCTCCGGCTGCCGACGTACTTCTGCGCGCCGAACTTCGCGTACCTCATGGTGGCCGACGCGTACGACGCGGTCGCGCAGGTGGCAGGGGTCGAGAGCGTGACGGTACGGCTGCTCGACCACTTCGCCTCCGACGAGATCAACGCCGGGATCGCGGCCGGTCACGGGTTCGCCGGCTCGTTCCCGGGGCTCGCTGACGACGAGTTGGAGGAGTTGCGACTGACCTTTCAGCGCAAGGCGCATCGGGCCGGCCAGGAGCGATGTGTATCCGCGATGGTGCGGGCCGGGCGGAACGTCGCCGACCTGGCCGAAGCGTCGCTCGGTGACGTTCCGCCCGGGGCCGATCTCGAACGGCTCCGGCGCCGCCGGCTGGAGCTGGGCCTCCCGGCGACCGATGACGCGCCGCTGCTGGTCGACGACGACGGCACCCGGATCACCGCGGTCGACCTGCCGGCCCAGTTGCGACTCGCTCGGACGACCCGCATCAGCATCGAGGGCAACGCCGCGTTCTGTCGCGGGCTGCTCGACGTGCGGTACGGCAGGCCCGACGGGGCGGAAGCCGGGTGACGTCCTCGACACGGCGGCACGACGGGGCTGCATCGCGGCTCCGATTGCGAGAGGCTGTCGCCATGAGCCCTTACGACGCCGCGCCGTCCCAGCAGCCCCCGGTCGCCGGGACGATCCAGTCGGTGTCGAGGGCGTTACGCGCGATCGAGTTCGTCGCGGCGAGCCCGGAGGGCGTGACGGCCAAGCAGATCGGGGCGCATCTCGAACTCGCGGTGCCGTCGACGTACCACCTGCTGGCGACGCTGATCGAGTCGGGCTACGTGATTCATCTGGCGAACGAGCACCGGTATGCGCTCGGCTATCGGGTCCGCCTGCTGGAGCAGGGACTGGAGCGGCAGTTACAGGTGCCGAGCCAAATCGCCGACGCGATCAGGCGGCTGCACATCGAGGCGGACGCCGCCGCCTATTACGCGGTCTACCGCGAGATCGACGTCGTGATCGCGCACGTCGTCGACTCGGAGCGGCGGCCGCGAGTACGGGTGCTCGACGTCGGCTTCCACGAGGCGACACATGCGACGGCCTTCGGCAAGGTGATGCTCGCGGCGATGACGCCGGAGGACCGCGACGAGTATCTAGCCCGGGTCGGGTTGCGTCGCTGCACCGACAACACCATCGTCGACCGGGCAGCGTTGGAGGTGCACCTGGCGCAAGTACGCAAGTCCGGTGTCGCGTTGGAGGTGGGGGAGTTCCAGAACGGGTTGTCGTGCCTCGCGGCGCCGGTGCTGTCGCCCGCCGGTGCGGTCATCGCCTCGGTGGCGATCTCGCTGCCCTCGTCGGACTTCGCGGGACGTCGATGGGAACTCGAGCGGGCAGTCCGACACGGGGCGCTGGTCGCCACCCGTGCCGTCAGCCGCGGCGGCGCCGGGCCATCGGACCGGCGTTGAGCCGTCCGGCTTCGCTGGCGCCCCGTCCTCCCAGTGGTGGGGAGCGATGAGTTTCGGGCCTGCGGCCGGTCTGTATCGGCATGACGACTGACGCAGCAGGGGCCGGGTCGGCGCTCCAACGTACGACGGGCCGCGACCGCGCCGGATGGTTCGCCGTCCTCGACGCGTGGGGAGCGGCCGGCCGGACGTACAAGGAGACCGCCGGCTGGCTCCAAACCGAGCACGGGCTCAGCGCGTGGTGGGCCCAGAAGCTCACCGTCGAGTACGAGGAGGCCCGCGGCGTCCGTGCCCGTGGCAGCCGCGGCGACGGCACGTACACGGTCACCGCCAGCAAGTCGATCGCCGCCCCCGCGCAGCGACTGTACGAGGCGTTCGCCGACCCGACGGTACGTGCGCGCTGGCTGCCCGATGCCCCGGTTCGCGAGCGCACGATGCGGCCTGGCCGGTCGGCGCGATTCGACTGGGGTGACGACGGCGAGCGGATGAGCGTGAGCTTTGTACCGTCGGGTCCGGCGAAGACCCAGGTCGGAGTGGAGCACGCCCGACTCCCATCGGAGGCGGCCGCCGCCGACGCCAAAGCAGCCTGGCGCGACCGCCTGGCGGCCCTCAAGACCCTCGTCGAGTCCTGACGCGCCGGGCCCCGCGTGAGTTCCGACTTACCGTCGGTCCAGAGTCCCTGACACCGACCACAAGTCGGAACTCATGCGGCGCGAACCCCCGGCGCGGTGCGAACCCCGGCGCCGTCCACCCCGACTCACGCCGGGATCGGCACCAACTCCACTGCGCCGACGGCGTACCGAGCCAGTACGGCGCGGGCGATCGCCGAATCCGCGCCGAGCGGGTCCGAGACGGCCACTGCACCGGCCTCCAGAGCCAACTCCTCGGCGCGTTGCGACAAGAACCCGGGGGCCAGGAAGAACGACCCGACGGCGATGTGCCGGCGACCGTCTCGGCGGAAGTCCCGAATCGCCTCGGCCGTCGTTGGCGGTGAGGTCGATGCGAAGGCGGCGAGCGCCGGTAACCGGTGCCGCTGCCCCCACGTGCGCGCCAGCCGGCTCAGCGACGCATTCGCCATCGGGTTGGACGACCCCGCTGAGGCGAGCACGAGTGCGTCCAGCTCACGGACCCGACGGGCGGAGAGCGCGGCCCGCAGCCGCCGGTCGAGGATGTCGAGAAACGCCGACTCGAGTCCGAGCACCGGCGTCGCTCGTACTTGAAGGCCGCGGTGGCGACGCATCGCGTCCTCGGCCGCTGCGGGCACGTCGACCTTCGCGTGGTAGGCCTCGGTCAGAAGCAGCGGCACGAGCACGATCTCGTCGTAGCCCTCGGCCACCAGCCTGTCGACGACGTCGGTGTGCAGGGGAGCGGACAGCTCCAGGAAGGCCGGCTCGACGCGGAGGTCCGGACGCATCGAGGCCACGATGTCGGTCAGGGCGGTGATGGTCTCGGCCGAGCGCGGATCGCGGCTGCCGTGCGCCAGCGCCACCAGGGCGGGTGCGGTCATGATTCGACCATCCCTTCGTTCTTCGTAGGCCCACCATCGGTGTGAATGCCACATTCGGTCTTCGCGAAGCCCGTCCAGCGGCCGCTTCGCGGGTCTTCGCCGGGCGCCACTCGCTGGGTGCACGGCCAGCAGCCGATCGACGGGTAGCCGTCGTACTGCAGCGGGTTGACGAGTACGTCGTGCTCGGCGATGTAGCGGTCGACGTCGTCGAGGGTCCAGCGCGCCAACGGCGACACCTTGACCTTCTGCTTCTGCGAGTCCCAGCCGACGACGGGAGCGATGACGCGACTACGGGTCTCGTCGCGGCGCAGACCGGTCGCCCATGCGTCGTAGTCCGCCAGCCCACGAATCAACGGCTCGACCTTGCGCATGAAGCAGCACCGGTCGGGGTCGCGGTTGAACAGGTCCTTGCCGTACGCCGCGTCCTGCTCGGCCACGCTCAGCTCGGGGTGCACGGTTATCACGTTGACCGGCAGCGTCGCCGCGATCGCGTCCCGGGTCCCGATCGTCTCGGCGAAGTGGTAGCCGGTGTCGAGGAAGACCACGTCGATGCCAGGTGCGACCCGCGACGCGAGATGCGCGAGGACGCCGTCGGCCATCGACGAGGTCAGGCAGAAGCGCTCGCCGAATGTGGCGACCGCCCACTCGATGATCGCCTCGGCGGGAGCGAGCTCCAGCTCGGGTCCGTGGATCGCCGCGATCTCGCGCAGCTCGTCGGCGTTGCGACGGGCGCCGTCGATCGGGCGCAGGCCGGTGCCGGCGGTGTCAGTGGTGGCAGTCATCGTGGGTCCGTCTCGGACGCGGGGGCGTCGGTCTCGGTGTGAGTGGTGGGAGTGAGCAGGCCGAGGAAGTGCAGGCTGAACGCCCGCAGACAGGCGCGACACTCCCAGTCGCCGTGTCGTCCGCTGTGGGGTCGGAGGTCTTCGTCTCCGCAGTACGGGCAGTGGAACGGGACCGATCGGGTGCTCATCGCAGCTCGCTTTCGTCGGCGCGGGCGACCCAGCCGGCGAACGACTCACCGTCGGCTCGGGCGGAGAGGTAGTTGCGGACCACCCGCTCGACGTAGTCGGCGAGGCCGG
>JBKOYM010000201.1:0-7699 GCA_046725375.1 Actinomycetota bacterium
GATCCTCGACCTGGGCCCCGATGACTACGTCGAGGTCACCGAGGCACCGGCCGACTACGACAACGACGGCACGATCACGACGATCGCCGACGAGCTGACCGGTCTCGCCGGAGGCGAAGTCAGCCTGGAGGTGGAGATCAACGGCGCCTACGCGGCGGTCTACACCATCCAGGAGTTGCCGTATCGGCCGACCGACGGCTCGCCGGCTCCATGGGAGTCGGACTGATCGTTCGCGCTCATAGCGGGCGACGCCAGGTCTGCTCGGTCAGCTGCTGGCCGAATGCGGGGTTCGGTGCCTCGTCGACCAGTTCGAAACCCGCCCGCTGATAGATCCGGCGCGCGTCGGCCAGCACGCTGTTGGTCCACAGCACCATCTCGTCGTAGCCCGCGTTCCGAGCGAAATCGAGGCACGTGTCAACCAGGCGGGTGCCGATGCCAAGTCCGCGTGCGGTGGGCTCGACGAGCAGAAGACGCAGCTGGGCGACTCGGTCGTCCTTGTGCACGCACAAGACCGACCCGACCGGTTGACCATCGACCTCTGCGATCCAGGCGGCGTCCCGCCTCGGGTCCCGGGTTTCCACGTACGCGGCGACGATCCGCGCGACCAAGGCCTCGAACTCGTCGTTCCAGCCGTTCTCCTCGGCATAGAGCGCACCATGTCGCTGGACGATCCAGCCGAGCTCACCGGCTCGCGGCGCGCGGACGATCGGGGTCGAGTGCTCCTTGCGATCCGAGAGCAGGCGCTCGACCTCACGCATGGCACGGACCAGGCGTCGCCGACCGGGCTCGGTCAAGGGGCCGAGCAGGTTGGCGATGTCCGCGCTCGATCGCTTGTCGAGATCGGCGAAAGCGGACCGCCCGCGCGCAGTCAGCCGGGTGACCTGGCGACGAGCGTCGGCTTCGGACCGCTCCCGGACGACGAGCCCGTCGCTCTCGAACCGGGCCAGGATCCGGCTGAGATAGCCCGCGTCCACACCGAGCCACGAGCGCAGATCGGCCACGCTCGCGATGTCGTGATGCGCGATCTCGAAGAGCACGCGGGCCTCGGTGAGCGAGTACGCGGTGTGCGCGAGACCCTCGTCGAGCAGGCCGAGTACACGGGTATAGAAGCGGTTGAAGGCACGGACGGCGACGACGCTGCCATCGTTCATGACTCCCCATTTCGTTGACTGAGTCAACTGTAGAGGACGGCGGCTATGCGGCGGGAGCCAGTCGGTCCGTCGAGACGCCGTAGTCGCAGCCGTCAGGCTTGGCCGGTCTCCATCCGGCTGACTCGGCTGTCGTCGATGACAAACCGCCACGTCGTACGCATTTCGCCGTAGGTGTCGTTGCGATAGCGGGCCACCAGGCGCCGGCCATCGTCCGACTCGGACTCGACGTCTATGTGACCGCCCGCGGTGAAGATCTCCTGGTCGATCCAGTGGTGGAAGTCGCGATCCTTACCGTCGTCGGACATCGTGGCGTCGGCGCTGAATGCGGCGAGAAACGCGTCTCGGTCGCCGGCGTTGATCGCCTCGACGACCGATCGTACGGTCGGGTCGGACAGCTCGTCGACGGGGATCATCTTGGGCCTCCTCACGGTCGTCGCCGCCACTGTACGACGCGACTCGCTAGGGTCGAGACTGCACGCAATATCAGAACAGGGGTGACCTGCCGTGTGCGGCATCGTGGCGATCCACGACAGCGACACGTCTTCGACCGACAGCGAGGGCGAGGATGCAGATACCGGGCCTTCGATGCTCGCCCGGCTGCGGCATCGAGGTCCCGACGGGATCAGCTCACGCCGGGTCGGACGCCACTGGCTCGGACACACCCGTCTCTCGATCGTCGACCTCGACGGCGGTAATCAGCCCATGAGCGAGTCCACGCCAGCCGCTGGGTCGTCTGCAACGGGGAGATCTACAACCACAGAGACCTTCGTGAGCGCCTGCCCGGACCCTTTCGGACCCGGTCCGACAGCGAGGTGGTCCTGCACGTCGTCGACGCCTGGGGGCCGGAGGGGATCGCCGACTTGCGGGGCATGTACGCGTTTTGCGTCGCCGATGTCGACGGGGGCTTCCTCGCGGCCCGCGACACGATCGGCGTGAAGCCGCTGTACTGGGCTCTGCTCGACCGCCGCACGATCTTCGCCTCCGAGCTCGGCTGTTTCGAGCCGGACGTCCGTGACCTGGTGGAGGAGTTTCCGCCGGGCCACTACTGGACGCCGCAGCGCGGCCTCGTGCGATTCGCCGACCTTGGTCACGTCGATGACGAGTTCGCTGATCGCGAGGACGCCCGCGCGGGCATCCGGGACGCGGTGGTCGCGGCCGTCCGGGCCCGGATGATGGCCGACGTCCCGATCGGCGTGTTCTTGTCCGGCGGGCTCGACTCGAGCCTGGTCGCGGCGATCATGGCGCGGCATGCGGCCGAGACCGGGCAGCGGGTACGGTCGTTCGCCGCCGGAGTCGCGGACAGCGCCGACCTCCACGCCGCTCGCCGCGTCGGCGATCATCTCGGTCTCGAGCACGACGAGCGGGTCTACGACGCCGACGAGATCGCGGCGGTGTTGCCCGGCGTCGTGCGGTCGATGGAGTCGTACGAGCCGTCCCTCGTCCGCAGCGCGGTGCCCAACTACCTGCTCGCCGAGCTCGCCGCCGAGCACGTCAAGGTCGTCCTCACCGGCGAGGGTGCCGACGAGATCTTCGCCGGCTACGACTACTACCGCGACTATGACGGAGCGACGCTCGACGACGAGCTGGTTCGCAGCGTTCTCGGCCTGCACAACCTCAACCTGCAGCGCTGTGACCGCGTCACGATGGCGCACGGCCTCGAGGCGCGAGTGCCGTTCCTCGACCGCGACGTCATCGCCGTCGGGCAGCGCGTCCCGATCGCCTGGAAGCTGCCGGGGGAGGAAGGGCAGGAGAAGCGGATCCTGCGCGAGGCATTCCGGGGATGGCTGCCCGACGACGTGTTGTGGCGACCGAAGGAGCAGTTCGGCGACGGGACCGGCACCGCCACGATCACGGCCAAGCTCGCGAAGCAGCTTGTGGTGGAGCCGGACTGGGAGCGCGCGACCCTGGCTGACCCGGCCCTGGCCGACCTGCCGGCGCCCCGCAGTCGCGAGGAGCTCGCCTACCAGCGGATCTTCGCCGACCATCTCCGCGGAGTACGCGCCGGTCGCCTGCTCGGACGGTTTGCCACCGCCTGACGCCGTCGAGGGTCAGGCCGCCGGCGGTACGTTGTGGTTGAGCCGGAAGAAGTTGTCCGGGTCGTACTCGGCCTTGACTCGGCTCAGCCGCTCCCACGTCGCGCCTGGATAGGCCAACCGCACCCCCTCGGGTCCCTGGTCAGCGAGGAAGTTGACGTAGGCACCCGCATCGTCTTGGCGAAGCTCCGCCTCGAAGTCGGTGACCCACTTCTCGCGAACCGGCCGGTCTTCTGGGCCGCTGTAGAACGCGGCGACGTTGGCCATGATCCGCGACTGACGATGCGCATAGGCGGTGGCCTCGTCGGGCACCCGACTGATCTCGCCGCCCAAGAAGCGCAGCTGCGCCACCCGCATCGCGGCGTCGGAGCTCTCCAGCCGATCCATGATCATCTCGGCGACGCCGTGGTCGACCCGATCGACGAACAGCGTGCGCGCGACCGCGGTCGGCCGGTAGTCGGGGTCCTCCGGCGGGAACATCTCCGGGTACGGGATGGGCCGCAGCATGTCGGCCAACGGCTCGGCAAGGCCACGGAACGGCGCGAGAACCGCGTCGGCGCGCTCGACCGGGCCGGACCAGCACATCAGCGCCATCACCGACATGCGCCCGTGATGCTCGGCCGGAACGAACGGCATCGGTGGCGCCGGCATGACGTTGGCGATCGCGCTGAACTCGTCGGGCGCCGCCTCACACGCCGCCATGAAGCCCTCGACCACCTCGGCCGATGCGGGTAGCAGCAGCATGCCGCCGACGACCTGCGGCACTTCACGGAGCCGGTAGCGGAACCGCGTGACGACACCGAAGTTGCCGCCGCCGCCCCGGATGGCCCAGAATAGATCGGGCTCTCGGTCGGCGTCGGTCTGGATGATCTTGCCGTCGGCCGTCACGACCTCGGCGGCCAGCACGTTGTCGATCGTGAGCCCGTGCGCTCGCGAGAGATAGCCGACGCCGCCGCCCAGCGTGAGGCCGCCGATGCCGACGGAGCCGGTGTCGCCGAAGCCGGTCGCGAGGCCGTGCTCCGCGACGGCGTTGCTGTACGCGGCGGCCCGCAGGCCCGTCTGGGCCCACGCCGTGCGGCCCCCCGGGTCGATCTCGAGCCCGCTCATGTCGGCGAGATCGAGGACCACGCCGTCGTCACAGGTGCTGTGGCCGGCCCCGCTGTGACCGCCGCTGCGCACGGCGAACGGCAGACTCGCCTCGCGGGCGACCGTCACGATGCGGGCAACCTCGGACGCGTCGGACGGGCGGACGATCAATCCCGGGCGTCGATCGTACTCGGGCATCAGGACCTGGCGTGCCGTGTCGTAGTCGGCGTCTCCGGGCGATACGGTCCGACCGTCGAACTCCTCACGAAGCTGTGAGATGGCCGGGGCCTGGGCGGCGGATGTGCTCATCTGGTTTCCCCTTGGATGTCGCGCGTGGTCTCGAAGCGGCGATCGTATGCCGCTCCTCCGACAATGTCGCCGCGATTTACCTTGTCAACGAGTACGACACCTCGTACGGCAGGAATGTGACCGCCCGGCGACCCCGTATCACGCGCGCAACGCGTCTGATGTCGGCTGGGCGTCGAGATGCTCGCGCGCCGCGAGGGGCTGCACCTTTCGACGCAGTGTCCACCATGCCCGCCAGCGCGGAGGTGAAAGTCGCTTGTCATCCGCTCGGATGGCACGGACCAGTCGGCGGTGTTCGGCGTCCGCTCGCAGTTCGGCCAGGTGCTGTTGAGCGATTCTGCCAAGGTAGGGGTACATCTCGTTCTCCTCGAATAGCTGGTGTGTCCACGGTCGCCCGAGGCGGTCTGCGGGACATCCGTGGTGACCACGGATCTGCCACGGATTGCCACCGATACGTGCGTACGGTCGGGCGCCGGGGAGCACGGACATTCGTGTCACGACGGACTCGCCCACCGATCCGGCATCAGAAGCCGATCAGCGCGTCAGCAGCGGTCACATGGCGACGACGACTGCTACCGCTCGTCGGTATACCGAGCCGGATCCGCCGGGTAGACGCCGAGGATCTTGACGTCCCGGCTGAAGAAGCGGAGCTCCTCGAGTGCCAAGCGGACCGACGGTGCCTCGGGGTGGCCCTCGACCTCGGCGAGGAACTGTGTGGCGGTGAACTGGCCGTCCAGCATGTAGCTCTCGAGCTTGGTCATGTTCACGCCGTTCGTCGCGAAACCGCCAAGCGCCTTGAACAGTGCCGACGGGACATTGCGTACTCGAAAGACAAAGGTGGTCATCACCGGACCGTTGTCGCGTGGTACGTCGGCGAGATCGCGCGAGAGCACGACGAAGCGCGTGGTGTTGTGGTCTTCGTCCTCGACGTCGTCGGCGAGCACGTCGAGGCCGTACATCGCAGCCGCGGCAGGGGATGCGATCGCGGCCTGCGTGGGATCGTTCGCGTCGGCGACCTCGCGAGCGGCACCCGCCGTGTCACCGGAGACGATCGGCCTGAGGCCCAGCTTGCGGATGATGCCCCGGCACTGGCCCAACGCATGGACGTGGCTGTGTGCCGCCGTGATGGAGTCGAGCGATGCTCCCCGCACGGCCATCAGCGCGTAGCGGATCCGGAGAAAGTGCTCTGCCACGATATGAAGGCCGGAGGTCGGCAGCATGTGGTGGATGTCGGCGACCCGGCCAGCGATGGAGTTGTCGATCGGGATCATCGCCAGATCCGCTTCGCCGGACTCGACGGTGGCGACCACGTCCTCGAAGGACGCGCAGGCCATCGCCTTCCACCCCGGATAGCGCTCGAGGCAGACCGCATGAGAGTTGGCGCCTGGCTCGCCCTGATAGGCGATTCTTCCCGCGCTCATTCGCGCAGTGTTTCACGACCGCCGGTGGAGGCTCCGAGCGCCACCGCGAATGACACGCGATGTCGTCGCCTGGCGCAGGCGAACGACCGTGTGATGATCGGGTACATGGGCGGATTCCAGCCGCTGATCGACGCTGGCGTCTCGGGCCGCGAAGCCGAGGTGCTGACTCTCGTCGGCGAGCACCTGACCAACGCCGAGATCGGCCGGCGGTTGTTCATCTCGATCCGTACCGTCGAAAGTCACGTTTCGTCGCTGTTGCGCAAGCTCGATCTCGACGATCGTCGACAGCTGGCGGCGTTGGCGACATCGCTGAGCAAGGACTTCCCAGCGTCCGGGGTGGCTGCCGCGTCATTACCGGCGCCGCTGACCTCGTTCGTCGGGCGTTCCGCCGAACGATCCGCTCTCGCCGACGCACTCGGCGAGCACCGGTTGGTCACTGCCGTCGGCCCCGGTGGCGTCGGCAAGACCCGGCTGGCGCTGGCGGTCGCTGGTGACGTCACCGACCGCTATATCGACGGCGCGTGGTACGTCGACCTGGTGCCGGTGACCGAGACGGCGATGGTCGGTGCGGCCGTGGCGAGTGCATTCGGGTTCGGCGAGCAGCTGGGCCGATCGGCGACCGACACGGTGATATCCAAGCTGGCCGATGCCGAGGCGCTCGTGGTGCTCGACAACTGCGAGCACGTCCGCGCCGGCGTGACCTCGTTTGTGGAGCAGCTACTCGCCGCCTGCCCGAAGACGAGGGTGCTCGCCACCAGCCGGATCCGGTTGGTCGTGCCGTTCGAATCGGTCTTCCCCGTCGCCGGGCTCTCTCTCGACGAGGACGTGGACAAGAGCGACGCGGTGGCGTTGTTCACCGAACGAGCCGCGATGACGGGCTGGTCGTCCGGGGATCCCCGAGACCGCCAGCGGATCGCGGTCATTTGTGACGAGCTTGGCGGCATAGCCTTGGCGATCGAGTTGGCCGCTGCCCGACTGTCGAGCCTCGGGCTGGACGGGCTCGAGGCCGGTCTCGCCAACCATCTGCGCGTACTGGCCGGCGGTTCACGACTCGACGAGCGGCACCGTACCGTCCGCTCGGCGCTCGACTGGAGCTTCGGACTGCTCAGTGAGAAGGACCAGATCGCGTTGCGACGGACGTCGGTGTTCGCCGCGCCGTTCACCCGCAACGCCGCCGGGCGAGTCATCGGATCCGCACCGCTGACATCCGATGACATCACCGAGGCGTTGGCTCGGCTGGCCGATCACAGCCTGTTGGAGGTGATCGCCGGTGTCGACGGGACCCGCTACCGGATGCTGGAGACGATCCGACAGTACGGCGACGAGCTGACGTCCGAGGTCGGTGAGCAGACCGACGTACGACGCAGCCATCTGCGTTGGTCCGCGGCGATCGCGGCCCGGCTGGGCAACGACGATCACGTCGGGTTCGACCAGATGGCCGATGACTTGCGAGCCGCACTCGGATGGGCATCCAGCCAGCCGCAGCTACGCGCCGAGGCACACGACCTGGCGGTGCGACTCGCCCCGCTGACCTTCGCGCGCGGTATGCCGGGCGAGGCACAGCGGCGGTACGAAGAGGCGGCCGCGCTGGCCTCCGATCCGGCCACCGAAGCGGCCGACCTCCATCTCGCGGCGACGGTTGCCTGGGGGCGGCTCATCGGCAACGAGGCGCTCCGCCTGTATCGCGCGGCGGCCGAGGCGG
>JBKOYM010000178.1:0-18275 GCA_046725375.1 Actinomycetota bacterium
TCGTCGGCAGCGTCAGATGTGTATAAGAGACAGGCGTTGGACCGCCCGGCTGGTCGGTGCGGGCAACGTTCGCGAGACCGCCCTGTTTCCGCGCGACCTGCATCGGCTGGCGCCCTAGCGGGATGAGCGCTGCGTGCAGACTGCGCAAGAATGGGCCGTATGACGTCGCCGCGTGTGATCATGAAATCCGACCGGGACGCGGGCTAGCCGTGTGGCCGGCGCCGCGAGTACGGCACGCGATCGACGCCACGGTACGGCTGCCGGGCTCGAAGTCGTTGACCAATCGCGCCCTCGTACTGGCGGCGCTGGCCGACGGACCGTCGACGCTGCGGGCACCGCTGCTCGCCCGCGACACCTGGCTGATGTCCGACGGGCTCCGCGCCCTGGGCGTCGAGATTCGGACGGTCGAGAACGGCTGGCGGGTGACGCCGGCGCCGCTGCGTGGGCCGGCCACGGTCGACTGCGGTTTGGCCGGCACCGTCATGCGCTTCCTGCCTCCGGTCGCCGCGCTGGCTGACGGCGATGTCGACTTCGACGGCGACTTGCGAGCCCGGGAGCGTCCGATGGGGGCGATCATCGGGGCGCTTCGGACGTTGGGCGTCACCGTCGACGACGAGGGTCGCGGCACCCTACCGTTCCGGATCGCCGGCACCGGTCGAGTCGACGGCGGCGTCGTGACGATCGATGCGTCGGCGTCGAGCCAGTACGTGTCGGGCCTGCTGCTCGCGGCGGCGCGCTATCGCGACGGGATCGACCTGCGGCACGACGGCAAGCCGGTGCCTTCGCTCCCCCACATCGAGATGACGGTGCGCCAGCTACGGTCGCGCGGCGTCGAGGTCGATGACAGCGAGCCGAACCGTTGGCGGGTGGCGCCAGGTCCGATCGGAGCCGTCGACGTCACGATCGAGCCGGACCTGTCCAACGCCGCTCCGTTCGTCGCGGCCGCGCTGGTGACCGGCGGCCGGGTGCGCGTGCGTGACTGGCCGGCCGACACCGACCAGGCTGGGGCGGCGCTGCCGGGGTTGCTCACCATGATGGGCGGCGAGGTCGTACGCGACGGGGCCGACGTCGTCGTGTCCGGCCCGGACCGCCTCGAAGGCGTCACGGTCGACCTGCACGACGTGGGTGAGCTGACGCCGGTGATCGCGGCGCTGTGCGCGCTGGCCGACGGGCCGTCGCAGTTGACCGGCATCGCGCACCTGCGCGGCCACGAGACCGATCGGCTCACCGCGCTCAGCCGCGAGATCAACGGACTCGGTGGCGACGTGACTCCGCTCGACGACGGCCTGCGCATCGTGCCGCGGCCCTTGCATAGCGGCGTCTTCGCAAGCCATGCCGATCATCGGATGGCGCACGCCGGCGCCGTCATCGGACTCGTGATCGACGGCGTCTCGATCGACGACATCGACGCGACGTCCAAGACCTACCCGGACTTCGCCGCCGCCTGGAAGCGCCTCGCGTCGTGACTTCGGGCTACGACGTCCACGACCACGAACGGTTCGACCGGCCCGGACGTCGCAGCCGCCCGCGTACGAAGCAGCGCCCCGCCTACGACGACGCCCGCCTTGCCCGCGTCATCACCATCGACCGGGGCCGCTACACGCTGCTGTTCGACGACGCCGACGACGACCGGCTCGTCACGGCGATGAAGGCGCGTGCACTCGGCCGCGGCAGCATCGTCGTGGGCGACGACGTCCGCGTGGTCGGTGACGTGAGCGGCACCGAGGGCACGCTGGCCCGCATCATCGGGGTGGAGCCGCGCCGGACCGTGCTACGTCGGACGGCCGACGACGACGATCCGATCGAGCGAGTCATCGTGGCCAACGCCGACCAGCTCGCGATCGTCGTGGCGCTGGCCGATCCGGAGCCGCGGCCGCGACTGATCGATCGGGCCCTGGTCGCCGCGTACGACGCCGGCATGGATCCCCTGCTCCTGCTGACCAAGGCGGATCTGCGGGCGAGCAATGAAGAGCTGGCCCGCTACGAGCCGCTCGGTGTGCCGACCGTGACGACCCGTCAAGGCGGCGACCTCGACCCGGTACGCGACGCGCTGCGCGATCGGACCAGTGTGCTCGTCGGCCACAGTGGAGTAGGCAAGTCGACGCTGGTCAACGCGCTCGTACCCGGCGCCGATCGAGTCACGAGCGGCGTCAATGTGGTGACCGGCCGCGGCCGGCACGCATCGACCTCGGCGTTCGCCCTTCGACTGCCCTTCGGAGGCTGGATCGTCGACACGCCCGGGATCCGGTCGTTCGGCCTCGCCCATGTCGACCCGGATCACGTGCTGTGGGCCTTCGGCGATCTGGCGGCGGCCGCGACGGCCTGCCCTCGCGGCTGCTCCCACACCGCCGACGAGCCCGAATGCGGTCTCGACGCGGCCATCGTCGCCGGTCGGATCTCGGCCGACCGCGTCGACTCCTTCCGCCGCATGCTCGCCAGCCGGGAACAGCCGGCCGGGGACTGAGCGCAAGCTACCTGCTGATCGAAGCGATGCCGTAGTCGATCGAGCCGTCGGGATTCCACACGGCCTTCGCTCCCTGTTCGCCGACGCGATATGTCTGAACCCCGACCGCTACGGCGCCGATGATCACCAAGGCCGCGACGACGATGCGGGCGGCATCGTCCAACCGGGTGACGCCCTCCTCGCCTACGTCGTCGTCGGTCTCCCGTGGGAACGGCCCGGTCTCACCGATCGGCCGGATGACGTACGCGGCGATCCACACGACGATGACGAAGCCGATCACCATATACAGCAGCTGGTTGGCAAGCTGCTGATGCCGGTTGACGACGTCGGCGAGCGCCCCGGTCGTGCCGGGCGGCACCTGGGTCTTCTCGAAGTTCCTGCCACTCAAAACTGCCGCGTAGGTTGATACCAGGGCAGCGGCTGCCAGCAACACCATGGGCCATCGCAGCGCCGCACGAAACCGCGGAACGAGAAACAGCACCGCGACCAGAGCGGTGAGCGGAATCAGTATGACGGCTCCGTGGACCACCAGCGGATGCACAGGCAGTCCACCGACCTCCTCGGGTATCCAATCCTCGGGCATTCCAACCTCCTCGCTCACGTCGATGATGGCAGCGACGCATATCGGGCCTCGTCTGACGCGCCGGTGGGCCGAGACAGACTAGGGTGCCCTCGTGGCCGCTTCCTTCACCGACGACCTGCGTCTAGCCCATGTACTGGCCGACGACGCCGAATCGATTGCGATGGACCGATTCAAGTCGCTCGATTTACACATTGTTACCAAACCAGACTTAACGCCGGTGACTGATGCGGACCGCGCGGTCGAGCAGGCGATTCGGCGCACGCTAGCCCGGGCCCGGCCGCGGGACGCCGTCCAGGGTGAGGAGCAGGGCACGTCGGGATGGGGCCCGCGGCGGTGGGTCATCGACCCGATCGACGCGACGAAAAACTTCGTACGCGGCGTGCCGGTCTGGGCCACGCTGATCGCCCTCATGGTCGAGGACGAGGTCGTCGTCGGCTGCGTCTCGGCACCGGCCCTCGGTCGCCGGTGGTGGGCCAACAAAGACGGCAGTGCCTGGACCGGCCGCTCGTTGATGCATGCCAAGGAGTGTCACGTCTCCGACGTCGACGAGATCGCGGACGCGTCGTTCTCGTACTCGTCGCTGGCCGGGTGGGAGGCGATCGGCCGGCAGGAGGCCTTCACGGCGCTGACCCGGCGATGCTGGCGGACCCGGGCGTACGGCGACTTCTGGTCCTACATGCTGGTCGCCGAGGGTGCGGTCGACATCGCGGCCGAGCCCGAGTTGGCGCTGCACGACATGGCGGCGCCGGAGGTCATCGTCCGCGAGGCCGGCGGCAAGTTCACCGGGCTCGACGGGCGACCCGGCCCGCTCGGCCGCAACGCACTCGCGACCAACGAGCGGCTGCACGACGCGGCGATGGCGTTCCTCGGCTACTTCCCCGACGACGACGGCGATGCCGAACGCGACGGCAATATCTCGTCGCTCACGACCCAGCGTCGGTCGCCGGAGTCCGGCTGACGTCGGGCGCCGCGCCGGCCGGCTGGGTCAGCGGCTGCCGGCATTGGCGCGGGGGTCCCCTGCGCCAATAGGTTCGGCACTGGGGTCCCCTGCGCCAACATCCGAATGGTGCGATCCTCCCCAGTCGCGCCACCGGCGCAGCAACACCGGCGTCAACACCAGCGCCACGAGGTCAAACCAGCCATATCCACCGGCCGCTCCCGAGGGCGGATTGCCGATCGGCACCCATCCGGTCGGGTCGTGGGCCCGCCAGGTCCAGGTCCCGAGGGCCGTGCCCAGGATCTCGAGGTACGTCACGACCACGAAGGCACCGACGTACAGCGG
The DNA here is from genome assembly GCA_046725375.1 of Actinomycetota bacterium. GTDB lineage: Bacteria > Actinomycetota > Actinomycetes > Propionibacteriales > Nocardioidaceae > DATFRX01. Next base: position 4,330 of record JBKOYM010000178.1, read on the forward strand.
GCGCGACGGCCCCCACGCCAGAAATCCCACGAGACAGCAGAACCAGAACGCCCCGAGCACATCGACTCGCGGCCCCGCGACGAGCCCCCACGCCGCGTACGCGCCGCCGGCCACGACGACCGCCGCGACGCAGCCGCGCAGGTGCTCCCGCACGAACTCCGACCGCCCGAGACTCAAGGCCGCGAGATAGACCAACCCATGCCCCGGCGGCACATAGGCCGGCACGTTGTCGAATCGATAGACGTACACCTCGAGCAGCGGCGAGAACGTGTACTCCATCGCGCTCGCGAACGCCACCACGACGCCCGTCTGCACCCGCACCACCAGCGACTCACGTCGAAGCAGCACCAGCAACAGCGCCCACGTGAGTACGCCGAGCAGTCTCTGGGTCGCGAGGCTTCCGCCGGAATCGACCGTCAACGCTAGGCTGATCCAGCCCATTACCGACGCCACAAGCACCCCCGCATCCTCTCAAGTCGTGATGTCGGCGCTGTCGGGCGACCGGCGATCAACGTTAGGCTTCACAAATCGACCCCCGACGAGGGAGGACCAGATGCGGATCAGCGACGTACTCCACTCCAAGGGCAGCACGGAGGTCGCGACCATACGGCCCGACGCGACCGTACGTGAGCTGCTGGCCGAGCTCGCGACGCGCAACGTCGGGGCGCTTGTGGTCAGCGAGGACGGCACCAGTGCGATCGGCATCGTGTCCGAGCGAGACGTCGTACGTCACCTCAACGACGACGACGCCATGCTCGACGGACCGGTGTCGGCGATCATGACGACCTCGATCCAAGTCGGCCATCCGGACGACAGCCTCGACCGACTGATGGCGTTGATGACCGAGCACCGCGTACGGCACGTTCCCGTCGTTCAGGACGATGCACTCGTAGGCATCGTGAGCATCGGTGACGCCGTCAAGTTACGGCTTAGCCAACTCGAGTTCGAACGAGACCAACTCAACAACTACGTCGCGGGCGCCCAGTAAGGCATGGCCGCCTTCGCGCGGCGCCTTTCGGCCGAGTTGCCGACTCTCGGCGCGATCGCCGTCGGTGGTGCGGTCGGAGCGGTAGGGCGCTATGCGATCACCGAAGCGTGGGAGCGCCCGACGACCGGATTTCCGTGGGCCGTGCTGACCGTCAACGTCGTCGGATGCGCCCTGATCGGCATGTTGATGGTGCTGATCGAGGAGGAGGTCAGCCGGCATCACCTCGTACGCCCCTTCCTCGGCGTCGGCCTACTCGGCGGATTCACGACCTTCTCCGCGTACGCCCTCGACGTCGAGCAGCTGACTCGCGCCGGCGCCGAACCGACCGCAGCGGCCTATCTCGTCGTCACGGTCGCGGGTGCGCTGCTCGCCGTAGCGATTGGGATCACCGCGACCATGGCGCTGCTTCGCTTCCGCCGGAGGCATCGATGACCACCCTCGACGGGCCGGCTCGCCGTCTCACGATCCTGATCGGCGAGAGCGACCAATGGCATCACAAGCCGCTCTATACCGAGATCGTGCATCGAGCCCAGGAGGCCGGGCTCGCCGGCGCGACCGTCCTGCGCGGCGTCGAGGGCTTCGGCGCGTCGCGCCACCTCCACACCAGCCGCATCCTGTCGCTCTCGGAGGACCTCCCGGTCGCGATCGTCATCGTCGATACCGCCGAGCGCATCGACGCGTTCTTGCCGCAGCTCGACGAGTTGGTCTCCGAAGGCCTCGTGATGACCGACGACGTCACCGTCATGCGCCACGTTGCCCGGCCGGCCGAGGGCGCTGAGTGAAGCTGGCCTTGGTGATCGCCGGCGCGGTGATCGGTGCTCCGCTGCGCTACCTCATCGATCGGGCGATCCAACGCTGGCGTGGGTCGGTATTTCCGTGGGGCACGCTGACGGTCAACGCCGCCGGCAGCTTCGTCTTGGGGTTTGTCACCGAGGCCGTCACTGACAAATGGGGCCTCGCGTTCGTCAGCACCGGCCTGTGCGGTGCGTTCACCACATACTCGACCTTCGCGTACGAGACAGCGACGCTGGCCCGCATCGGGTCGTGGCTTCCCGCGCTGCTCAACGTCGTCACGTCACTTGTCGTCGGCGTCGGGGCGCTGACGGGCGGCGTCGCGCTCGGCGCCTTGATCTCGACCTGAGCGTCGATGAGGGCCGGAGGTCCCCAAGGCACGGGACTAAAGACCCGTCATGGGCCCGATTCGGAGATGCCAGGCTCGATCGGAAGGTCACGTTCAGGACCGTGCCCGCGGTCGAGAGGACACCATGGCTTCCGCTTACAACGACCAGGGACCTGCTGTCGACACCATCGTGCTCATCCACGGTTTATGGCTCACACCTCGCTGCTGGGAGCACTGGATCGGACACTATGCCGACGCCGGCTTCAACGTCCTGGCCCCGCCATGGCCGGGGATGGAGGACGAGGTGGAGGCGCTGCGCAAGGACCCATCGGCGATGGACGGCCTGAGCGTCAAGGACATCACCGACCAGTACGACAATCTTGTACACGACCTGAGCCGTCCACCGATCCTGATCGGTCACTCCCTCGGCGGGCTCATCGTGCAGATGCTGCTCGATCGAGGCCTCGGAGCCGCCGGCGTCGCCCTGCATTCCACTCCGCCCCGGGGCGTCTATCGGTTGCCGCTGTCCACCGTGCGCTCGTCGTTCCCCGTCCTGCGTAGCCCCGCGAACCGGAAGCGAACCGTGCCCCTGACGACCGAACAATGGGACTACGCCTTCACCAACACGCTCGACCGCACATCGTCGGCCGTCACGTATGCCCACTATCACGTGCCGGCGCCGGGCCGACCGCTCTGGCAAGCGGTCACCGCCAACGCGCGACGCCACTCTCCGACTCGGGTCGACTTCCGGCGCCATCGGTCCCCGCTGCTCCTCATCGCCGGCGGCGCCGATCATATGGTGCCGCCCGCGGTCTGCCGCGAAAACGCCCGGCGCTACCGCGGGTCCGGCGCCATCACCGACTACCACGAGTTTCCGGGCCGGCCGCACTTCACCATGGCCGCACCGGGCTGGCAGGACGTCGCCGATTTCGCGCTGGCCTGGGCTCGGTCGCACAACGCCAGTACGTAGTGTCCTGTAACAGGACACGAGGGATCAGATCGCGTCACCGCGGCGTCGTCGGCGCCGCTCCTTGTCGATCCGGCCAGGTGGCGGTCCCACGGAGTCGAGGTAGGCCTCGATCTCTTCGATCCCGCGGCGGGCCTCGGCATCGATCTCTACGTCGCTGTCGTCGCGGAGCGCGTCGCGTCGCATGCCGGCCGAGATGCCGGACGCACCGCACCACATCGAGCCCGTCACGGTCAAACCGTCCAACAGCATCCGCCCGGTGCGGACCAGCATCGTGCGAAGCCAGGATTCATGTCGATCGCTCACCGCTCACCTCCGCGATGTGCAACTCGCCTGTCCTAACCGTACCGCTGTTTACATAGCAGGAACACGGTTTTCGAGGACGCGTTCAAAACAGCTCGTCGACGAGGTCCGCCAGCCGTCGCAGCAACGGCACCGCGAGCGATCGCTCGGCCGGTGTCAGCAGGTCCCACGCCGCGGCGAACTGCCCGGCGACCACCGCCCGCTTGTCGGCGAGCAGCCGCTCGCCGCGCTTGGTGAGCCGCAGGACGCGGCGCCGCCCGTCGCCGTCGGATGTCGCCCGCGACACCAGGCCGATCCGCTCGAGCGAGCCGGCGCTTCGCGTGACGGTCGGCTGGCTCAGACCGGTGACGGCCGCGATCGCCCCGACTCCGTCGTGGCCGACCTCCTCGATCGCGTCCAGCAGGACAAGCTGCGGCACGGTGATGTCGTCGAACAACGGCTGCATCCGACCGCGGGTACGACGGGCCGCCGCGAGGAAGCCGAGAAGCGCGTTCGCGAAGTCGACTGCGTCGTCAGATGCGGTCTTACGCGCCAGTCCCACCAAGCGCTCTGGGCGGTCCGCCTTGGTCATGCCCCTCCCATGTCGCCGACCGATGCCGTCCGATCCGACAGTACGCCTCAACTGGCACGATTCGGCCCATCACCCGTCGAGAGCCGGTAGAACTCCGCGGCCGTGCCGCCGAGGATCCGGTCGCGGTCGGCCGCGTCGAGGTCGGCGAGCAGCTTTTCCGTCTCGCGCCAGACCTTGGCGTAGCCGCCGGCGAGAACGCTGATCGGCCAGTCGCCGCCGTACATCAAGCGCTCGGGACCGAACAGCTCGATCGCGTGGTCGACGTACAGCCGGAGATCGTCAGCGGACCAGGTCGCCCAGTCGGCGGCCGTATTGAGTCCCGAGACCTTCGCGTACACCTGCGGATAACCGGCCGCTCGTCGCAGCAGATCGGCCCACGGCTGCCACCCCCTGTCCCTGATCGGCGGCTTCGCGAGGTGGTCAATGACCAGGCGGAGCTCGGGGAGTCGCTCGGCGAGCACGGGCACGTGCTCCAGATGCCGGGGCAGCTCAGCCACGACGTCGTACGTCAGGCCCCGCTCGGCGAGCAATGCCAGCCCGTCGCGTACGTCGTCGCGCAGCAGCCAGTCGGGGTCGGGGTCGTTGTGGATCAGGTGCCGGACGCCGACGAACCGCCGATCCGCCCGATAGCGGTCGAGCGCACTCGCCGCCTCGCCCGGTCGGGTCAACGGCACCCAGCCGACGACGCCGAGGACCCGGGGCCAGCGGTCGGCAACCTCGAGCATGAAGTCGGTGTCGGCGTAGGAGTCCATCGCCTGCACGAGCACCGTGCCGGTCACGCCGGCCTCGCCCAGCTCCGATTCGAGATCGGGCTCCTCGAACGTGCGGTAGATCGGACCGAGGTCGGGCGTCAGCCACGGGTAGTCGACCCGATCGAGATTCCAGACGTGCTGGTGGGCGTCGATGATCATGCGCCGTCCTGACCGCGGGCTTGGTCGAGCAGCGTCCAGACATGTCGCGGCTCCGGTTCGAAGTGGTCGACGAACGCCGCCATGTGCTGCTGCCATCGCTGGTCGACCGGATCGTCGTCGAGCCGATCCAACGCGGCCTGGAAGTCGTCGGTCTCGACGACATGGAAGAGATGCCGGCCGCTTCGCCAGATGCTCCAGTCGCTGATGCCAGCCCGCTGCAAGGCGGTAAGGAGGTCCGGCCACACCGTCGCGTGCGCGCGCTCGTACGCCTCCTCTTGGCCGTCCCGCAAGATGCTGTGCAACAGGATTCTCACGACGCCTCCTCGCCCGGTCGCTCTTGTCTACGGCACCGCAAGAGATCCGACAAGCCCAGCGCACCCGCTCGAGACGCCGTACGCGGTGCACGACAGTCGGTCGAGACCGACGACGGCGAGTACGGTGGCGACATGACGGAGCCCGCCGCTGAACTCATCGTGCGCTGTCTCGAGGCCGAGGGGGTCGAATACGTCTTCGGCATCCCCGGCGAGGAAAACATCCGCCTCGTCGACGCGCTCTCGAAGTCGTCGATCCGATACGTACTGGTGCGCCACGAGCAAGGCGCGTCGTTCATGGCCGAGATGTACGGCCGGCTCACCGGCAAGGCCGGCGTGTGTTCGGCGACCCTCGGGCCGGGCGCCATCAACCTGCTCCAAGGCACCGCCGACGCGATGACCAACAGCACGCCGCTCGTGGCGTTGGCGGCCCAGGGCTCCCTGTCGCGCAGCCACAAGGAGTCGCATCAGGTGATCGACCTGGTCGCGATGTTCGACCCGATCACGCAGTGGTCGGAGCGAGTGCTGGTGGCCGACGCTATCCCCGAGATGGTGCGCAAGGCTTTCAAGACCGCGCAGAGTGAGCGGCCGGGTGCGGTGTTCCTCGCCATCCCCGAGGACGTCGAGGAGTCCAGCCCGAGCATGCCGCTCGATCCGCTGCCGATCGCCCGGCCGCGTGCGGATGCGCCGTCGCGAGCGCAGATCCAGCGGGCCTCGGAGATCTTGAACTCGGCGGTCAGCCCGGTCCTGCTCGCCGGTCACGGCGCCGCTCGCGCCGGCGCGTCCGCCGCCCTCGTACGGTTCGCCGAGGCGCTCGACGTACCGGTGGCGACCACGTTTCACGGCAAGGGCGTCTTCCCCGACGACCATCCGAACGCCCTCGGCGCGGTCGGATTCATGCGCCGCGACTACAGCAACTTCGGGTTCGACAACGCCGACGTCATCATCAGCGTCGGCTACGAGCTGCAGGAGTTCGACCCGGTCAAGATCAACCCGAACGCCGACAAGCGGATCCTGCATATCCATCGCTTCCCCGCCGAGACCGACCGGCATTACCCCGTCAGCGTGGGCATCCAGGCCGACATCTCACAGACACTCGACGCGCTGAGCGCGGCGTGCACGAGGCGCTTCGGTACGACGGTCGACGACAGCATCCGGGCGTTGCTTGCCGACGAACTCGACTACGGGCGCAAGCACGACGGCTTCCCGCTGGTGCCGCAGCGGGTGGTGTCCGACGTACGCGAGGCACTCGACCGCAGCGACGTCGTCCTCGCCGACACGGGCGCCGGCAAGATGTGGATGGCACGGCTCTATCCCACGTACGAGCCCGAGACGTGCCTGGTGTCCAACGGCCTGTCCGCGATGGGGTTCGCGCTCCCCGGCGCACTCGGCGTCAAGCTCGCTCGACCCGACCGGCGGGTGCTCGCGATGATGGGCGACGGCTCGTTCTTGATGAACTCCCAGGAGATCGAGACCGCCGTCCGCGAGAACATCCCGTTGGTCGTGCTGGTCTTGGTCGACGACGAGTACGGCCTGATCACATGGAAGATGGAGCTCGACCTCGGTCGACACCGGCACACCCGCTTCGACAACCCGGACTTCGTCGCGTACGCGGAGAGCTTCGGCGCCCGTGGCTATCGGATCAAAGCGGCCGAGGAGTTGCTGCCAACGCTACGTGAGGCGCTCGACGACGACGGCGTTTCGGTCATCGCCTGCCCGATCGACGCCAGCGAAAACCTCCGGCTCACCGACCGTCTCGGCGAGGTCGAGGAGCCGCTGTGAACTCGGCGGTCGGGCCGGTCTACTCGCGCTGCCGGCAGTGGACGACGGCGTACTGGGCATTGATGGGATGGGTATACGCCTCGATGAGCGGGGGCCGCCGTCGTCGGGTTCGGGTGTTGCCGTAGCCGAGTATGGGTGGGGGTCTCGAGGTGTACGTGTGGCCTGTTGGTGTCATCCATCGGGTGCCGTTGGCCGCGTTGCCATCGATGACCTTGACTTCCCAGCCGGGCAGATCGCGGATGTGATGGTCGCCGACGCCGAGGCCGTGGCCGTTAGTTGCTGCCGTGGGCCCGCCTTCGACGTGTTGCCTGATGTGGTCGATGTCGTAGATCGGCGTGCTGGAGTACGGACGCCGAGAGACACCGTCGCGATAGATGATGAACCGTCGGAGGGCCCCGTCGAATCGGCGCCGCTTGGTGTCCATCGACATCAGCGTGCCGTCGAACGGGTCACAGACCAATCGCCTCGCCCAGGCCGAGTCGCTGACCGCAAGCCGTCGCACCAGGCCGGCCGGCAGCGTGCCATAGTCGCCGCCCTGGTGTCCGACCAGCTTCGCCGGCTGATCGTCGACCCCGAACAAGGACGACGCGGAGACGACGATCCCGACCTCCAGGCTGACGTCGGTCGCCTTGGCCTGACCAGTGACGCGTTCGACCAAGAGGTCGCACATCAACTCGTTAAGCGGCCGTTCATCGCCATCGCCCCGGCGGCACCGCGCCTCATGATCGAGGGTCTGCCAGCAGGCGAGCGCCTGTTCGGCCGGCAAGAGAGCACTCAGCGTGCCAGTGGCATCGCCATGCATGATCGCACGGACGGCCTTCCTCGCCCGCGCCAGTGCGGCGCGCCGCTCGTACGCCTCGGGGTCAGTGGCGGCAACCATCCTGGCGGCCGCCTTGCGCGCATCACCCGGCGTTAACTCACACACCAACTCGGTCAACTCCGCGTCGATCGCGCAACGCTGCTCGGCGGTGAGCGGTTCGGTTTCGTGAACGACATGCCGAACCGCCGCCTGCGAAACCCGACCGGCCGAAAATGCGGCAAGGAGGTGCGGGTGGTCGTTGATCAACTGCCCCGCGAAGGCAAGCTGATAGTCAACCGTCGCCCGCGACACGCCGCGCGCCATCGCGATCTCCACCGGCGCACCTCGCCCGGCCGACCCAGTGCCGACACCGGCGGCTCGATCCCGTGCGGTGCGCTGATCGACATAGGCTGCCGCCTCGACGTTGGCAGTCGCCTGCAACATCGCGATCCCGGACTCCAACTCCGCGATCGCGTCGATCCGCTCTGCGGGCGTCCACGACTCGCCGGCGACGCGAATGTCGTCGACCAGCTCACGGATCCGCTCTTCGATCATGTGTACGAAACTATCAGCGCCCACCGACAGTCCCGGCCACGAAAGCCCTTACCCACAAGGGAATTCCGAGAATCTTCGAGGTGCGAGGCCTATCTCGGCGACCTCGTGCACGCCGGTGGGATCTCCACCGGCATCCTCCTCTCCACAGAGTCAGCCAACGCGCCGAACCGCTGCAAGCGCTCCAGCCCGTGCCCGACGTCCGGATCCACCCGTCGTCGCGTCCGGTGCGCGCGAAGCCGCGACCACGCTCCACCCCGTGGTTGGCCGTGCCCTCGACGTCCCAGGCGAGGGGCCGCGCCCGCACGTCAACGACGTCGTCTCGAGGCGACCACGCCGCGGGGGCTGATCATGCACGCGGTGGTGCACGGCGCGACTCGCGACCAATTCATGGCGCGCCACAAGGCCAATCACGCTCCTCCGACCTCAACTGTTGGCGACCGTCGTGCTACTCAGAGAGCACCTGCTGCGCGACGGCGAAGCCGTGGTTCGCGGTCGGCACGCCGCAATAGATCGCGCTGTGCAGGATGACCTCGCCGATCTCGTCGGCCGACAGACCGTTGGTCCGCGCCGCCCGGACGTGCATGGCGAACTCCTCCCAATGCCCCTGCGCGAGCAGCGCTGTCAGAGTCGCGACGCTTCGAGTACGACGGTCGAGACCCGGCCGCGTCCACACGCTGCCCCAGGCGTACTCGGTGATAAGCGCCTGGAAGTCCTCGGTGAATCCGGTCTTGCCGGCCTCGGCCCGGTCGACATGCGCTTCGCCGAGGACCTCGCGACGCACCCGCATGCCCTCGTCGTAGCGGTCAGCCATGATGTGGCCCCTCTCCAGATACCCGAGCGATCACGCTGTCGATCAGCGTCGTCGCGGCGCCAACGTAATCGGCCGGCTCGCCGGGCCCGCCACGCTCGGCCAACAGCTCGTCGGCGGCCGCCTCCGCGCGCCGGCGCATCGCGGCCGTGTCGACCTCGAGTCCGCCCACGAGCTCGGAGGCTTGCGATGCCGCGACCACGGCGAGTTCGAGCAAACGCCTGAGGGCCGGCCACTCGCTGTGCCACGCACCGTCGGGCCGTTCGTCGATCGCCTGGGCCGCCGCGACATGAAGCTGTGCTCCCAACTGCGGAGCCTGCAACGCCGCAGCGCGTACGAGGATGGTGAGCACCGGATTGCGTTTCTGCGGCATCGTCGACGAGCCGCCTCGACCCGCCACGACACCCTCACGTACCTCGGCGATCTCGGGCCGCGAGAGCAGCGCGATGTCGGCGGCGATGACACCGAGCGCGTCGCAGGCCGCGACCAGAGGGTCGCCGATCGCGGTGATCGGGGCTCGATTGGTGTGCCATGGCAGGCCGGGCCAGGTCAGCCCGAGCTCGTCGGCGAACGCCACCGCGACTGCGATCGGGTCGTCGGTCATCTCGCCGACCAGCGACAGCGTGCCAGCCGCGCCGCCGCACTGCACGACCAGCGACGCGGCGGCGCGGTCGACCCGGTCACGGGCGTCGAGCACGCCGGACAGCCACCGCGCCGCCTTCAAACCGAAGGTCGTCGGCACAGCATGCTGGGTCAGCGTGCGTCCGACCATCACCGACTCCCGATGCCGATCGGCCAGCTCGGCAAGGCGTCCGGTGATCGCCGTCAGGTCGCCCCGCACGCGACCGAGTGCGTCGCGAGCCAGCAGGACGATCACCGTGTCGAGGACGTCCTGACTGGTCAGGCCACGATGTACCGAGGCGGCGAGACGCTGGTCGAGCGACGACCTGATCGCCGCGACGTACGGCACGACCGGGTTGCCGCTCGCTTCGGCGCCGTCGCGCAGCGCTGCCGCGTCGACACGGCTGTCGGCAATCGAGCGGGACACCTTGTCGACGTCCTCGGCCTCGACGACTCCGACGGCAGCGAGCGCCCGCAGCCACGCGATCTCGACCCGTCCCATCGCGGCGACCACCGCATCGTCGTCGGCCATGCCGGCGGCCCGATGCGCGCCGGGCGACAGCAACCCGTACTCGCTCGTCATCGCGACCGATGGCCCGGGAAGGCGACGAAGACGGTCTCTCGCGGCCCCTGCAGGTGCACGTCGAAGCACAGGCCATCGGCGTCGGGCTCGATCAGGAGCGTCGACCGTTCGTCGGCGGTGAGCGCCGCCAGGAAGGGATCGGAGTCGGTCGCGTCGCCCGGAAGGTAGGCGCGGGTGAACAGCCGATCGAGCAGGCCGCGGGCGAAGACCACCAGCGCGAAGAACACCGCCGAGCCGGGTCGAGTCGGCCCGGGCGCGACGGTCGTGAATGAGTAGCGTCCGCCAGCATCGGTCGCCGCCCTCCCCCAGCCCGTGAACACCGTCCCGTCGCGGCGCAGCGATCCCTCGGCACGCGGCACCGTGCCGTCCGGGGCGGCCTGGCGCAACTCGAGAAGCGCATCGGGTACGGGCTGGCCGTCGCCGTCGTACACGGTGCCGTGCAGCCGTACGCTGTCGGCCGACGCCGGCGGCACCAGCTCGTGGCTCCGGTCGTACGGCAGGCCGAAGCCGAAGAACGGCCCGACCGTCTGACCCGGCGTCGGCGCCAACCGCTCAGCCATCGTCGTCCTCCATCGGCGTCGCGTCGCTCCCCGTCAAGACGACGTCCCATCGGTATCCGGTGGCCCACTCGTGCTGAGACTCATTGTGGTCGTACGCGGCGATCAGCAGGTCACGGGCCGACTCGTCGGTGATCGACTGGAAGATCGGGTCGAACGCGAACAACGGGTCGCCCGGGAAGTACATCTGCGTGATCAGACGCTGCGTGAACTCGCTGCCGAAGAACGAGAAGTGGATGTGTGCCGGACGCCACGCGTTCCGGTGATTGCGCCACGGGTACGGGCCGGGCTTGATCGTGGTGAATCGGTACCATCCGTCCGCGTCGGTGAGGCAGCGACCGACGCCGGTGAAGTGTGGATCGAGCGGCGCCGGATGCTGATCCCCCTTGTGTACGTAGCGTCCGGCCGCATTGGCCTGCCAGACCTCGACGAGCTGGTGACGCACCGGCCGCCCGTCGCCGTCGAGAACCCGACCGGTGACGACGGTCCGCTCACCGATCGGCGAGCCGGTGCCCTGGATCGTGAGGTCGGCCTCGACCGGGTCGACGTCAGAGTGCCCGAATACGGGGGCGACCAGTTCGACGCCCTCGGGATCGGCATGTCGCGGGTCTTTCGTCGGGTGGCGCAGTCGCGCGCTGCGATACGCCGTGAAATCCAGCCGCGGCTGCGGATCGCCGGGCCGGGCGTCGGCGTGCAGCCGGGCGATCTCGTCGCTGATCACCGACTGCGGTTCGAGGTCGGGGGTTATCGAGCTCACCGGCCCATCGTGGTTTCGAGCGCGTCCCTGGAGCGACGTTACGCTTTCGCTGGGCGAAAGGAGCCGATCGCATGGCGGGCAACGTGTCGAGCTCGGGGACCTCGGTCGTCTCGCGCGCGCTCGCATTGCTGTTCGCCTTCGACGAGCATCATCGCGAGCTGACCCTGACCGAGCTCGCCCGCCGCGCCGATCTACCGGTGCCGACGACCTACCGACTCGCGAGCGAGCTCGTGACAGGTGAGGCGCTGCGGCGCCGGCCCGACGGGCGGTTCATCGTGGGCCGGCGGCTCTGGGATCTCGGGCTGCTCGCGCCGGTACGGGTTGTGCTGTTGGTAGCAACGGCGGCATCTGTTCGCACCTCAGAATACGTGGCGTCTCATCCACGACTTTCGAGGCACACGTGCGCCTTCGAACTGCAGCTTCTCCCCGACGTCATCGACGCAGGCGAGCTCGACGCGAATGACCTCGACCGGTTCGTCACCACCGCACGCGACGTTGCCCGCCAGGGACGATTCACCTCGTCGCTAACCATGCACGCAGTCGCCGCAATTCGCCCGCATACGACCAACCGCGGGACGGCACGGTGTCGACGGACGACGTTGCGCAAGTCACCACGGTCGTCCGTATGGGATCCCCGACCGATACACGGCGCCTCCGATGTCGGGTGTCGGTGTTCAGATGCTTGTTTCTATAGGCTGTCCAGATGGCTCCCAGGCTGGACAACGTCGGCATCGTGGTCGAGGACCTCGCAGTGGCGATCGAGTTCTTCCGCGAACTCGGCCTCGAGCTCGAAGGGCAAGGCATGGTGGAAGGGGAGTGGGCAGGGCGGGTCACTGGCCTTGGCCACCAACGCGTCGAGATCGCCATGATGCGCACACCGGACGGCCACGGTCGGCTCGAGCTCTCGCGCTTTCTCGCGCCGCAGGTGGTCGCCGATCACCGGAACGCCCCGGTGAACGCTCTGGGCTACCTTCGCGTCATGTTCGCGGTGGACGACATCGACGAGACGCTCGTCCGGCTCCGCAAGCACGGTGCGCAGCTCGTCAGCAGTGAGGTCGTCCAGTACGAAGACGCGTACCGGCTCTGCTATGTCCGCGGGCCTGAAGACATTCTCATCGGGCTCGCCCAAGAACTCCGCTGAGCCTGAACCCACTGTTCTTGGGGTGAGTGGTTAAAGAAGAAGGTGCCCCGACTCGAGGGCTTCCTGCGCCCTGACGAGGCGGTTGGGGCTTCGTTGCACGTCCCGCACACCACTCAAGCACGGATTCGAGCACATGGGACAACGCGCACTTCGCGGCCTGAGCGGACGTACATCACCTCCACATGCGGTCGGTCGCGTTCTGGTCCTCGAAGAACGACTGTCTCTTCGTGCCGTGTGTCGCGTGGATCCCTTGGCCGACGGGTGTCCGATCGGGACCGCGCACCGGCTCTCCACGGTCGCCGGGCGCCGACCAGGTCGCGGTCCTCGAGGCGGGTCGGTCGTCGAGCTCGGCACGCCGGGCCGAGCTCCTCGCCCGCGACGGCGCGTACGCTGCCTGGCAGCGGGAGCTACTGGACGCCGAACGTCCGCAATCCGGGTTACGTTGTCGGCATGTCCGACTTCACGATCAAGGCGCTCACGCCGGAGACGTTCGACGACCTCGCCGGTCTGGTCGAGCGGAACAAGGGCATGTTCGCCAGCTGCTGGTGCACGTGGTTCCATCCCGACTGCGCGGAGAAGGGCCAGAGCGCCGAGGGAAACCGGGCACTCAAGCAACGTCTGGTGGCCGACGGGATCGCGCACGCGGCGCTGGTCTACGACGGTGACCGGGCCGTCGCCTGGGCGGAGTACGGATCACCCGAGGAGCTGCCCAGCATCCATCACCGCAAGGAGTACCTCGCCACCGCCGAGCGACTGCCCGACTACCGGGTCACCTGCATCCTGGTCGAGCGCGGCCTTCGCGGTCAGGGCCTGGCGGCGATCGCCCTGCGCGGAGCCGTCGAACTGATCGCGCAGGCCGGCGGCGGCCTAGTCGAGGGCTACCCGCACGACACCGGCGGAGTCCGGAAGAAGAACTCGTCGTTCCTCTACAACGGCACCCGCACGATGTACGAGCGCGAGGGCTTCACCTACGACCGGCCCAAGGGCCAGGGCAACTGCGTGATGGTTCGCGAGGTGGCCCCGAGCACGCGCGACTGAACCGGTCCAGCGCTCTGGGTCGAGCGGCCGCGATCGCGCCAGGACCGGCACGTACGCCCGCAAAGTTGGGTGAAGATCAACGCATGCGCGGAGCCGGGCAGCTGAAGGAGAGCGGCCGCCGCGCAGCCCAGGGA
>JBKOYM010000167.1:0-16643 GCA_046725375.1 Actinomycetota bacterium
TACCAGCTCAAGATCATGCTGGCCGACGTGCGGCCACCGATCTGGCGGCGAGTACAGGTGCCCGGGAGCCTCACATTGGACGAGCTGCACGCCGTGATCCAGACCGCGATGGGCTGGACCAACTCCCATCTGCACGAGTACGAGATCGACGGTGCGCGCTATGGGGAGCCCGATCCGGAGTGGGGTGACGGAGACGTGCACAGTGAGGGTAGGGCCAGGCTAGGCAATGTGGCTGGTGCAGGGAGTCGATTGCTGTATACGTATGACTTCGGCGACAACTGGCGGCATGTGATCGAGGTGGAGAAGGTGCTGCCGACCGAGCGTGGCGTTACGTTGCCGCGCTGCCTGACGGGTCGACGCGGCTGTCCGCCGGAGGACGTGGGCGGGCCGTGGGGCTATGCCGACTTCCTCGACGCGTACGCCGACCCCGGGCACGAGGACCACGATCATATGCGCGACTGGGCCGGACCGTACTTCGACCCGGAGGCGTTTGATGCCGACGAGGTCACCCGTTTCCTGCAGACGCGACGGTAAGCGAGGCGGCGAGATCACGTTGGTTCCAGATGCCTCGCGACTGATCGATCGGCCGGCGTGTGGTGCCGCTCGGATGGGCATAAGCCCGAGACATTGCGGACGGTGCGGCCGGGCGTGCTGGCTGATTCCTAATCCCGTCGCCAGCCGCGTACGTAGTCGACGACGAACTCCTTCGGATACGCCCGCTCCACCCGGTCGTCCGCGTCGCCGACCTCGTCGGCGGGAAACTCGTACACGCCGAGCATCAACTGCATCGGATACGACGGCGACTGCCGGACGGTCTTGACCAGCTCGTTGTCGACGAACCATGCCACGCCATCCGGCGTCCATTCCACCGCGTACACGTGAAACTCGCGCGCGTCGATCGCCAGCGACTCGGCAGCGAACTCGTCCTTCAGCGCCGGATCGCCGAACGGATGGATCCCCATCCCGACGGCCGCCCGATCGTCACTCATGCTGCGCCCGAAGATCTCCGCGATGCAGATCTCGCCCGATCGCTCCGGCTCGTCCTCGAAGCCCATCATCCACAGCGCGACCATGCATCGCGGGTCGGCGATCGACTGGAAGCGAGTCTCGATGATGCCGTACTCCGGCGTGTAGATCCGCTCCTCAGTTTGCTCCTCGCGTACGCGAAGACTGTCGTTGAAGTGCAGCTGGCCGATTGAGCTGCCGAGCTGGCCGGCAAAGAGGCCGGTCTGGATGACCGTGGCCCGGACGCCGTCATCCCACTCCGGGCACCACGGCGGCTGGTCCTCGTCGATGCGAAGGCGCAGCTGGCCGTCGGAGATGCGATACCGAGCCGCTGTCGCGGTGCGCGAGCTCCAGTGGGGGAGGTAGTACGGCACCCAGCGGCTGCGATCGAGGTCAGGCCCGTCGAAGGTGTCTTCGAACTCGAGCTCATAGCCCGCCTTCGTCACCGGGTTGACCACATCGCCGCCCTCGGCCGCATGCGTCATGGCGCGCCTTTCGGTACGAGTCGATCGAGTCTAATGGAGTCGGCAGCTGCCGGCACCGTGTCGCCTCACGCGTCGTCAGGCGGCGGCTTATAGTCCTCGAACACCATTTGCCGATCCGGCCAAGCCGCTCGCCGAGTTCATTCCACGTCGGCGCTTCCTCGGACTCCACCGCGTCGGTCAGGACAGCCTTGATTTGGTCGAAATCGTACGCATCAAAGATCACGTGGTGTCGTCCGAAGAGCGGGCCACGCGAACGGACGCGCTCCGCCAGCCAGCCTGGTGTGCAAACGACGTCGAATGACTCCTCGCCGGCGCCATCCGCCGGGCCGGCCATCACCTGTACCGACAGCCCAAAGGCCTCAGGATCAGCCGGCTGGAACGACTCGAGGTCGTTGACATCCGGACTGTGGAGGTACCGAATCGCTGCCTTCATCTATGGATCCACGATGTCAAGGTGGCTTGGGGATTGCTCGACTCTAGTCTTCCGCCTCGACACGCATCACGAGTGAGTCGGGGCCATCGGGCCTGCGTCGTACGTAGGCGAACTCGGTCTCAGCGAACGGAATGGTCAGGCGGTCGCTCGCGACGTAGGTTTCGGAATCGACCTCGACAGCCTGGACCGTATCGAATGGTTGTTCGTTGGTTAGGAGTCGCACGAGCGCCAAGCTCTTGTCGGGATCCGGTCGACATGCGATCCAACTTGTATCGGAATAGCTCGTCACGTCGATGTCATAGGCGGCAAGCTCGAACTCACCTGCTGCACGATGGCGATCCACACTGAGTGGGCTTCGAACGAACACGTCGAACATGCACTGTGCCAGTTTCTCCCAGTCGTAGTGCTGGTTGTGATCGGCCCAGGTGAGCATGGCTCGATCGGCAGCGGGTAACACTGCGAGCAGGGCGGACCGGAAATTTTGGACGAGCTCGCTGACGCTGGCAACGAGGACGTCGTTCTCATCCGGCACTGGCTCAACCTCCCCACAGTTCATTGATCCAGCCGAGCTGTTCGGCTGCACGTGCGGATCAAGGAAGCCACACCCATCCTGTCCTGAGCCGCCGCCGTCAGGGAGAGGGCGGGCCCTCGATCGCGACACCGTCGGGGTGGAGGAAGAGCGCACGCGCAAAGACGGTCTTGCCGGTCGCCTCCGCGGTCGCCCTCTCGTACGCCGCGAGCTGGGGTGCGTAGTACGCCGCGCGAGCGCCGACGGCAGCGTCCGGGATCGCGTCCGTCTTGTAGTCGACGACGACCAGGCTGCCGTTGTCGTCGCGGTAGACGAGGTCGACGAAACCTTCGAGGACCGACCCGTCGTCCTGCGCCAGGCCGACGTACGGCTCGCGCCAGTGCGGTCGGGTCGCCGCCCGGAGTACTGGCTCTGACGATAGCGCCGACTCCACCAGCGCCCGCACCACCTCGGCATGCTTCACCACGCCCTCGGCAGCGCATTGGGCGGCGACCGCGCCGTCGAGGCCATCCCCGGTGGCGAGGTCGATCGACTGCAACACAGCGTGTACGGCGCGGCCGACCGCCGAGCCGTGGCGGCCCTTGGACCACGGGGGCAGCTCGACGTCGCGGGCGCCCTTGGCCGAGCCCGGAGCCTCCGACGAGACGGCCGGGTCCAACGCCACCGCAGGCTCGGTCCCTTCGAGGCCGGATGCGCTGACCGCCGAGACCCGCTGCGACCGCTCCCGGGCTTTGGTGATCGACGCGAGCCAGGCCTCCCATTCTGGCAGCGGCGCTGGCGTCGATGACGGCGTCGACGCCGCCTCGACGACCGCCGCCGCGCCGCCGAGCGACACCGCACCGGTCGTCGCACCGGCACCGGCCAGAATGTCGGCGTTCGTCGACCCACTGTCCTTGCGGTGTAGCGACACGACGAGGTGGTCCCGCGCCCGTGTGGCCGCGACGTACAGCAGCCGGCGCCTCTCGTACGCGTCCATCTGCTCGTCGATCGGCGCGACGTGCTCGAAGTCGTTGGTCTGCACGTACTTGGTCAGCCGCACCGCGTACCCCGAGGATGTCCACAGCAGCTGTACGCCGCGCGGGCTGTTCGGCCGCGAGCTCATGCCGCTGAGCACCACCATCGGAAACTCGAGCCCCTTCGCCGCGTGCACGGTCATCACCCGCACCGCGTCGACGTCCGTCTCAGGCAGCACTGCCTCGGCGACCCGGGCCGTCTCCTCGCCCTGCCGAGCTGCCCACGAGAGGTACGACCGCAGCCCGCCGTGCTCGGCCTCCGACCACGCCCGCGCCTGGTCGACGACGAACCGCAGCCGCCGCCATTGGTCCCGCGCCCGCGGCCCGGTCGCGGCGACCTCCAGCATGCGCCGGTCGGCAACGATGGCGCCGAGGATCTCGCTCGGCGTCATCCAGCGGGCTTCGCGGTGCAGGCCGCGCAGGTACGCCAGACCCTGCCCGACCGGATGCGCCGTCCGCTCATCCGGGATCGGCGCCAGGATGTTGAACGAGCCGCCGTCGCGCTTCCACGTCCATAGGTCGTCGTCGCCGCACCCGAACAGCGGCGAGCGCAGCGCCGTCACCGCCGACAGGAGGTCGCTCGGGTCGGCAATCACCCGCGCGGTCGCGAGCAGGTCGCGTACCTCTGCCGCCTGATAGACCAGCGAGCTCGACTCGGCGCGATAGCCGATGCCGGCCGCGTCGAGGGCGTCCTCGAGGAAGGGTAGCGACGTCCGCGCCGGCACGAGGATGGCGATGTCGCCGAGCCGGAGCGGTCGCCATTCGCCGGTCCGCACGTCGCACGTCGTCCAGCCCTCGGCGATGGTCTGCCCAATCACGCCGGCGACGTCGGCCGCCTCGCGCTCGCGCATTGCGGCGGCGTTCGGCTTGTCGGGGTGGGCTTCGGCGCCGACGACCGCCACCGGTGGGCCGACGCCGGAGTACGGCCGGGTCGCCGCGAGTGGCATGTACGCCGGCTGCCCCTCCTCGGCCGGCGTGATCACCGACCCGAACACGGCATTGACCCAGTCGACCACCGGCTCGGCGGTACGGAAGTTGGCGTCGAGCGTGACGGTGTCGCCGAGCCATTCCTGAGTACGCAGATACGTCCCGATGTCGGCGCGCCGGAACCGATAGATCGACTGCTTGGGGTCGCCGACGACGAAGATCGACCCGGCCGGCACCTCGACGTCGCGCCAGTCGGCGGCCGAGGCATCGGCGCCGCCGGCGATCCGGACCGCGATCTCGATCTGGATCGGGTCGGTGTCCTGAAACTCGTCGAGCAGCAGTCGCCGATACTGCTCCTGCAGCGCCGCCCGTACCGACGCGTCGCGCCGCAGCAGGTCACGCGTCACGACGAGCAGATCGTGAAACTCCAGGCGCCCCTCGGCCGCGCGGGCCTGCGCGGCGTCGCGTACGCGGGTCGCGATCCAGTACGCCAGCGGTCGCAGGCTCGCCTCGGTGAACGCGCCGAGCGCCGTCGCCGTACGCTCCTGCCACTCCTTGCACGCATCCCGGATCTCCTTCAGCGTGCCGGGCCAGTTGGCCTGCTTGCCGCCGCCACCCCACCTGAGATCCTGCGCTGCCAGCAGTCCCGCGAGGTGTGTCTCCGGGTCGGAGGCGTCGGCGTACTGCGTCGCCCACCCGTCGAGCGCCGCCAACCGCTCCAGGAACCGGTCACCGTCGTCGATGCACTCGTCGGCCCTTGCCGCGATCGCCCGTGCCTCGGCGACCAGGGTGCCGACGTCGGGCAGCGTTGGCACGGGGGAACCCTGCGCCAATACGCGGTCCTCGATCAGGTCCCAGTCGGACTGAAACGCCCGGGCCAGCGACCGCAGATGGTCGAGCCTCACTCCGGCGGCGAGCGCGAGGCGTATGGGCTGGGCCAGCGACTCCTCGTCGAGCAGCTCCCGCTGGAATACGGACCAACGCGCGTCGAACGCGACCGACGACGCCACCTCGTCGAGCACCTCGACCAGCGGCGGCAGGCCGGCCTCGATCGGATGCGTCGTCAGGATGCGCTGGGCGAACGAATGCAGCGTGCCGATCGCCGCCCCGTCGAGGTCGTCGAGCGCATCGGCGGCGAGGAGCTCGCGACGGTCCGGAGGCGGCTCGTCGACAGCATCGGCCTCCCGGCGGGCCCGCCGAGAAGCTCGGTAGACCGACTCGAACGTGTCCCGCAGCCGATCGCGGAGCTCCGCCCCGGCCTTCTCGGTGAACGTCACCGCCGCGATCTCGCTCAGCGGCACCCCGTCTTCGAGCACCAATGTCCGGACCCGATCGACCAGCGACCGGGTCTTGCCGGAGCCGGCCCCGGCGTCGACGAACAGGGTCGCCGCCGTGTCGGTCGTGATGCGTTCGCGGGCGGCCGCGTCGGGGAGCGGGCTCATCGCGCCTCCCCGTCGTCCGACGCGAGGGCCGACGGGTCGACCAGTCCGACCAGCTCGCGCAGCGCCGGATCATGCCGCTTGCGCTCGTAGCGAGACCGGGCGTCGCCGTGTCCGATGCCGTCGGGATTGCAGTACGGGCACTGGACCCACGCGAAGTCGGGCCCCTCGGGCGGCCGCGCCGGATAGAGCCCGGACGCGATCGACCGGGCCAGCGTGCCGACGGTCGCCGCGTACGTCTGCTCCAGCTCGTCGGTGAGCTCGACCGGGATCCGGCCGCGCTTGCCGCGCCGGACGAACCAGTACGCGGCCTCGGCCGTCTCGCCACCCAGCAGCTGTCTCGCGGCGTGGGCGTACGCGGGCAGCTGCAGCTTGGTCCCCGCCGCGACCGGGTCGGTCTTGAGCGCCTGATAGCGGGACATGCCGCCGGTCTTGATGTCGGTGACGATGATCGTGCCGTCGCGCACCTCGTCGACCTTGTCGGCGCTCCCGCGCAGCATGACGGTGCCGCCGCCGATGTCGATCGCGACCGGGTCGTCGCCGTCGAAGCCGAAGGCCAGCTCACTGCGGACCACGCGCGCGTCATGCTCGGCCCGCCAGCGATCGTCCTCGTCGAGCATCCAGTCGAGATCGGCCAGGATCCGATCGCGTTCGGCCTGCCAGAGGCGTTGGTGCCCGGTCGCGCCGCGCCGCTCGTACTCGGTCGCCTTCTCGATTGCGATCTCGCGCAGCCGGCCGCGCTGCGTCGGCGTCCACGGCTCGCCGTAGCCGGGCAGCGCGCCGGCCTGCTCGGTGATGAAGGCGTCCATCGTCTCGTGGATCAGGCTGCCGATGTCGAGTGCGCTGATTGTGACGACCTCCTCCGGCTGCTCGATCGGCTCGATGCCGAGCAGCCGGGCGACGAAGTAGCCGTGAGGACAGTCGGCGTATGTCTCGAGCGCGGTCGGTGACGCCCGGCGTACGCCGTCCGCCGGATCGGGCAGGCCGTCGACGTCGGTCAGGTTGCCGTCGAAGCGCGTGAAGGCGTCGCTCGCGCGGGCCCGGATCAGCGTGCCGGCGCTGGCGACGATCGGGTCGCTGTCGAGCCGACCGACTGCCGCCGCGCGGATGCGCCACTCCTGCTCCGAGGCCGGCATCGCCGTCGTGGTGAGGCTTCGGGCGTACGACTCCGAGCCCCGGATCCGGTCGGAGCTTGCCGACTCCCACTCGGTCGCGGCCAGATCGCCGTCGCCGGATAGCTCACGCAGGGTCGGCAGCAGCCATCGACTCGGCAGCCGCCCTGTGCTGCGGCGAAGATCGCCGCGGGGGAACGACGCCACCACATGCGGCGCGGCCTCGAACGCGGCCAGCAGGTGTCGGTGCCGCGCGTCGAGCCGGTCGCGGTGCGACGGCAGCTCGCCGTCGGCGCGCTCCCGTACGCGCTCGAGCAGCAGCGCGTCCTCGTGGATGCGGCCGGGGTAGGTGTCCTCGGCGAGCCCGACGACGTAGACCGCGTCGGCGTCGAGCCCGATCGCCGCGGAGACCGGCGCGACCAGGACGCCGTCGCCGAAGCGGCCGACGCGGGGGAGAGCGGTGGACAGCTCGCTCGCGAGTACGTCGGTCAACCGGGTCAGGTCGGCCGTCGGTTCGAGCAGCTCGAGGGTGCCGAGCCCGCGCAGGTTCGCCTCGATCGTCACGGCGGCGTGCTGCTCTTCGGCTGGCAATCGAGCGAGCTGAGCTGCGTCGCCGTAGAGGTCGGTGAAGAGGCGGCCTGCCCAGTCGCTGAGCTCGGACCACGTGCGGAGCCGGCTCCCGGCGCGCAGTCGGTCACGCAGTCCGGTCGCGAAACTGCGCAGCTCGCGGGCTGCCGCGATGTCGCGCTCGTACGCCGCCATCCGGCCCGGCAGGGGATCGTCGCGTACTCGCTCGGCCGCCAGATCAGTCTCGACGCTCGCGGCGTACGCATCGAGCCGGCTCGCCCAGTCGTCGCCGCTCACGACGGCCGCGCTGCGCGAGATCTGCTCCCATCGGGATGCCGGCACGAGACTGCCGTCGGCCGTGCGCGTGGGCGCCTCGGACACCGCGCGGAAGAAGTCGGCCCTCGGCACGTCGTCAGCCGTGAGCGCGAGGACACCGAGGAACGCCCGACCGATGGCCCGCTCGTCGACGGGTCGGTTGCCGGCGCCGTTGACGGTGATGCCGGCCGCGGTCAGATGCTCGTTGAGGAGCCGGGCGTACGGGTGGGTCCGGGCGTAAAGGATCGCGACCCGATGCGCGGGCGTACGGCGCAGCGTCTCGACGACATCGCGTACGACGCACCGCACCTCGTCGTCGGAGTCCGACGCATGCATGACCTCGTCGGCCACCGGCGGCGCCGGACGTACGTCGGTGCCGAGACCGATCCGATCGAGCGACCGGCGTACGACCCGGTCGGCTCGGGCTACACCGGTGAGTCCGGCGATCACCGTCAGGTCATCGTGGGCCGCGAGTGTATGGGCGAACCGCGCCTCGGCCCGCGTCAGCTCCTGCGGCAGGTAGAGGACGAGATGCCCGGCGTCGTCAGTCGTCGTCGCGTCGGCTTCGACGAGCTCGGCGGCACGATGCAGCAGGTCGGTGCTGTCGTACCAACTCGGCTGGAGCCGGTCGGTGACGGCTCGATGCAGGTGGACCATCGCGGTCGACAGCGGCGACGCTTCAGCAACGGCGTCGAGCGCTGCGTCGGAGAGATCGCGAAGCTCTCGATGCGCCGCAGCGAGGGCCCGGATCGTCGCGGGGTGCTCCTTAACCGACTCGAAGACGCCCGCGTCGGTGTCGAGTGCGGCCCGCCAGGCGGCGGCGACGATCGGTCCGGTGGCCGGCCGGGCCGGGGCCAGGCTGGCTGCGGCGATCTGCTCGGCCAGCCGGGGGAGTGTGGCGAGGTAGATCCCGGCGACGGCGCGTGCCCCGTCGTGGGTCAGGCCGTGCGCCGCGAGATGGCGTCGGGCCACGACCCCGGCGATGTTGTTGGGCAACAGCACGGTCACCGGCGCCATCTGGTCGGACGCTTTCGCCGCTCGGACGGCGTCGCGCAGTGCGTCCAGCGCCGGGCGACCGTATCGCGTCGCGACGACCGTCGATGTCACTGCGGCACGATAACGCGCGGCGCCGACCCAGCATCGGTTTTGCGCGCCCACGCACCGTCAGAGGTGCCCGCGGACGTATGTATGAGCGCAAAACCGCCGGAGACCGAACGCGAACACATCGTGTCTCACGTGTCCGAGGGACCGTCTGCTTCGGTCATTCCTGAGAGCCGATCCAGCCACGCCTTAGCGGAGTCCTCCGTCAGCGCGCCGAATAGCTCCGGCGTTGAGATCTCGACCAGGAATTGGACGATGAGTTCGCGGTCGTGGGCGTCGATAGCCAGATCCTCACGCCCATGTACAAGCTCCGCCCACGCCTCGAGTTCCACGCTGGAGACCTCATTGGCAAGGAATCGCTCGACGGCCACTTTCGCGTGATCCGCAGTGAAGGCGACGAGGTCATAGTTGCGATCCCACGGCAGCGCGGAAGCTGCCTCGACCGTCTCAGACACGGGCTGTCGGAGTTCGATCAAGTCCGTGAGGATGGCAATCCGGGTGCGCTCTTCAGTAGCCACGTTGGAACTTGTCCTTCCGGTGAACTATTTCGCCGTCCGGTGCGTAGGTCGTTTTCGTATACGAAACTGTGTCGCCGGCCGAGTCAACCGTCTTCGTGTACACAGCGTAAGAACCTGGAACCCGTCCCGGCACCTTGGCTGAGAACTCCACCGATCCGTCCGATAGGCGGATGATATTGGCCTCCTCGGCTCCGGCAGGTAGGCGCTTGACATACCGCTGAAGATTTGTCTGCTGCACTGGTGTCAGATCGTCGACCCCGATCTTGGGGGCCCTGCGGCTGTCGTCAGCGGTGTCCGACAACCGCCCGGCATCGCGCAGGTCGTCCATCGCATCGATCGCGTCGTCGATCTTGCCGATCTTCCCGACCCTGCCGTACGGCAAGATCATCGCGACCTCGCCGAGGGTGCGCCAGCTCCAGACGTCGTCGCGGACGGCGTCGACGAGGTCCTTGGCGGTGAGGGCGTACGCGAGTTCGGCCGGCGCGGAGAGCGGCTGGACGAGGTCGATGAGGGTCTCCAGGTGGACCTGCGCGAGCTTGCGGGCTGCCCACTCCGGCAGGCCCTGCGCCATCGCGAACATGTACGCCAGGTTGATCTTGAGGTTGAAGTCCCGCCACGCCGTCATGTGCTCGTAGTCGGACACGATCTGGTCGGCGAGCAACTCGCGTGCGGGTTCGAAGCCGTACGTCTCCCACAGCTCCGTCAGCTCGTCGTGAGACAGCTGTCGGAGGCTGCGTCGATCGCCGCCGGCGTCGCGCAACTCGTACGGCAGGCGCATCAGCGGGACCTCGGCGAGGTGCAGGCCCGGCCAGATATCCATGGCGCGAGGCGGCAGCGCACCGGAGGCCCACAGGGCGGTGACGTCGCCTGGATTGGGCCCGCGGTTGAGCATCCGCGCGGCCAGGTCGGCTCGCTCGTCGAGCTGCCCGCCGAGCCGGTGATACTCGGCCGTCAGCGATCGCCGAATGTCCGCCGCCGCGTCGGCCCGATCAGCCTCGTAGTCGCCATGCGCCTTCGACCCGCCCGTCGCGTACGCGTCGGCGTCAATGCCGAAGTCGTCGAGCACTGCCTCCGTGTACGCCAGGTTGAGTGCTTCGACCGACCGAGGCCGAGTCGAATAGTGGTTGTAGTCGTCGACCGCGTCGGCGAACAGGCGGACCACTCCGGCGGCGAACCACGCGGCTTGCTCGACTCGGTCGGCGTTTGCCACCAGCGCATCGGGCGCGGCCGCCATCGGATCGGTCAGGTCGCCCCTGACGCCGGCCATCGCACGCCGATGGTCAGCTTCGACCTGGCTACGGACCGTTCTGATGTCTGCGGCGCTGTTGACGACGTCGGCGGCCATGTTTCGGATCGCGTCTGCACTCGCGGGGTAGTACGCAAACGGTCCGGCCCCACCGCCGTCCACTTGGTCCATGTCTCGCTGCCTTCGCCGCGTCGACTCAACGAAGGCAACGCTACGCAAACAAAAGCAACCTCGGTGGGAGTTATCCACAAGGCGCGAGAGCGATTAGCGCACGGTCCGCAGGGCTTGGCTTCTCAGCTCGTACCGGATCTACCGAAGCAGGTCGTCGCAGGTGTAGCTGCGGACGTCGCCGTGCGCCGCGGCTAGATCGTCGGCCCCGCCGCGGCTCCAGAAGGCAAACGTCGGCGCCGCGTCGGCATCGCCGACCAGTGCCGCCTTGCGTCGCAGGTCGTTGAGGTCCCGCCGATCGAACGGTGCGGTCTGCCATCTGCATTCGCCTACGAGCACTGGGTCGCCGTCTCGGTCCACCGCGCACACGTCGATCTCGGCGGTCTCGTCGCGCCACCAGCGCCCCACGATCGTGTCAGGAGCCAGATGGCCCGCGGCAACGAGCGCGCGAGCGTGATCCCGGGCCGCCGACTCCAGCGTGCGCCCGATCTGCCGCTCCCAAAGGCCGGTCGTTCGATGCCAGACCGCACGACCCTGGCCGCCTTCGATGAGGTCGGCATCGTCTCGCAGTACGGCGAACCAGAAGGCTAGGTAGTCGTCGGCAATCTCGTACATCGGATCGCCCCCCGCGCGGCGCCCGATCGAGCGCTCCTGCCGTACGTAACCCGCCTTCCGGAGCCGATCGAGCGTGTAGTCGATGCGCTGCTGCGCTCGGCCGG
Source organism: Actinomycetota bacterium (assembly GCA_046725375.1). GTDB lineage: Bacteria > Actinomycetota > Actinomycetes > Propionibacteriales > Nocardioidaceae > DATFRX01. Next base: position 11,578 of record JBKOYM010000167.1, read on the forward strand.
CAATCCGCGACCGCCGCCTCGCTCCGCCGGCCATAGCCACCAGCACGCGCTCGTAGCCTCCTCGCCAGTCGAGGTCCTCGCTGAGGATGTCGGGGGCAGCGCGGAGCAGCAGTCCTCCCGGTGCGAACGCCAGCTCCTGAAGGTTTTCCTCGACTGTCGACGACGCGCTCCAACGCCGTAGGTGCAGCGGATATCCGCCGCATGCCGCATAGGCCTGGACGAACCCCTCGCCGTCGAGTTCAGACTGAAAGGCAGCCGCCTCGCGGAACGAGAAGGGATCCATCCGCAGCTCGACGCTTGGCCTGCGGTGCAGCCCGCCACTCGGACCGAGCATCTCCTCCATCACGGCGACCGCCGATCCGGATAGGACCAGCATCAGTGACTGATCTCGTACGTGGTTTTCCCACACCGCCGACACGAGGTCTCCGAAGTCACCGGCGGTCGAATCCAGCCGGGGCGCCTCGTCGATCACCACCAACAGTGGTTCGTCATCGGCGAGACGGACCACGAATCGCAGCGCCGACTCCCAATCGGAAAACGGACCCGTCATCAGTCCGGCCACCGACTCACCGAGCTGCTCGCGCAGGCGCGCGGCGAACCGCTCGAGCTGCCGCTCTTCGCTGTCTTGTCGGGTCGCGGTGAAGTAGACGGCACGTTTGCCTTCGGCGAGATGGGTGAGGAGGTACGTCTTGCCGACCCGTCGGCGGCCCCACACGACCGCGAGCTGGGGATCGTGTGCTCTCGCTCGCTCCCATCCGGCCGAGAGGGCATCGCGTTCCCGCTGGCGTCCGATCAATTGCACAAACTGATTGTAGCACTAGGAGGCCGTACTACAAACAGTTCGTGCAATGGTCTCGGGCTCAGCCCCGCTGAGCGTGCAAGGACACTGAGCATTTCAATCGCGGCGTCCGGCGGGATCCGGGCCATTCTCGTCAATGGCCGCTTCTACGCGATCGAGCCAGCTGTGGATGTCCGCCTCATTGTGGAGGTAGTCGGTGGCATTGACCCGTAGATCGATTCCCGACAGGTCCTTCAGCGCTTTCCATACGACGAAGTCATCGACGGAGTAGCTGCAGTACTTGCTGACGTCGAGCCGGTGGTCTCTGATTTCGATGGGAGACCGGAATCGGCCGGATCAGACTCTTCGCTGCAGCCAGAGAGGGCAACGACCGCCACCAATGCAGCAGTCAGCGCCGTCGCAATCGAACGCCGCATCGTCACCCGAGTCCTCACTGATGTCTCAGCCCACCGTCGACATCGCCCGAAACCGTAGTACAGGGCGAACCCCTCCGCAACGGCCCAAACCACACCTGTGGACAACGTCAGCTCTCGTCAGTGAAGACGCTCTTGACGCACGCCGTCAGAGGCCGAGCAGCGCCGCCGCGTTGTCGGAGACGATCGCCTGCTTCTCGTCGGCCGTCAGCTCGTCGAGGCCGAGCAGCCACCGCACCGGGTCCTTGAGAAACATCGGCGCTGGGTAGTCGCTGCCGAGCATCACGTGCCCGACGCCAACTCGGTCGATCAAGAACCGTAGCGCCGCGCCGTCGTAGGTGCAGCAGTCGTAGAAGAACTGCGTGAGGTACGTGCTCGGCGGCCGGTCGATCCGCAGGTCGTAGTCCCACGCAGCGCCGAACGGAGGAGCGAGCGGCTCGTCCGGATAGCCGCCCTCGAAGGCACCGGCCGCCTTGTCGAGCCGACCGGCGCCGAAGGCGGTGTAGCCACCGGCATGCGCGAGCAGCAGCTTCAGGTCGGGACACGCGTCGAGGACGCCACCGTGCACGAGGGACGCGAATGTCACGGTCCGGTCGGCGAGGTTGCCGATCGCGTTCGGCAGGCTATAGCGATTGATCCGGGCGATCACCGTCGTGGGGCCGCCCTGGTGGAAGAACACGAGCGCGCCGAGTCGTTCGGCTGCCCGGAAGAATGGCAGAAAGGCCGGGTCGTCGTACGTACGCCCGTTGACGTGGTCGTCGATCATGACGCCACGCAGGCCGAGTACGTCGACCGCGAGTACGAGCTCGTCGATCGCGGCGTCCACGTCCTGCATCGGCAATGTGCCGAGCCCGACGAAGCGACTCGGGTGGCGCCCGACGACCTCGGCGATCTCGTGGTTGCATTCGCGCGCGATCGTCGTGGTCAGGTCGACGGACTTGTCGTACTGGTAGAAGCCGTCGTTGGGGGAGAGCACCTGGACGTCGACGCCCATGGCGTCCATCTCGGCAATCCGCTCGTCCAGCGATCGAGTGAAGCCGGGCCACTGCAGCTCGCCGGTCTCCGGGCCGAGCCCGTGCCAGCTGCCCGACGCGTCGACGGCGTCCTTGAACCGCTGCGGCGTCAGATGCGTATGGACGTCGATCACGGGCATGGCAGCATCCTTCCGCAGACCCGCGCGCAATACTGGGCAGCGTCCCGCCGGTACGTGAAGAGGAGCCCCCATCGACACGACAAGCCGCGTGCGGCTGCAGGTCAACGGCCGCGACCACGATCTCGAGATCGACAACCGCGCGACGTTGCTCGACGTGCTGCGTGAGCGGCTCGACCTGACCGGCAGCAAGAAGGGCTGCGACCACGGGCAGTGTGGCGCGTGCACGGTGCTGCTCGACGGCCGGCGGGTCAATGCCTGCCTGATCCTCGCGGTAACGGTCCCGGGGCGCGGCATCACCACGATCGAGGGCCTCGCCGACGGCGACGCGCATCCGATGCAGGCGGCGTTCGTCGAGCACGACGGGTTCCAGTGCGGCTATTGCACGCCGGGCCAGATCTGCTCGGCGGTGGCGATGCTCGACGAGGCGGCCGCCGGGTGGCCGAGCGCGGTCGCTGGCGACGTACGCGACGACGCCGTACGCCTCGATGCCGACGAGATTCGCGAACGGATGAGCGGCAACCTCTGTCGCTGCGGCGCGTACGTCAACATCGTGGCCGCGATCGCCGACGTCGCCGAAGGGGGCTCATGAGGGAGTTCGGGTACGAGACGGCAGACTCCGTCGACGCCGCGATCGCGCTCCTCGCGAGCCACGACGACGCCCGGATCATCGCCGGCGGCACCAACCTGGTCGACCTGATGAAGCTCGGCGTCGAACGGCCGGCGATGCTCGTCGACGTCAGCGGCCTGCGGCTCGACGAGATCACCGAGACCGACGATGGCGGCGTCCACATCGGGGCGATGGTGCGCAACAGCGACCTGGCGGCGCACCCACTGATCCGGCGTCGCTACCCGGCGGTGACGCAGGCGCTCGTCGCAGGTGCGTCCGGCCAGTTGCGCAACATCGCGACGGCCGGCGGCAACCTGCTGCAGCGGACGCGGTGCGTCTACTTCACCGACGCGACCAAGCCGTGCAACAAGCGGGCGCCCGGCACCGGCTGTCCGGCGCGAGACGGTGAGCATCGCAACCTCGCGATCCTGGGCGCGTCCGACGCTTGCATCGCGACGAACCCGTCCGACTTCGCGGTGCCGCTGGCCGCGTTCGATGCCGTCGTGCACACACGTGGCGGCGACGGCGACCGCGACATCCCGTTGGCGGAGTTCTACCGGGCGCACGGCGACGAGCCGCATCGCGAGACGACGCTGCCGGACGGCGCGCTCATCACCGGCATCAGCCTGCCGCCGTCGGAGCTCGCCGCGGGGTCGACCTATCGCAAGGTACGAGAGCGCGCGTCGTACGCCTTCGCCATCGGGTCGATCGCAGCGGCTGTCGACGTACGCGAGGGCGTGATGCAAGACGTACGCATCGCGCTCGGTGCAGTGGCGCCGATGCCATGGCGGGCTCGGGCCGCGGAGCAGACTCTGATCGGGCAGCCAGCGACCGCCGACGGATTCCGGGCCGCCGCTGACACGGAGCTCGACGCCGCCCGACCGCTGCGCGACAACGCGTACAAGGTTCCCCTGATCCGCAATCTCATCGTGCGGACCCTTGTCGAACTGTCGGGGTTGGACGCATGACCGCCACGGCACCTGCCGCAACCGCAACGGTCGGCACCGGCGTACGTCGGATCGAGGCGCTCGACAAGGTCACCGGCCGGGCTCGCTATGCGGCGGAGTTTCCGCTCGCCGAGCTGGCGTACGGCGCGATCGTGCAGTCGACCATCGTGCGCGGGAGGATCGCGGCGATCGATGTCGATGCGGCGCTCGCGATGCCCGGGGTCATCGGCATGCTCACCCACGACAACGCGCCCAGACTCCAGGAGGTCGACGACGCCAACCTCCTCGTGCTGCAAGACGACCGGGTGCACTATCGCGGCGAGGTCGTCGCGCTCGTCGTCGCCGACTCGATCGAGACCGCCCGAGCTGCCGCGGACGCGGTGGCCGTGACGTACGACGCCGAGCCGTACGACGTGTCGTTCTCGCCAGACACCGAGCCGGATCCGGGCGAGATCGACGAGATGCTCGCGGCCGCGCCCATCACCATCGACGCGACGTACACCACTCCTGCCGAGCACAACAGCCCGATGGAGCCGCACGCGACGACCGCGCAATGGAGCGACGACCGGCTCACGCTGTACGACTCCAACCAAGGGCCGATGGCGGTGCAGCGCACGCTCGCGGCGTTGTTCGGCATCGAGCCGGACGCCGTGCGCGTGCTGTCGGAGCACGTCGGCGGCGGCTTCGGGTCGAAGGGGACACCTCGGCCCAACGTCGTGCTCGCCGCGATGGCGGCCCGCGTGCTCGACCGGCCGGTTCGGGTGGTGCTCACACGGCAGCAGCAGTTTGCCCTCGTGGGCTATCGGACTCCGACGGCGCAGCGAGTACGGCTCGGCGCCGACGACAGCGGTCGGCTGCTGGCGATCGATCACGCGTCGTACTCGCAGACGTCGACCGTGACGGACTACGACGAGGGAGCGTCAGGCTACTCGGGCGTCATGTACGCGGCGCCGGCCCGGCGTACCGAGGACATCGTGACCGAGCTCGACGTACCGACGCCGCGATGGATGCGGGGACCCGGCTGGACTCCGGGATCGTTCGCGGCGGAGTCGGCGATGGACGAGCTCGCCGAGGCGTGCGACGTCGACCCGGTCGAGCTGCGCATCCGCAACGACGCGCCGGTCCACCCGGCTGATGGCCGGCGCTT
>JBKOYM010000056.1:0-4864 GCA_046725375.1 Actinomycetota bacterium
GCGAACCGCTCCCACAACAGGGTCGGCGGCGCACCGCTCGGCGGGACCGTCACGACATGGACCTGCTCCGGGGGGAGCCTCTCCGCCCAGGCGAGCAGCCCAGCGCCGGTGTATTGGTGCCAAAACGCCTTCGGATTGCGCCCACCGGACCCCGCCAGACGGTCGATGTAGTCACGCCAGGTGTCTCCCGACCGGTTCTTCAGCCGTTCCTGCCACATTGCCGGCACGATCCGGGAAAACTCGCGCGCGGTGAAGATGATGTGGATGTGCTTCGCCTTCAGGCTGAGCTTCGCCCGATCGGCCTGCTCCCCGTTGGCGAATCCGAGGTTTTCGTGCGAGATGATCGCCGGGCCGTCCCACGCCAGCAACTCGTCGAGCAGCGCCTCCCACGAGCCCGCCGTACGGTCCGCGCCGATCCGCATCGGGTCACGCTCGAGCAGGTCGACGGTGGCGTGAAACTGGCTGACCGGGCTCCGCCCCGGTACCAGAATGCCCTGGTCCTTGAGCGTTGCGCGGTTGCTCCACAAGATCGCCTGAAGGTACGTCGTGCCCGTTTTCGGGGGTCCGATGTGCACGAACACCGGGTCGGCCACAGGTACCCCCTGGGGTAGATCGATCTGCCAGGGGAGCATACTGCGCGGCGCACGGTCATCGACGGAGGTGGGCGGCATCATGACCCGCGACGAGCTGCTCGCGTACTGCACGGGCAAACCAGGCGCCTGGCCGGACGAACCCTGGGAGGGCGACACCGTTGCCAAGGTGGGGCCGAAGATCTTTGCCTTCGTCGGCTCCGGCGACGCGTTGTCCGTTGGCGTCAAGTGTGGCCGTAACCGGGACGAGGCCGACGAATGGCTGCTGCGCTATCCCGACGACGCGCATGCCATGGCCTATATCGGCCGCTCGGGCTGGAACACTCTCGACGTCAACGGCGCGATCCCGGACGACGAGATCCTCGAAGCGGTCGATGAGTCGTACGAGGCCGTCGTGGCGAAACTGCCGAAGAAGGACCGGCCGGCCTGAGCTTGTGCACTCGAGCAACCCCGCGTAACGGGTGGCTACGCCAACGCAAAGCGCCACGGCAGGCTGAGAGCGCCGGCGATCGGCAATCCCATGTAGTCGCCGGCCAGCCGGAGCAGGTCGTCGGTGTCGCGCGGGAGGAGCGACCCGACCGGGGCCGCCAACGCCGCGGCCGGAGACTCGGTCGACTCGGACGGCCGCAGCCGCTCGATGAACGGGACATGCGGCACCGGTTGCAGGCGGATCTGGTCGCGATCGAGAGCGGCCAGCTCGCAGGCGAGCTCGACGGCGCGCTGGCGGCCGCCAAGCTCGTCGACCAGGTGGCGTTCGTGGGCGTCGGCACCGGTCCAGACGCGACCCCGAGCCTGTCGCTCGAGGGCGCTCCACTCGAGCCGGCGATCGTCGGCCGCCTTGTGGGTGAAGTCGCTGTAGACATCGTCGAGCCACGCGTCGAGGCGGGCGACCTGCGCTTCGTCGAACGGCACCGTCGGCGAAAACATCGTCGCCTGCGGCCCGGACCCGATGGCCTCGCGCGTGACGCCCAGCCGGTCGAAGGTCTGCCGAAGGACGATCTTGCCGGCGAGCACGCCGATCGACCCGGTCAGCGTGCTGGGCAGCGCCACGATCCGATCTGCCGGCATCGACACGAAGTAACCTCCGGACGCGGCGACGGTGCCCATCGCCGCGACGACGGGCTTGCCGGCCTCGCGTACGGCGAGGACCGCGTGCCGGATGCCGTCGGAGGCGACGTACGAGCCGCCGGGGCTGTTGACCGAGAGGACCACGCCCTTGATGTGGTCGGACTCGGCAGCCTGGCGCAGTGCCGCGATGATCGTGTCCGATCCGGCCGACGGTCCACCGGGGCCGCCGGGCCGGCTTCGTCCGGTGTGGATGTTGCCGCGTATCGGGACGACCGCGATCGCTGTGGCCCGGCGCCGACGGATCTGCTCGGTCGGCTTGGTCGCCTGGCGATGGGCGTACCGATGGACGAAGCGCAGCTCCAGCTCGCCGTTGGCACCGTGGCGGCGGCGGAGGTCGGCGTACACCTCGTCGCGGTAGCCCAGCCGATCGACCAGGCGACGTTCGAGCGCATCGGTCGCGGGCATCGGCGACGATCCGACGGCAGCGTCGACATCGGCAGCGCTCAAGTCCCGCCGTCGAGCCACGTGCGACCGGATCTGCTCCATCACCGAGTCGGCCAGCCGTTGGGTCATCTCCCGATGCGGCTCGGTCACGTGGTCGACCATGAACGTGTTGGCGGCTGTCTTGTATTCGTGCCGTTGCCGCAGATCGGGCTCGGCACCGACCTTGTCCAGCACACCGCGGACGAGCGTGGCGTTGAGCTGGACGCCGGTGAGGCCGACGCCGCCGCTCGGCTGGAGCCAGATCTCGTCGCAGTACGCAGCGAGTGCATAGGCGACCGTGCCCGGCGAAAACTCCCCGAACGAGTCGGCGAAGGCCACGGTCGCCTTGCCGGCCTCGGCGAGCCTGCGAAGCATCGCGCCGAGCTCCTCGACATGCGTGATCGGTATCGGCCGGCCGATCAAGACGATGACGCCGGCGACCCGGTCGTCGGTCGTCGCCCGGCGTAGCCCGTCGAGGACCATCGGCAGCGTCGGCTGTTGACGCTGCCGGAGTGCGCTCAGCGGATCGGACGGCGCGGTCTCCGCGAGCCCCCGGGACAGATCGATCTCGAGGAACTGCGGCACCGGCTGGGTCCGGCCGGGAATCAGGCGTTGCACAGATGACGGCAGGCGGCTCATGACACCGACGCTACCGGCTGTTTTGCAGGACGTTGGATCCAACTGACAGGATGGCCGTACGTAGGAGGGGAGTATTCCTTCGCTGCGGTGTCGTCATCACGATCGTTCAGCGGGTCGCAGGACGCTCCGGCATCGCCGGCCGGCCTCACGGGGACGGCGGAAGAGACCTCCGGTGACCGACCGCCGTCCACCGGAGGAGCTTGCTCGTGGAAGTCTCGACCCTCGCGTGGTCGATCACGGTCGGCATCACCGTCGCCGTCTTGGCGTTCGACGTCTTCATCATCGGACGTCGTCCGCACGAGCCGTCGATGAGGGAGTGCGCCATAGCGATCGGCGTCTACACCGCCCTCGCGCTGCTGTTCGGGTTGTGGTTGTGGTTCGACTACGGCGGTCGATTCGCCGGCGAGTTCTATGCCGGATGGCTGACCGAATACAGCCTGTCGGTCGACAACCTGTTCGTCTTCATCATTATCATGAGCCGCTTCTCGGTGCCGCGGAAATATCAGCAAGAGGCCCTGCTGATCGGCATCATCCTGGCGCTGGTGTTCCGGGGCGTCTTCATCGCCGTCGGCGCCGTCGCGATCGAGACGATCTCGTGGATCTTCTACATCTTCGGCGCGTTCCTGATCTACACCGCCTGGACACTCATCCGGCACCGCGATGACAACGACGAGTACCAGGAGAACCGCCTGATCCGGTTCGCCCGGCGGCGGCTGCCCGCGACCGACGAGTACGACGGCGTCAAGCTGGTCGTCAGGCGCAACGGCAAGCGCCTGATCACGCCGATGCTGATCGTGATGATCGCGCTCGGGTCGACCGACGTGATCTTCGCGCTCGACTCGATCCCGGCGATCTACGGACTGACCGAGCAGCCGTACCTCGTCTTCACCGCCAACGTCTTCGCGCTCATGGGCCTGCGGCAGCTGTACTTCCTGCTCGGCGGCCTGCTGGATCGGCTGGTCTACCTCTCCGTCGGACTGTCGTTCGTGCTCGCGTTCATCGGTGTCAAGCTTGTGCTTCACGCCCTGCACGAAAACGAGTTGCCGTTCATCAACGGGGGAGAGCACGTCGGTGTGCCCGAGATCCCGACCTGGCTCAGCCTAGTCGTCATCTTGGTCACGCTGGCGATCACGGCCGTCGCGAGTCTCGCTCGGGATCGCCGCGTCAGTCGGGCGGCAGCGGAGTGACGCAAAACGGGAGGCCGGCCGGATCATCCAGGATGACCCAGTAGTCCATCCGACGCTGGACGGTCGCTCCGTGGGCCTGGAGCCGTTCGACCTCGGCATCGAGGTCGTCAGTCCCCATGTCGATATGTGCCCGTGTCGTCAAGGCGCCGTCGTCGTTCTCGAGTCGTTGGACAAGCAACCGCAACGGCGACGACTCCGGGGGAGCCAACCTGTCGTACTCGGGTCGACGTCCTGGCTCACGCTGCCAGCCGGTCGCTTCGCGCCAAAACGCCAGCTCGGTCGCGTATGACTCGGCCTGGACGTCGACGGAGACCTGTACGACGCGGCTGCGATGGCCGTCCGGCCACGTTGTCGGTCCCGGTCGGACGCGGTCGGGTTCGCTGCACAGGCAGAAGGGGAGTCCGGCCGGCGAGGACATGACCTGCCACCACTCGAACCGTCGGCGACGCTGCGCCCCGAGCTCGACCAGCCGCGCGGCCTCGGCGTCGATGTCGTCGGCCAGCAGGTCGATGTGGACGCGGGGCGCGCCGCCGATCCGCTGCACATGGACATACGGACTGGCCTCCGGCGGCTGCAGGCTGACGAACTCGGGATGGTTGGTCCACGGCGTGCCGGTCGGCCACCCCGTCGCGGCGGACCAAAACGACTCGGTCGCGCCCGCGAGCTCCGAAGGTACGTCGACGAAGGCATGCATCCAGGGGACCACCGTCATGTCGTGACCTCCGGGCGGAACGTGCCGGCCCCGACCAGGGTCTCGAGCCGGCTCGGTGCCAGCGACGTCTCCTCGAGCAGCTCGGTCTCCTCCGGCGCGTGCAGCATGCTGCGGCGGCCCTCCGCGTCGGGCGGCGTGACGAAGCCGACGTGATAGGGCCGCTCGCCGGGACGGGCGAAGAAGTA